>CAZFHZ010000042.1:0-16123 GCA_964519015.1 uncultured Gemmatimonadota bacterium | reverse complement strand
CCATCGGGACCTCGTTGCCGGCGTAGATCTCCGTCGGCCGCATCCAGAGGTCCTCCTGGTTGTAGAAGACCCGCGGGTCATCCATGTGGAAGAGCCGCCACTTGTCCGCCTGGAGTTCGAAGAGGTCGATGGGGTAGCGGATGTGGCGCCGGACCGCCTCGGGCATCTCGGAGAAGGGGAGAAAGAGCCCGGGGAAGACCGCTTCGAGGGTGCCGGTGATGGGGTCGGGGGCGGCCAGGTAGAAACGGACCGAGCCGTCGAAGGCGTCCACGGTGACCTTGACGCTGTTGCGGATGTAGTTCACCCCGCCCGGCGAGGGATCGGAGTAGGGCATCCGGGTGCTCACCGTGTAGGCGTCGAGGATCCAGATCAGGCGGCCGTCGGCCACCACCAGGTAGGGATCGAGGTCGTAACGCAGGAAGGGGGCGATCTTGCGCACCCGCTCGCGCACGATCCGGTTCTCCATGAGCCGGGTCTGGGCGGTCGGGTACTCGCTGATGAGCAGCTTCAGCTGGCCGTACTTGAGGGCGTAGATGAACCGTCGCCACAGGTTGCCGATCGGCACCCCCCCCGAGCCCTGGTAGGTCGAGTAGACGTTGTCCTCCCCCCGGGCGTGGTCGAACTCCTGCTCGGTGGTGCGCACCAGCACGTAGTCGCCGGTCAGCTCGCCGTAGTAGACCTCGGGCCGGGTCACTTCGAGCCCCGCCTCTCCCTGGGGGGGGATGTCCTTGAGGAAAAAGACCGGCATCCCCTCGGCGGTGACCTCGTTGACCGGGCTCATGGCTACCCCGTAGCCGTGGGTGTACTTCAGGTGCCGGTTGACCCAGGTATTGGCCTGGGCGGGGAGACGGTCGGCGTCGAGTTCACGGGGGGCCAGCAGGACCTGCCGCATCTCGCCGCCGACCTGGTAGCGGTCCACGTCGGGGGTCATGAAGCGGTAGTAGAGCCGGATCTCCTGGAGCTGGCTGTAGGTCTGGCGCAGCGGGCGCCAGTCCCAGAGCCGGATGTTCCGGAAGGTGCCGGGATAGCGTGCGATGTCGGCCTCGCTCAACGATAGGCTGGCCGGGAAGTCGGATTCGACCACCTCCTCCAGGCCGTACCCGTACCGTGTGTAGTGGATGGCGTGCTCGATGTAGGGCTGTTCCCGGGTGACCTCGTTGGGCTCGACCAGGAACTGCTGGACGGCGGCCGGGAAGAGTCCGGTGACCAGGATCAGGGCCGCGATATAGCCCGCTGCAGCATAGAGGGGGAGGGTGACCTGCTTGCGCCACAGGCCCCAGACCATGGCCCCGAAGAGGAGTACGGAAAGCCCCATCATGATCCGGTAGCCGAGCAGTTCGGCATGCACATCCGTGTAGGAGGCCCCGAAGACCACCCCCCGTCCGGAGTAGAGCAGTTCGTAGCTACGGAGCTGGAAGTGCCAGGCCAGCAGCAGGAAGAGGAGGGAGGCCAGGAAGATCAGGTGGAGCCGCACCCGCGGGCTGACGTAGAGCTTGTTGTAGGCCACCCCGAGTGCCCGGCTCTCATAGTAGAGGAGGAGCACCGCCGCGGCGGTCACCGCCAGGGTCCACAACGCCCAGTTCTTCAGGAAGGCGAGGACCGGGAGGGTGAAGAAGTAGAAGCCCAGGTCGCGGTCGAAGAGCGGGTCGGTGACCCCGAAGGAATGGGCCTGCATCGCCTGCAGGATGCGCAGCCAGTTGTCGGCCGCCCAGGAGCCCAGGGCGGTCGCCATGAGGATCGCGACCGCGACCACCAGCAGGCGTCGGAAACGCTCCAGCGCCTCGCGCGGGATCTGCAGGTGGGCGTAGAACTCCATCCAGCGGGAACCGCCCCGGCGGCTCGCCCACCGCAGGTTCCAGTAGAAGAAGAGCAGGAAGACCAGGGCGAAGACCAGGAAGAGGACGATTTGGCTGAGCAGGCTCTTGGTGAAGACACCCAGGAAGCCCACGGCGGAGAACCACCAGATGTCGGTGAGCAGTCCGACCACGGTCTCCCGCAGCAGGATGATGAGGAAGAAGAGTACGAATACAACCAGCAGGATACGTTGGCGTCGCATCAGCGGCTCCCATCGGGGATCGGGTCTGGGCGTCCGCACAGCCTGTCGGCGGACGCGGGGTTCTCCGGATTCGACGTCCCGGCGCACCGGGACATCCCTGAGCATATACGCTGGGAGCCCGGGATGCTATCGGAGGCGGGTGGGGGGGGCCGACGGCGGGAACGAGGGTCAGGGTGAAGCGGCGGGGTCCCGGCCCCATCCTCCGGGACCCCGTCGTCACCGGTGATGTAGAACGGGAGGGGTCAGCCTCCCGCGGCGGTCACTGTCCGCTCACCGGCGCCACCCGGTAGACGATCGCCCAGCTCATGGCATCGTAGGGTTCATCGTCGGTGAAGATGCTGCCGTGGCTGAGCACGTCGATGGTGAAGTGCCGCGGGCCGAGTTGCTCCCGCAACTGACCGCGTACCCAGGCATAACGGTGGGCCACGAAACCGCAGGAGTAGGTACCGTCGCCGTTGTTACGGAAACGCCGGCGCACGTGATGCTGGTTCATCGAGCCCTGCGCCTGCAGGAAGGCGGGGTAGTGCATCATGATGACGTCGGTGGTGTCCCCGGTGGTCACCGTGACCATGATGGTGTCTCCGGCCGTGATGGCCAGCACGTCCTCGCGGGCGATCAGGTCGTTGACGTTGTCGAAGGTCTCGTCGAGGCCGCCGCTGGAGGTTATGTGCACCTCCTGGATCTGCACGTTGACCGGGCTGGAGACCACCTCGGTCCCCGAGATCTCGGTCAGGCGCCAGCCGCGGTGCGTCTCGGTCGCCGTGCCCCGTTTCTCGAAGGTGGCGTAGCGCACCGCCGTGTCACTGAAGTCCTTGTCCCAGGTGTTGGCCTCGGTGTCGGTAACATGGAAGACCCCGTCGAAGACCGCCGTCCAGGTCACATCGGCCCGGATCGGGTCGGCCGTCTCATCGACGCTGATGGTGATGTCGCGGTCGGTGGTGAGCACCTGGCGGAAGAACCGCACCGGTGTGATGTCGGCCAGGGTCCGCGCCAGCGGGTTGTCGGGGTCATCGTTCGAGGCGTCTCCGAAGAGGTCGGCGGTGAAGAAGTCAAGCTCCTCGGCGATGATGCTCTCGATGGCCGACCGGTCCTGGCTGAGCTCGGTCGGGTTGCTCTCGCAACCGGCCGCCAGCAGGACCAGGGCGAACGCCGGCACGAGCAGCAGGCGGTGGATGGGGATTCGCATCGCAGTACTCCTTGGGTGTTGCGGCCGACCCGGCCGGGGGTTCATCGGAACCTCCAGACCAGGTCGACCGACGTGTAGTTGGTCACTCGGTTGTCCTCGGGCTCCCGGTGCTGCTGGGGCATGAAACTGACCATCAGCTGGAGGGCGAGGCCACCCGGGAGCGGGACCTCGGCACTCCCCCCCAGGTCGAGATAGTAGTAGTCGCTGTCCCACTCCGTGCTGCCGGAGTAGTCTCTCCGGCCCGCTTCGGCGGTCGCCAGCAGCCAGAGACCGCCACTGGTGAAGAGGGTGGTCTCCAGGAAGAGGAAGGGCTGGATCCAGGCATCCACGATCCGGGTGACACCGAAGAGGTCCACGTAACTGGTGTCGGAGTAACCCTCGGAGGTCCGGTCGGCCACCCCCAGACCCAGCCGGACCTCGGTCGCCACCGACGGGTGCCAGGCGGGTCCGGCGGCCAGGCGCAGTTCCCGGGCGTCGTTGTAGACCACGGTTTGCTCGGCGTAGGCGATGTGGTCGAGAGAGAGATCGAACCAGCCTCCCCAATGCTCGAGGGGGCGCAGCCGTCCGTAGAGTTCCACGCCCAAGGCGTCCCGGTCGGGACGGGGCCCCTCCGAGGGGTAGTCGCGCCGCGACCAGGTGAGTTCAGCCGCCACCTCGCCGGCGTCGGCGAACACCCAGCCGGTCCGCAACCGGGCCTGGCGGTCGCGGTGGTCGAGCACCGAGGTGTCGGGGGCGGCTTGGGCGCCCCCCCGGGCAGCCAGTTCCCACCAGGGACCGAACCACCCCCCGCCACCGAAGGCACCCTCAGCGCTCCAGCTGCGGGTGTCGTAGAAGAACTCGCTCCGGCGGTCGTAGGTGAAGGACTCCGCCTGCAGGCTCCCCCGCACCCCCCAGCGGCGGTCCCACCGCCAGCTCCCCCGCAGCGAGGCCTGGAGGGCGTCGTGGTCGTTGGCGTAGGCGAGCGAGCCGTCGTTGAACCGCTTGAGTTCCCAGCGGGCATCCGCCGCCCAGGCCAGTCCGTCACCGGTGATCGAACTCCAGTAACCGGAGAAGGTGTTGTGCAGGTACTCCCGGCTGGCGTAGATGCGGTCCCCCAGCTCGAGCTGGCGGCCGAGGTCGCGCCAGGGGCTCCAGACCACGTTGAGCAGGCTGCTCCCCTCGCTCAGGGTGGTCGAGGTGTCGGCGCTCAGCACACGGTAGGAGTGGGTGAAGAGGTCGTACCCCAGGCCCACCTCCAGCCGCAGGGCGGACGGGAGTCCGGCCGTGGCCGGGCCGGTCGTCTCCCCCTGGGGCGCACAGAGCGCCAGGGAGCCGGTCAGAAGCAGGATGCCGGAGGCCGGAAACATGGGGCTTCAGGTGGTCCCGTCGGTGGCGGAGGGGGGGATCCCGCCGGCCTTGCGGACGGCACTCAGGGTCAGCTTGGCCGAACTCTGGGCGGCCTCGAGGGCCGCCGGCAGGCGTTCCTCCTCCAGGCGCCGCCGGGCCAGTTCGAGCTGGCGGCCGGCCTGCTCCCAGAGGGCGCGGACCTCGGAGTTGGGGTGGGCGGCCAGCTCGCCGTGCATCTCCCGCAGTTCCTGGGCATGCTCGATGGCGGTGGCCACATCCTCGGCCGAGAGGGCGCCGCCGCTCAGACGCTCGGCCAGCCGGAGCGCGGTGCGGGCCGAAAGGGTGCGTCCCAGGGAGAGGCGGAACTGCCCGGACTGGAGCTGCTGGCGGGCCTCGGCCTGGAGAAGGCGGGCGCGCTCGACGGCCTCGGTGGCGGCCGGGGTCAGGTCCCCCCGGGTGGCCAGTTCCTCCAGCCGGTGATCGGTCTCCTCGATCTCGGCCCGGACCGCATCACCGTCCAGACCGGCCCGGTCAGCCTGCTGGAGCACCTGCCGGAGCATCGCGTCGCACTGCTCCATGAGCCGGAAGGCCTGCACCAGGTTGCCTTCCTGGCGGGCGTTGTGGGCCCGCTCGAGCGCATCGGCGGTCAGGGTGAGCTGGCGCTGGACTTCCCGGGGCGCCTCGGGTCCGATCCGCTGCCGCAGCAGCTGGAGCAACTCGCGATTGCGCTCGGCCATCCGGTTGTAGAACGGGAGGCGCTGGGCGAGGCGGCGCACGGTGGTCAAGAGCGCCCGCATCTGCTCCAGGTTCTGACGGGCCAGCTGGCCGGCCTGCTGGTAGCGCCGTCCCTGCATGTGCCCGCGGGCGGCGACCCACTGGGTGTGGAGGGTCTCCATCCGCTGCAGGAGGGTGCGGTCCCCGAGCTGCTGCGCCACCGGCTGCAGCTGTTGGTAAAGCTGGGCGGCTTCCTGCAGCCACTGCTCGATCTGTTCCGGACCGGCGGTCTGCGCTCCGACCCCGCCGATGGGGGGCGCCGCCAGAATCAAGGCGGCAGCGAGGAGGAGCGCAGGTCCGCCGGTCCGGGAGCTCGATAGGCTGGTTCGGTCTCTCATGACCCGTTCCCTTCGCGGGTAAGTCGTTCCCAGCCACTCATGAACGCAAGGAGTGTGCCAATCCCTCCCGGTTGCTGGTCGGAACCTGCAAGTGACGGTCCGAGTGGGGATTATCCGCAGGCCGGAGTGTCCGGACGGTCGCCTGGGCGGGGTGGAGAGGGACCGCGACGTACCATTCGGTACACTGACCGTACCGACTGGTGCCCCGGGAGGTGGTCGCTGAGGTGGCCGGATTGAAAAAAATACCAACCAGTCCGAAAATGCGCTTGACCCATGTCCAGACTACCTATTATACACGTACCAGAGGGTCCGAAATAATCCCTAACAGGCGCCCAAGGCGGTGTTGATCCGACCAGTGATCTACTCGAGTTCCTGCGAATATGCGATCCGGGCACTGACCTACCTGGCTCAGCAGCCCGAGGGCACAGCCGTGCCGATCAAGGAGGTGGCCGAGCGGGAGGACCTGCCCCCCCACTTCCTGGCCAAGATCATGCAGACGCTGGCCAAGGCCAGTGTGCTCGACTCCTACAAGGGACCCACGGGTGGCTTCGCGCTCGCCCGCCCTTCCGGAGACATCACGCTCTACGACATCGTCGAAGCACTCGACGATCTGTCGAACTACGATCACTGCGCCGTGGGACTGGCGGAGTGCTCGGATGAGAAACCGTGCCCTCTTCACAACATGTGGAAGGGAGTCCGCACGGCGGTACTCGACTATTTCCGTCGCACGTCGCTGGTCGACCTCGCCGAGGCGGTCAGCACGAAGAAGGCCTATCTGGCCGGGGCGTTCAAGGACTGATCAGACCAGCCAACGGAGCACGTCGGAGGAGAACATGAACCTGCCTGGATTCCGGAGCGAACACTCTCATATGGTGCGGACGGCCGCGGTGGCCGTGCTGCTGCTTCCCCTGGTTCTTCTGCTGGGGGCCGGCCGGCCCGAGGCGGCACCCGACTACAACTACGTCGGGGTCGGCGGCTGCCGGATGTGCCACCAGTCACCCGCCAAGGGGAACCAGTTCGGCAAGTGGGGCGAGAGTTCCCACTCCAAGGCCTTCACCGTGCTGGGGGAGGCCAGGTCCAAGGAGATCGCCTCGGCCAAGGGGATCGCCGACCCGCAGAAAGCCGACGCCTGCCTGAAGTGCCATGTGACGGCGTCCGCCCTGCCGGCCGCCCGCAAGGCTCCGACCTATAAGGTCGAGGATGGCGTGGGCTGTGAGTCGTGCCACGGTCCCGGCAGTGCCTACAAGGCCATCACGATCATGCGGGATACGGCCCAGTCCAAGGCGAACGGCCTGATAGAGATCTCCGAGAAGACCTGCACCGACTGCCACAACCCGGAGAGTCCGACCTATAAGCCGTTCAACTACGCGGAGGCGAAGGCCAAGATCGCGCATCCCGACCCGACCAAGAAGTAATCCGACGTACCGCGGCCCGGGTCGACGCTCGCCCCGGGCCGTTCTGTACACGCGAGGAGGGTGTATGAACAGCCAGAGGATCCGGCTCCCGGCGGTCCTGCTCCTGGTCCTGGCCCCCCTGCTGCTGGCCGGAGGGTGTGAGAAGGACAAGGGGCCGACCGGTCCGCTCGGGACCGCGGCCGGGCTCGCCTACCTGGGCTACGGCGACGCCACCCGTCAACTCCCGGGCTGCGTGACCTGCCACTCCGACAACACCTTCGGGTGGCGGAACACCGCGCACGCCCATGCGATGGACACGCTCAACGACAGCGGGCACGCCGCCTCGTACTGCCGGCCCTGCCATACCACCGGGTGGAACGCCACCGACGGACTCTACGGAGCCGACGACGCCTGGGCGGCGGCCAGCGCCGACACCACCCGCCTGTCCGACGTGCAGTGTGAGGACTGCCACGGGCCCGCCTCCCAGCACAACAGCATGGCCGGGACGGTGACCGATGTGAAGGGCCCCGACGATGCCGAGCTCTGGGCGGCCGAATTATGCGGGACCTGCCACGAGGGGACCCACCATCCCTACTACAGTGAGTGGGGGGAATCGCTCCACGCCGGCTCGTTGGCCGCCGCCGGGGGCATGGTGGCCACCAACCCCGCCTGCGCCTACTGCCACGTGGCTCAGTCCTTCGAAGCCTTCGTGGAAGACGGGACGGAGGACTTCGTCCCCGACGATCCTGAACCGATCACCTGCCAGGCCTGCCACACGGCCCACAGCAACTCCAACCCCGGCCAGCTCCGGCTTCCCCTGGGGGACGACATCCTCTGCGCCAAGTGCCACAACGCCGAGGGGACCCAGCCGGGCAGCACGCTCCATCACGCCACCTGGGAGGTCTTCCAGGGTGAGCTCGACTTCGGGGGCGGGTTGAACGGGTATTCAGGCGAGACCTATGAGAACTCGACGCACACTCAGCTGCTGGCCGAAGAAGCCTGCGTGGCCTGCCACGTCGTCAAGACGCCCTATGTGAGCGAGCTCGAGCCGGCCGGGACCGGGCACACCTTCACGCCGCAACTGGTGGCCTGCCAGGGCTGCCACCCCTCGGCGGTGGACTTCGATGTCTACGGAGTCCAGACGGCCACCCAGGCGCTGATCGACGCCCTCGGTGCCGAACTCGACGCCGCCGGCCCGAACGACCAGGCCACCACATCGTACCAGCGGGCGCTCTTCGTGCTCGAAGCGGCCGAATCCGAAGGCAGTCTGGGGGTGCACAACACCAAGTACATTCAAAAGCTGCTGCAGGATGCCATCGACGATTTCACCCCGACCGGTAGTTGATCGCCATGAGAGAGATGAGACGAACCAGGCGTATCGGATCGGTCGCGACGGCCACCCTCCTCGGCCTGATCCTGCTCCTGCTGGGGTTCCGGCCGGCCACCTCGGGGGCCGTCCAGCAGGGCACGCTCCCCTGGAAGCCGGCGCCCGGGACCGAGGGCCGCTACATGGGCAGCGAGACCTGTCTGATGTGCCATGAGGACATGACCGAAGCCTTCGCGGCCAACCCCCACCACGGGGCCACGGTCCGGCTGGGGCATGCCAGCGGGGACATCACCTGCGAGGCCTGCCATGGACCGGGTGACGAACATGCCAACGCGGGGGGGGACCCCGACCAGGTGGTCCAGGACTTCCAGGACCCCGCCACGGTCGATGCCGCCTGCCAGGCCTGTCATGCCGGTACGGCCGGACATGCCATGGCGGCCGTCTCCCAGCACGCCGCGGCCGGTACCGCCTGCACGAGCTGTCACCAGGTCCACGCCAACCCGGTGGCCGACGGGCTGGTCAAGGCGCCGACCCCCGACCTCTGCTACGGTTGTCACCCGGCAGTGAAGGGGCAGTTCGCGGCCGCCGACCGGCACCGGCTCAACCAGGGGGTGGTGAACTGCGAGAGCTGCCACAACCCCCATGGGAGCCCGGAACCGGCGATGCTCGCCCGGCCGATGTCGCAGGGTGAGTTGTGCACCACCTGCCACTTCGCCATGCGCGGTCCCTTCGTCTACCAGCATCCGGCCGGGACGGTCGAGGGATGCGTGGCCTGCCACCAGCCGCACGGCGGCGCCAACCGCTTCATGCTCAAGACCGAGCAGGTGCGGGAGTTGTGCATCTCCTGTCACATCGATGTGCCGACCTTCCACGATGTGTCCAACGACCGGTACCGGGTCTGCACGAACTGCCACGCGGCGATTCACGGCAGCGACACCCATCGCCTCTTTTTCCGGCGATGAGGGGGAGGAGAACGGCCATGCGCGACCGGATACGATACGCGGCCCCGCTCCCCGGACTGCTGCTGGCGGTCCTGCTCTCCCTCCCCGGGAGCACGCAGGCCCAGCTGCCGGCCGGCTGGACCGGGAATCTGGAACTGGGCGCCCGGACCCTCTCCCTCTCCGGAGGGTCCAACCACGAGGCGAAGTACCAGGAGGACGTCAACTTCCAGCAGGGCCTGCGGCTGATGGGGCTGTCGCTGGAAGGAAACCTGGCCGGGCAGCGTTTCGGCCTGGAGGCGGCCGGATGGGGGTCGGACCCCTATTCCAGTCTGAACGGCTGGCTGAAGGGGAACGCCTTCCGGGTCCGCTTCGGCGGGACCAACGCGCAGTACTACCACACCACCGGTTCCCAGGTGGAGGAGTACGGTCTGGCCGGGATCCCGGTGGCCCTGACCCGGCGCAACCGCTGGGCCCAGCTCGACCTCGACCTGGGTCCGGTCCCCCTTTATGTGCGCTACGACGGCTACCGCCGGCAGGGGACCGAGAACGCGGTCTGGAACATCGAGCGGGAGCGGTACGCCGCGCTCAGCCCGGTGGATGAGAACTCCACGGTCTTGACCGTAGGGACCTCGCTCCCGGTGGCCTTCGCGGCCCTCGACCTCTCCTACTCGCTCTACTCGCTCGACAACCGGTACGGCACCTTCCTGGACGGCTCCAGTGATGGACTGGACGGGAGCCCGAGCAGCCTGGACGCCTACGAACACTTCATCCACGACGAGGGGAGTCTGCCGGTCCTCAAGGCCAACATCGCCGCCCCCCTGGGACCGGTGAACCTGCGCCTGGGCTACTCCTCGTCGGCGGGCACGGTGGACAAGACCCTGACCGAGCTGGAGGACGGCCTCAATTACAGCGGGAACCCGGTGTCCACTTCATCCGCCCGCAGCGGCAGCCTCGATCGGACCTTCACGGTCCTGGATGCCGGTCTGGGCGTACCACTGCCGCTCGGGCTGAGCGCCGACCTCTCGCTGCGGCAGACCGACTTCGAGGTCACCGGTACCTGGGACAGCACGACGGAGGTAGGCACCACCCTCTCGACCTCCCGCTACCTCGGCCGGTTGAACTGGCGGCCGATGCGCGGGGTGGCCTTCGACCTGGGGGGCGCGGCGGTGACCCGCGTCTTCGAGGAGACCGCACCCGGTACGATCGGCGAGGTCGAGACGGTGACGGCCGACTGGGTGGGCGGGTTCTCCTACACCCGCCAGAAGTACTTCACCCTGCGCTACTCCTTCGAAGTGGCCGACATCGAGGATCCCTACACACGGTTGGCCCCGACCGACCGGAACATCCACCGCGGGGTGCTCAACCTGCACCCGGTGGAGTGGCTGACCGCCTCGCTCGGCTACAAGGCGGGCCGGGCGATGCGCTACTACAGCCACGACAGTGCCGATGCCTCCTACTACTTCAACACCGTGGTCTCGGACGTGCGGACCACCACCATCGGGCTGAACCTGGAAGCTCCCCCCTTCCTGGAACATCTGAAGGGCGGGATCAGCTACTCGCGCGGCCGGCTGGAGATGTCGATCCCGATCAGCGAGACGGTGCCCCCTTCGCCGCCGGTCTTCGACTACCATGACGTCGACCACGCGGTGATCGGCTCCGCCAGCTACGAGTTGATGACGGGGCTGCGGCTGGAAGCGGACGGGAGCTGGTACCGCGCGACGGGGCAATGGCCTCTCTACCGCTTCATGCGGCGGGTCGGGGTAGCCAAGGACCTCGGTGGCTTCACGCTACTGGTGGACTTCCGCATGTACTCGCTGAACCAGGTCGCCGACAACCTCGACGACTACGACGCGAACCTCTTCACCTTCGGTATCCGCCGGGGGTTCTGACCGCAACGAAGGGCGGCCGCAACTGCCGGCGGCCGCCCTCCCATCACCTGTAGGAGCGCAGTGAGTATGAACGCCACCCTACCCACCCTGGGGAATCTGGCGCTGTTGGTGGGAGCCGCCGCGTACGTCGCGGCCTTCCTCGCCTACTCCGGCCGGGACCTCAGGGACCACCTGCCCAGGGCCCGGGCCGCCCTGGTGATCGGGAGCCTCTCGCTGCTGGTCTCCGCAGGCGCCTTCATGCGTCTGATCTGGACCCGCAACTACCTGGTCGAGTACGTCTTCACTCACGTCAGCAACGACCTGCCCGCCCTTTACCGCATCTCAGCCTTCTGGGCGGGTCAGGAGGGGAGCTTCCTGATCTGGGCGGTGATGGGAGCGGTCATCGCCTACGCGCTCACTTTCCGGGTGGGGGAGTGGGAGGCCCCCGTCATGCGGGTCTACCTGCCCACCATGGTGGCGCTGGTCCTGCTCACCTGGGCGAGCCGTCCCTTCGCCCTGATCCCGCTCGATATGGCCAACGGCATCCCGACCGACGGGGCGGGCCTCAATCCCCTTCTGCGCGACCCATGGATGGCCATCCATCCGCCGGCCACCTTCCTGGGCTACGCCGCCCTGGCCGCTCCCTTCGCCTTCGCCCTGGCCGGTCTGAAACGGCCCTCCAACGACGACTGGGTCCGGCTGGCCCTCCCCTGGACCCTGATCGGCTGGCTCACCTTGGGGGCCGGCATCATCATGGGAGCCTTCTGGGCCTACAAGGTCCTGGGCTGGGGGGGGTGGTGGGGATGGGACCCGGTCGAGAACGCCAGCCTGCTCCCCTGGCTGACCGCCACCGCCATGCTGCACGGTCTGGTGTTGCAGCGCTCGCGGCGCAAGCTGGCCAAGACGAACGTACTGCTGGCCGTGGTCACCTTCGGCCTGGTTATCTACGCCACCTTCCTGACCCGCAGCGGGGTGCTCGAGGGAGCCAGTGTGCATACCTTCGGGCAGGACAACGTGGGCTTGTGGGGGGTCGGGATCTGGATGGCCGGCACCCTGGGCTACAGCGCCTTCGCGCTGCTGCGGGCGGCCCGCACCTTCCAGCCGGGGGACGGGGTCGAAGAACCGGTCTGGAGCCGCGAAGTACTCATCATCCTCGGCATCTCGGTGCTGAGCCTGGCCACCCTGCTGGTCGGCCTGGGCACTTCGGCACCGATCATCACCCGCCTGCTCGGCATGGGGGGGGCGGCCATCGACGTCTCCTACTACGGCCGGGCGACCCTGCCGCTGGGAGTGCTCCTCTCAGTGGGAATCGGGCTGAGCGTGCTGCTGCGCTGGAAGGGTTCGGTCAACGTCAGCCGGGCCGCCGTCTTCTCGGCCGCCGCGGCCGGCCTGGCCGGGATGGTGCTGGCCTGGCTGGGCGGGATCCGCGATCCCCTCTTCACCCTCTTCGCGGGGGGGAGCGTCTTCGCCCTGGTCGCCAACCTGGTGGTCTTCGAACGTTCGCTCACCCAGGGCGGGTGGCGGGTGGCCGGCGCCTACCTGACCCACATCGGGGTGGCCCTGATGCTGGTGGCCATCGTGGCGGCCACCACCAGCCGGAAGCAGAAGGTGGACCTGCCTTACCGCACGCCGGTGGAGGCGATGGGCTACACCCTGACCTTCCTGCAGACCGAACCGGAACCGGACGGGAAGCAGGCCTGGCTCATCGAGATCGCCCGGATCGGGCAGCAGACCAAGCGGATCCTCCGTCCCCGGCTTTACCAGATGTGGGGTTCGGGTCAGATGATGACCCGCGCCGAGCCCTACATCCTGCGCCGTCCCGGCGGGGACCTCTACGTCGCCCCGGCCGAGTACCTCCCCCCCGCCCAGGCGATGTCGGGGATGGGGCGGATGGTTACTCTCGGCAAGGGGGAGAGCCAGGAGTTCGACGGGACGACCCTGACCTTCGATAACTACGACATGGGCGGCCACGGGGCCGGCGGCAGCGGCATGACTACGGTCGGCGGGGTCGGAGCCCGGGTCACGGTCCGCTGGGCCGGGGGAGAGGAGACGATCGTGCCGCGTCTGACCCCCGGTGGCGACGGGCACGCCGGGATGCTGCCCCTCCCCGGCACGCCCGGTGCGATGATCCGGCTGCAGGGGATCAACGCCGACGCCGGGACGGTCAGCCTGCTGGTGACCGACTCCGCCAGCCTGGTCGACGGTCGCGCGATCGGTGGACTGCTGACCGTGGAGATCAGTGAGAAGCCGCTCATGAGCCTCCTCTGGATCGGGGTGCTGCTTGCCCTTCTGGGAGGCGCCATCTCCATCTGGCGGAGGGCGAAACTGCTCCAAACGCCTTAGTGTCCCGAATTCCTGACTCGGGACACGTGGGGAACATGCCATGGCCCTGATTCTGGTAGTGGACGGCGAGCCGGACCCGGCCGGGTCCCTGACGCAGGCGCTGCATGAACAGGGTTATGATGCAGAAGCGATCCTCGACCCCGTCTCCGCCTATGCCTTCATACGCAAACAGGTCCCCGACCTGGTGATCCTCGACCTCATGACTCCCCCCCCTCCCGGGAAGGAAACACAGCCGGACGGGCTGAAGCTGCTCGCCCAGCTCTATCTCGACCATCCCACGGTGCCGATCGTGATCTGGTCCCGTTCGACCGGCTACCGCGACCTCTTCTGGTCGTGGGCGGCCGCCGCCCATATCGACAAGGGGGAAGACCTGGGGCCGGTCCTCAAGGTCGTGCGGGAGCTGCTGGGGGGACCGGCAACCTAAGGTCGGTCGGAGCGAACGGTACGCTTCAGTCGCCGGGCTGCAGCGGGAGCCAGAGCCGGACGACCGTGCCGGCCCCAACGGTGCTCGAGAGGGTCAGCCAGCCTCCGTGGCGGCGGGCCACCCCCTGCACGAAGGCCAGCCCGAGTCCGAGGTGGGTGTCGGGACGCCGGGTGGTGAAGAAGGGCTCGAGTGCCCGTCGCAGCACCCCCGGGTCCATCCCCGCCCCCTCATCCCGTACTTCGTAGCGGATCCCTTCCTCCTCGGAGGCCACCTCCAGCACCACCTCGGTCCCGCCGGGGGCGGCCTCCAGCGCGTTTCGGACCAGCTCGCCGACCGCCCGCACGATCAGTTCCCGGTCGCCGGCCGGGCGGGGCAGTTCGGCAGCCAGCCGGGCACTCAGACGGACCTGGGGGGGACGCTCGGTCTCCAGGCCGCGCACCACCTCGGCGGCCACGGTGCGGGGATCATGGATCCAGATGCGGAGTTCCCGGCTGCCGGCGAAGACCTGGAGCCGTTCCAGCAGGAGGTCGGTGCGATCGAGACCTTCCAGCGCGTAGCGCAGGAAGCGGCGGGCGGGTGCCTCCTCGGCCGTCAACCGCCCGGCCTGGTGGAGGGCGGGGCGGACCCCGGCCAGCCGCTCGGAGACGCGCCGGGCCAGGGCACCGGCCAGCTCCTCCAGTCCAGGCATCTCCGGGAGCGCCCGTCCCGGTGTCCGCTCCGGGGAGTGTGTAGCGGAGAGTTCGGGAAGGAGCCCGGCCAGCAGACTCGCCCAGCGTCCCCAGGCGAAGAGGCGGTCGGCATCCGGAGGCGTTCCCCCGCCCAGGTAGAGACAGACCGCTCCCGGTGGTCCTTCCGGCTCGGCGGTCAGCGGCAGGACCGCCACCCGGGCGGCTCCGATCCGCTCCTGCAGCAGGGGGGGGTCCTCGGAGGGCGTGGCGACCGTCACCAGGCGCAAAGCGCCCGCCTCGATCGCCTCAGCCGCCTCGCTCCCGGGGTGGGGGACCACCTCGGCCAGCGGCAGCCCGGGCGGGTCGACCACGACCAGGCAGAGTCCCCCTTCCCGCTCCACCCAGAGGGCGGCCGCCAGGGCGCCCGCCTCACGGCGCAGGGTGGCCAGCAGACTGGAGACGAGCGCCGACGGGTCGGTCGGGCCGGCGCCCGGTGCGGGATCCTCTAGCAGGTCGCGGTCCGGTCGGGAAGGCGGCATGGACATCAGCATAAGGGGCGCATCCGACCGATCCGGACCCGGCGGGCCCCGGCTGCGCCGGCAAGGGGCCGACGCCGGCCCGGGAGTGGAGGGGATATCGGACTCATGATTCCTACTTATAGTACGTTTTTCAGCTTGAACGCCCAACATCTTGTGGTATAGTAGGCGCCCCACCTGGACCGGAGGAAGCCCTGCGCACCCCGGCCGCAGGGGGTCTCACATCCCGCCAGCGACACCGACCGAGGCGGCACGGGCCCGGACCGCCCACCGCCGGCAACCGCATGGGGAGGTCCATCGATGAGTTTCGAAGTCCGCCTTCAGGCCTCGAAGGCCCGCCACGAACGCCTGCAGCAGAGCCGTTTCGCCACGCCCGCCGGCCGGGGTATCCGCCTGGATCGCTATTTCACCCGTCCCGGTACCCACCCCTATGACGAACTCGCCTGGGAAGAACGGGACGCGGTCATCACCAACCATAAGGGGGAGACGATCTTCGAGCAGAAGAACGTGGAGGTGCCGGCCGCCTGGTCGCAGCTCGCCTCCAACGTCGTCGTCTCCAAGTACTTCCACGGTCACCTGGGAGCGGCCGACCGGGAACGGAGCGTGCGCCAGCTCATCGACCGGGTGGCGACCACGATCACCCGCTGGGCCCGCGAAGGAGACTACCTGGCCACCCCCGAGGATGAGGCGGCCTTCGAGGCGGAATTGATCCACCTGCTGGTCAACCAGAAGATGGCCTTCAACAGCCCGGTCTGGTTCAACGTCGGTATCGAGGAGCACCCGCAGTGTTCGGCCTGCTTCATCAACTCGGTCGAGGACACTATGGAGTCGATCCTGGGCCTGGCCAAGACCGAGGGGATGCTCTTCAAGTTCGGCTCCGGTACCGGCTCCAACCTCTCTCCCATCCGCTCCTCCACCGAAAAGCTGGCCGGTGGTGGGACC
>CAZFHZ010000041.1:0-27145 GCA_964519015.1 uncultured Gemmatimonadota bacterium | reverse complement strand
CCGCAGTTCCAGGGTCCGCTGCTGGCGGAAGAGCTGGTAGAACTGGTTGGTCACCTGGTTGATCCGCTGCAGCTCGTCCTGGGTGTAGGAGTTCTTCAGTTGTTCAAAAGAAAGCTGGGCGGTGCGCAGGGTCCCCTTGATGTCGTTGTACTGGAATAGGGGCTGGGTGTAGCGGATCCCCACGCTGGGCTGGAAGGAACGGTTATCGGTGCGTCGGTCCCCGGTGAGTTCCTGGAAGCCATCGTTGGCCGACATGCTGGTGCTGAGGGTAATCCGGCCGTTGGTGATGAGCGGCTGGATGACGTTGAAGGCGGCTGAGGCGGTTGAGGAGCCGCTACGCAGGTATTCCAGCGTAGTTCCTGTCGCCGAAGGCATCAGCTTGGCGTCGATCCCCTGCCGGATGCTGGGCAGGGTGCCGTCGAAGGTGATATTCGTGCGCAGGGCCCGCTGGGCGGATTCCAGGCTGTAGGCGGAACGCAGGTAGTTCTGCTTGAGCTGGTAGACGCTGAAGGACTGGTCGAGGGCCAGCTGGATGGTCTCGGCCAGGCTGAGAACCTGTTCGGCGTCCGCCTGGGTGAAGATGTTCACCGGAGTCTCCGGAAGGGCCTGGACCTGGGTGGTCGGCGGTGTCTGGGTCACCTGGGCCCGGGTCGCGGCGGGGAGCGCCACGGCTCCGAGCAGGATCGCCAGCAGGGCCGTCACAGGGAGGGTACGGAAGCGGTGCATGTCGATCATATCCTTTGCTGGTTACGTTGAGAACGGGACTGCACGGCGTCGCACCCTTTAGACACCTACGTAGCGTCCGGCCTTTGGTTCTTCTCTTCTTCTCTCTTCTTCTCATCCAAAGAACGAGCCAGGGAGTGCTGCGGTTTAGAGGAAATACGGCGTCACCGGTCCGGGTTATCGCCAGGAAGCCCCCGCCGGGGTGAAAAGACGGTGTGCCTCGCGAAGGGGAGAGTGTACATTCGCCCCCATGATCGACCACGACCTCATCGCGCTGGGTCTGCTGATTCTCGTGGCCACGGGCATCTGCGGAGGGATGCTGGCCGTCCCCCGCCTGCTGGGGTCCAGGGGCTCCTCCCGGGATCTGCTCGACGTCTTCGAATGCGGCGTCCCTCTCCACGACGCCAGCCAGCGCCGGCTGCAGGTGAAGTTCTACCTGGTCGCCCTGGTCTTCATCGTTTTCGATGTGGAGACCGTCTTCCTCATCCCCTGGGCGGTGCTCTTCCGCGAACTCGGTCTGTTCGGATTCCTCGAGGTGCTCTTCTTCCTGGCCGTGCTCACCCTCGGCCTGGTCTTCCTGTGGCGCAAGGGAGGCCTGGAATGGGAATAGCTTCCCTGTTCGGCGAGAGCGTGCTGGTCGGCAAGCTGAACGACCTGGTCGCCTGGGGGCGCAAGTACAGTCTCTGGCCGACCCCCTTCGCCACCGCCTGCTGCGGGATCGAGTACATGTCGGTGATGGCCAACCGGAACGACCTGGGCCGGTTCGGCGCCGAGCGGCAGTCCTTCAGCCCCCGCCAGGCCGACCTTCTGATCGTGATCGGCACCATCTGCCTGAAGACCAAACCGGTCCTGCTCAAGATCTGGGAGCAGATGCCGCAGCCCCGCTGGTGCATCTCGATGGGGGCGTGCGCCTCTTCGGGGGGGATGTTCGACGTCTACAGCGTGGTGCAGGGGGTGGACGACTTCATCCCGGTGGATGTGTTCGTCCCGGGCTGCCCCCTCCGCCCCGAGATGCTCCTGCACGCCCTGCTCCTGCTCCAGGAGAAGATCCAGGGTAAGGAGGGAGTCGGGCACTCCTCCCGGATGTGGGTGCGCCGCGAGGTCCAGGCGGAGCTCAACCGGGAGTGGGCCCGGACCCGGGCCGAGCAGGCCGCCCGCCTCCAGGCCGAGGGGAAGATCGTGGTGCCGGTGCCGGGACTGGACGGGGAGAAGGACCGGTGAGCGGCCCGGAAGCACTCCCCGGTACGGTGGCCGGCCGGCCCGACCGCGCCCTGTACGATTGGGAGAAAGCGGCCGTCGAGGCGGTGCGCAGCCGGATCGGGGAGGACCTGCTGGAGGTGCGGGCCGGGCCCGACCTGGCCGTGCTGACCATCCGGGCCGGGGCGATCGTGGAGAGCGCCCGCGCCCTCAAGGCGGCCACGCCCGAAGTGACCTTTTCCTTCCTGCTCGATGTGACGGCGGTGGACTATTCGCAGGACCCGGAGCCGCAGCCGGAACGCTTCGCCGTGGTCTGGCATTTCCTCGACTTGGTGCGGGGGCGCCGCCTCCGGGTCAAGGCCTACGTCCCCGACGGAGCCGCCCTCCCCTCCCTGAGCGGGGAGTACCCGGCCGCCGACTGGGCCGAGCGGGAGGTCTTCGATCTGATGGGGATCCCCTTCACCGGGCACCCCAATCTGACCCGCATCCTGATGCCCGACGACTACCCTGGGCATCCCCAGCGCAAGGACTTCCCGGTCACCGGACCCGACCGCGCCCGGCGGCTCCAGGGGGAGATGCAGGGGAACAAGCCGCTGGTCTCCTGGAAGGAACTGCACGAGCTATGAGGGGGCCGCGGCCATGACCCACCGGAGCGACCGGGAGCGCCTGCGCGAGATGGAGGCGAGCGCCCTCCACTGGGAGTCGGTCCCCCCCGAGTCCGACCTCTACCAGAAGGAGGCCCAGTCGGACCGCATGGTCCTCAACCTGGGCCCCTACCACCCCGCCATGCACGGGGTGCTGCACAACATCGTGACCCTCGAAGGAGAACGAATCGTCGATGTGGATCCGCACATCGGCTACCTCCACCGGGCGTTCGAGAAGCTGGGGGAAGTCTACTCCTACACCCAGTTCCTGACCTGCTGCGACCGGATGAACTACGTCTCGGCTCCGATGAACAACGTGGGCTGGCTGGTGGCGGTCGAGGAGATGATGGGACTCGAGGTGCCCAAGCGCGCACAGTACGTGCGCACCATCATCGTCGAGCTCTCCCGCATCATGGACCACCTGATCTCGATGGGCATCCTGGGGGTGGACCTGGGGGCTTTCACCGGCTTCCTCTGGTTCTTCGAGGAGCGGGAGCGGCTCTACCAGATCCTGGAGAAGCAGACCGGGGCCCGCCTGACCACCACCTTCGGCCGGATCGGCGGGCTGGAGCACGACCTGGCCCCCGACTTCGTGGACGACGTGCGGGCGTTCCTGCGGCGTTTCCCGAAGACCTTCACCGATTTCGACAAGGTGCTGACCCGCAACCGCATCTTCATGGACCGTACCCGTGGGGTCGGGGCCATCTCCGCCGAGCGGGCGCTGGCCTGCGGTTTCACCGGTCCCAACCTGCGGGCCACCGGAGTGGCCTACGATGTGCGCAAGGCCACCCCCTACCTCTGCTACGACGAGTTCGAGTTCGACATCCCCACCGGTGAGCGGGGCGACTGCTGGGACCGCTACACGGTGCGGATGCGCGAGATGCTGGAGAGCCTGCGGATAATCGACCAGGCGGTGGAGAACATCCCGGCCGGGCCGTGGCGCCTGGAGGACCCCAAGGTGGCTCTCCCCTCGAAGCAGGACGTCTACACCGGGATGGAGAGCATGATCCATCACTTCAAACTGATCATGCACGGGGTGAGGCCGCCGGCCGGCGAGTACTACCGGGGCACCGAGGCCGCCAACGGCGAGCTCGGTTTCTTCATCGTCAGCGACGGTGGAGGGAATCCCTACCGGGTGCACGTGCGCCGGCCCTGCTTCTACTATTACAGCGCGATCCGTGACCTGCTGGTGGGAGGGAGCATCTCGGATGCCATCGCGGTGATCTCGAGCCTGAACGTCATCGCCGGGGAGCTCGACTGCTGATGCCCCCGACCTTCTCCGAGCCGACCCGGGCGAAGATCGCGCAGCTGAGGTCGGAGTACCCCGACCCCCGCAGCCTGCTCATCCCGCTCCTGAAGCTGGCCCAGGATGAGTTCGGACACCTCCCCCGTGAGGTCCTCGCCCTGGTCGGGAGTGAACTCCGCCTGCCCGAGTCGGTGGTGGCGGGAGTGGCGACCTTCTACGACAACCTCTACCCCGCACCCAGGGGGCGGCACATCATCCGGGTCTGCCGGACCCTCTCCTGCACTCTGGCCGGGGCCGGGGAAGTGGTAGCGAGCTTCCAGCGGGTGCTGGGCATCGCGCCGGGCCAGACCACTCCGGACGGCCTGATCACCCTGCGCACGGTGGAGTGCCTGGCCTGCTGCGGCACTCCCCCCGGGGTGATGATCGACGACGAGTACTTCGAATCCTTCCGGCCGGAGCAGTGCGAAGCGGTCGTGACCGCCCTGCGGGAAGGACGCACCCCTCCCGGAGGTTCGGGGGTGCCGGGGGGACCGGTGGGGACCCTCGCGGAAGGGAAGCGATGAACACCGACCGCTTCCGCACCCGCCAGGGGCGACCCCCCATCCTGATGAGCCCGGAGGTGCTGGCCGGGATCTTCACCCTGACCGACTACCGGGCGAAGTCCCACGGCTACGAGGGGCTGAAGAAGGCGCTGGGGATGGAACCGGACGCGGTCACCGCCGAGGTCAAGGCGAGCGGCCTGCGCGGGCGGGGCGGGGCCGGCTTCCCGGCCGGGGTCAAGTGGGGCTTCGTGCCGAGGCAGACCGATCGTCCCGTCTACCTGGTCTGCAACGCCGACGAGGGGGAACCGGGCACCTTCAAGGATCGCTGGCTGCTGCGTCACAACCCCCACGCCCTGCTCGAGGGAGTGCTCATCGCCGCCTGGGCGATCCGGAGCCACTACGCCTTCATCTACCTGCGGGGTGAGTTCGTCCGCGAGGCCGAACGCCTCCAGGCCTGCCTGGAGGAGGCCCGCACGGCCGCCTTGGCCGGAAGTGATGTGCTCGGTTCCGGCTGGGCGTGCGAGATCACCCTCTTCCTGGGCGCCGGGGCCTACATCTGCGGTGAGGAGACCGCCCTGCTCAATTCGCTGGAGGGGAAGCGAGGCTACCCGCGGGTCCGCCCCCCCTTCCCGGCCAACGTCGGCCTCTACGGGGCCCCCACTGTGGTCAACAACGTCGAGACCCTGAGCAACCTGCCGGGTATCCTGCGCCACGGCGCCGCCTGGTACGCCGGTTACGGCACCGCGCAGAGCACCGGGACCCGGCTCTTTTCGATCAGCGGACGGATCGCCCGTCCCGGGGTCTACGAAGTGGAGATGGGCCTCCCGTGGAGCGATCTGATCGACGGGCTGGCCGGCGGCCCCTCGCGGGGCCGGCCGATCAAGGCGCTCTACCCGGGGGGGACCTCCACCCCGCTGCTGACCGCGGCCGAGGTGCGGGACGCCAGCATCGATTTCGAGTCGGCCGCCGCCCTCAAGACCTTCCTCGGATCGGGGGGGACGGTGGTGCTCGATGAGGGGGACGACATCGTCGAAGTGGTGCTCAACGTCGCCCGCTTCTACGCCCACGAGAGCTGCGGGCAGTGCACCCCCTGCCGCGAGGGCTGCCGCTGGATGGTCCGCCTGCTCGAGGGGATCGCAGCCGGCACCGGCACGATCGCCGACATCGACCTGCTGGCCGACGTGACCCGGCACATCTCCGGGCACACCATCTGCGCCTTCGGCGATGCCGCCGCCGGCCCGGTAGCCGCGGCCATCCGCAAGTTCCGGCCCGAGTTCGAGGCGCGCTGCAACGGTGCCACTGTGAGGACGGCATGATCCGGGGCCGCAAGGAAGCACTCAAGGCCCACATGGGCGAGGGGGAAGCCCCCGTCGTCCGGCTTCCCGCCTCGGCCGAGGAGATCGCGCTCACCATCGACGGGGTGCCGGTGCGGGTCCCCAAGGGAACCACTATCCTTCAGGCCGCCCTCAGCCACGGGATCAAGATCCCCTACTTCTGCTTCCACCCCGGCCTGAGCCCGGAGGGGAACTGCCGGATGTGCCTGGTGCAGATTGAGGGGCGCAACAGCCTGGAACCCTCCTGCATCCTGCCGGTGGCCGAGGGGATGGCGGTCAGGACAGACACCCCGGCGATCCTCGAGGCCCGCCGGGGAGTCATGGAGTTCCTGCTGCTCAACCACCCGCTCGACTGCCCGTGGTGCGACAAGGCGGGGGAGTGCATGCTGCAGGACAACTCCTTCGAGTACGGCCGGGGCGAGCCGCGACACGAGCTCTCCAAGCGCACCTATCCGGTCAAGGTGTTCAGCGAGCGGTTGAAGATGTACATGAACCGCTGCATCCACTGCACCCGCTGCGTCCGGTTCCTGCGCGAGGTGGAGGGCGGCGAGGCGTTCGCCCTCTACGAGCGCGGCGCCGAGGTGGACGTGGGGACCTACCTCGAGCACAACCTCTCCCACAATTACCAGGGATGCCTGGCCGACGTCTGCCCGGTGGGCGCCCTGGTGACCAGGCCCTTCCTCTACCGCGCCCGCGCCTTCTACCTGGAGACGTTCCCTTCGGTCTGCGCCGCCTGCAGCACCGGCTGTTCGGTCTGGGTGGACCGCTACCAGGGCCGGGTGGCCCGCCTGCGTCCCCGCGCCAACCTGCAGGTGAACGACTGGTGGATGTGCGATATCGGCCGTTTCGGCTGGGAGTGGATCGAGTCGGAGCGCCAGCTCCACCCGGTCCTCGGACGCGACAAAGAATGCCACCAGCCCTGCTGGACGGCCGCCCTGACCGAGGCGGAACGCCGCCTCAAGGAGGACCTCCGGGGCGGACTGGGAGCGATCGTGGCCGCCACCGCCACCTGCGAGGAGGCCTGGCTGCTCGGCCACCTGGTGCGCGGGCTGGGCGGGCAGGTCGCCGTGTGGTACGGCCCGTCGGGGCGGATCGACCCGCAACAGAAGGGCGACTTCCTCCACCGACTGGATCCCAACCCCAACACCCGCGGGGTGGAAGAAGTGCTGGGCCCGACTCCCGGGGTGGACGAGCTGCTGGGTCGGATCGGCAGCGGGGAGCTGCAAGACCTGATCGTACTGGGGGCCGACCTGGACGAGCCCCGCCGCCGGGCGCTCTCGGGGCTGCGCCACCTGACGGTGCTGACCAGCCGGGTGACCGCCACCTCCGCCCTGGCCGACCTGGTCCTGCCGGGTGCGGTCTGGCTGGAGAAGGAGGGGACCTTCATCAACGGCGACGGTCATCTCCAGTGTTTCCGCCCCGCCCTCGAACCGCCGGGGGAGGCGCATCCCGAGGCCGACGTGCTGGCCTCTCTGGCCGCCCGGACCGGGGCGGTCCCCCGGCTGGAGGGGATCGCGGCCATCCGGCGGGCCATGTCGGCCGATGTGCCCTCCTTCGCCCGGCTCGACTGGGAGAACCTCCCGGCCGATGGGATGCGGCTGGAGGAGAGGAACCCATGACGGCCCCCTATACCGGCCTCGATGCTCTGGTGGACATCGTCCTGAGCGGGGTGGTGCTGGTGGGTCTGCTGGGGGGGGTGGCCTATACCACCTTCTTCGAACGGCGCTTCGCCGGGTTCATGCAGGGGCGCCCCGGTCCCAACCGGGCCGGCCCCTGGGGACTGCTCCAGCCGCTGGCCGACGGCATCAAGTTCCTCTTCAAGGAAGACTTCGTCCCCCGCTTCACCGACCGCTTCCTCTACCGGCTCGCCCCGTGGGCCTCATTCGTGCCGGCGATGGTGCTGATCGGGGTCATCCCCCTCGGGCCCGACCTGTCGCTGGCGGGATTGCGCATCCCCCTCCAGGTGGCCGACCCCGACTTCGGGCTCCTCTACTTCCTGGCCGTGGCCTCCTTCGCCGTGTACGGCGTGATCATCGCCGGCTGGGGCTCCAACAACAAGTACAGCATCTTCGGCGGGATGCGCGCTGCAGCCATGATGATCTCCTACGAGGTCGCCATGGGGCTGGCGGTAGTAGCCCTCCTGCTGGTAACCGGGACCGTGCGCATGTCCTCGATCGTGGCCGACCAGTCCTCCCTCTGGGCCTGGAACGTCTGGCGGCAGCCGCTCGGTTTCATCCTCTTCCTGGTCGCCGCCTTCGCCGAGTCGCACCGCATCCCCTTCGACCTGCCGGAGGCGGAGCAGGAGCTGGTCGGGGGCTACCAGACCGAGTACGGGAGCATGCAGCTGGGACTCTTCCAGATGGCCGAGTACGCCCACATGATCGCGGCCAGCGCCCTGATGGTCGCCCTCTACTTCGGCGGCTGGCACTTTCCCGGCCTGGGCCTGCTGGCCGGCCACCCCGCCTTCCATGCCCTGGCCGGCCTGCTGGTGATGGCGGTCAAGACGGCCGCCTTCATCTTCCTCTACATCTGGGTCCGCTGGACGATCCCGCGGTTCCGTTTCGATCAGCTCATGCGACTAGGCTGGAAGGCGCTCCTCCCCCTGGGGCTGGTCAACCTGCTCGCGACCGCCGTGGTGCTGCTGCTGTGGGGAGCGTGAGGCGACCATGGCCTCCAAGATCCCGAGACCGAAGCACGGCTGGCGCCGCGAGATGACCTGGCTGGAGCGGCTCTACCTGCCGGCGGTGGTACGCGGGATGGCGGTTACCATCCGTCACTTCTTCAGCCCCCGCTGGACCGTGCTCTATCCCGAGGAGCGTCCCGAGGTCGCCCCGCGTTTCCGGGGCCTGCATGTGCTCAAGCGGGACGAGCAGGGACGGGAGCGCTGCACCGCCTGCTTCCTGTGCGCCTACGCCTGCCCGGCCAACGCCATCCACATCGAGGCGGCCGAGGCCGCTCCCGGGGAGCGTGACCGCTATGCTGAGGAGAAGTACGCCCGCGTCTATGAGATCAACATGCTGCGGTGTATCTTCTGCGGGCTGTGCCAGGAGGCGTGTCCCTGCGGTGCGATCTACCTGGAGGGAGAATGGGAAACCGCCGATACCGACCTCGACCACTTCATCTACGGGAAAGACCGCCTGCTCGAGCCGGAGGGTAGCCCGTTGAAGTTCCCGGAGTAGTGCCGTGCCGGCCCCGCTCTTCTATCTGCTGGCCGTCCTCGCCCTGACCGGAGCCGCCTTCGTGGTGCTCCACCGCAACCCGGTCAAGAGCGCGCTCGCCCTTATCCTGGTCATGTTCGTGCTCGCCCTGCTCTACCTGGGGCTGAGCGCCTCCTTCCTCGCTCTGATCCAGGTCATGGTCTACGCCGGCGCGGTGATGGTCCTCTTCCTCTTCGTCCTCTTCCTGCTCAACGTCGGGGTGGAGAGTCCCTTCTCGCTCCGTCCGCTGCGTCGCTGGATCGCCGCTCTGACCGGCACCCTGATGGGGCTGCTGCTGGCCGCCCTGGCGGTGGTGCACCTGCTCCCGGCTGGGGGCCCCGCAGGGGGACTGCCGGCCGACTTCGGCACCGTGGAGGGGAGCGGGCGGGTCCTGCTGACCCGATACCTGATCCCCTTCGAGCTGCTCAGCGTGCTCCTGCTGGCGGCCATCGTGGGAGCCTTGGTGGCCACCCGCCCGCGCTGGCCGGTCCTGCGTCCCCCTCCGGGACTGGAATTGGAGGGTCCGATGGATCGCGGGGAGGAGAGGGCGTCGTGATGGGTCTGGAGGGCTACCTGGTGCTGAGCGCCCTGCTCTTCGGTCTGGGGGTGGCCGGGGTGCTGCTGCGCCGCAACGTGGTAGTGATCCTGATGAGCGTGGAGCTGATGCTGAACGCGGCCAACCTGGCCCTGGTCGCCTTCAGCCGGTTCCTCCCCGACCCGGACGGTCAGGTGCTGGCCTTCCTGGTCATCGCGGTGGCCGCCGCCGAAGCGGCCGTGGGACTCGCCCTGGTGGTCCAGGTGGCCCGCCAGCGCGGGACCGTCGACACCGACGACCTCACCCTGATGCGGGGATAGACGATGGCGATCGCCCTCCTGTCCGTGCTGCTCCTCCCGCTGGCCGGCGTCCTCTTCGGCCTGGCGGCCGGACGCCGCCTCCCCGAGCGGGTGGTGGGGGGCGTGGCCTCCGCGGTGGTGGGGGGCGCCTTCCTGGCCGCCCTGGTCGCGGTGCTGGGATTGCGGACGTCCGGAAGTGAAGGGGTGCGGGTCGTGCTCTTCGAGTTGATCTCGGCCGGAGCGGTGCGTATCGACGCGGCCCTCTGGCTGGATGCCCTCTCGGCGGTCATGATCCTGACCGTCAGCGGAGTGGCCTTCCTGATCCACGTCTATTCGATCGGGTACATGCACGGCGATGAGGGTTTCGGGCGTTTCTTCACCCAACTGAACCTCTTCACCTTCGCCATGCTCCTGCTCGTGCTCTCCGACTCCCTCCCCCTGCTCTTCATCGGCTGGGAGGGGGTGGGCCTCTGCTCCTACCTGCTGATCGGGTTCTGGTTCCAGCGGGACAGCGCCGCCGATGCCGGCCAGAAGGCCTTTATCGTCAACCGGATCGGGGACGCCGCCTTCCTGGTCGCCCTGCTGCTGCTCTTCACCACCTTCGGGACCTTCGAGATCCGCACCATCCTCTACCAGGCGCCGACCGTGCTGGGGAGCGGGAGCGGCCTGGCCGTGCTGATCACCCTGCTCCTCTTCGCCGGGGCCACCGGCAAGAGCGCCCAGTTGCCCCTCCACGTCTGGCTCCCCGACGCGATGGAGGGTCCGACCCCGGTCTCCGCCCTCATCCACGCGGCCACCATGGTCACCGCCGGGGTCTACCTGGTCGCCCGCATGTCCCCGCTCTACCTGCTCGCTCCGATCACCCTCAACCTGGTCGCCGCGGTGGGGGCGACCACCGCGCTCATGGCGGGCACCATCGCGGTGGCCCAGACCGACATCAAACGGGTGCTGGCCTACTCCACGGTGAGCCAGCTCGGCTACATGTTCCTGGCCCTGGGGACGGGGGCGTTCGCGGTCGGCATCTTCCACCTTGTCACCCACGCCTTTTTCAAGGCCCTCCTCTTCCTGGGCGCCGGTTCGGTCATCCACGCCCTGGGCGACCGGCAGGACCTGCGCGAGATGGGGGGGCTGCGCCAGGCCCTGCCCGTGACCTGGCTGACCATGCTGGCCGGCGCTCTGGCGCTGGCCGGGATCCCCCTCTTCGCCGGTTTCTTCAGTAAGGACGAGATCCTCTACGAAGCCTGGGCGGGGCCCTTCGGCAACCCGGTCCTCTGGGGGGTCGGAGCGCTCACCGCGGTGCTGACCGGTCTCTACAGTTTCCGGTTGATCTACCTGACCTTCCACGGTCCCAGCCGCTTCCCGGAGCGGGTACATCCCCATGAATCCCCCCCCGTGATGACCCTCCCGCTGGCCGCCCTGGCGGTGCTGGCCACGCTGGGGGGATTCCTGGGGCTCCCCCGAGTGCTGGGGGGTGGGGCCTGGTTCCAGGAGTGGGTCGGGAGCGCGCTGTCCGGGAGCCCCCACGCCGCCGCCCACGGGGAGGCCGCCGGGGGGGGCGCCGGCTTCCAGCTCGCCCTCATGGCCCTCTCGGTGGTGCTGGCGCTGGCCGGCCTGTGGCTGGCCCGGCGCTGGTATGCCCGTCCCGAACCGCTGCCGGAGGTGCCGGCCACCCGGATCCCCGGCCTCTGGAAGGTGCTCCGGCAGAAGTACTACTTCGATGAGTTCTACTTCCTCTTCATCTCCAGCCCGCTCAGGAACGCCAGCAAGTGGCTCTACCGGGCCTTCGACGTGGCCGGCATCGACGGGGTCGTCCACGGCACCGGGGAGACCACGCTCTGGGCGGCCGGCCGGACCGGTGGACTGCAACGGGGACATGTGGGGGAGTACGCCCTGGCGCTGGCGGCCGGCGCCATTCTGATCCTGCTCTGGGTGATCGTGTGAGAGGGCCGTGCGGATGAACCTGCTGACCTTCACCCTGCTCCTGCCGCTGGCCGGCGCCCTCCTGCTGGCCGTGCTCCCGCGCGACCGCACCGGGCTGCTCAAGGGGACCGCGGTCCTCCTCGGCGGAGTGGTCTTCCTCCTCTCGGTGGTGCTCTGGCTGGGTTTTGATCCCGCCGAGCCCGGGTTCCAGTTCGTGCAGCGGTCCCCCTGGATCCCCTCGATCGGCGCCTGGTGGCACGTCGGACTGGACGGCTTGAGCGTGCTGTTGTTCGCCCTGACCGCCCTGCTCACTCCGGTGGCCCTGGTGGGTACCTGGAATACGGTGCGGGAGAAACTGAAGGGCTACCTGGTCTCGATGCTGCTGCTGGAGGCGGGGATGCTGGGCGTCTTCGCCGCCCGCGACCTGCTCCTCTTCTACGTCTACTGGGAAGCCATGCTGATCCCGATGTACCTCATCATCGGGGTCTGGGGAGGGCCGCGCCGGATCTTCGCGGCGGTGAAGTTCATCATCTACACGCTGGTCGGCTCCCTGCTCATGCTGGTCGCCCTGCTGATCCTCTACTCCCTGCACGGGCGGGCCACCGGCACCTATACGTTCGACCTTAGCCTGCTGGAGCGCTTCATGGTGCCGGCCGGGGCGCAGACCGGACTCTTCTTGGCCTTCACCCTCGCCTTCGCCATCAAGGTGCCCCTGTGGCCCTTCCATACCTGGCTCCCCGACGCCCATGTCGAGGCGCCCACGGCGGGTTCGGTCATCCTGGCCGGGGTGCTGCTGAAGATGGGGACCTATGGTCTGCTCCGTTTCTCCATCCCCTTCTTCCCGGTGGCCGCCTCGCTGGCGCTGCCCTGGATGGGCACACTGGCCGTGATCGGCATCCTCTACGGCGGCCTGGTCGCCTGGGTGCAGAAGGACATCAAGAGCCTGGTGGCCTACTCCTCGGTGGCCCACCTGGGTTTCGTGGTGCTGGGGAGTTTCTCCTTCCGGGCCGAGGGGATCGCCGGGAGCATCCTCCAGATGGTCAACCACGGGCTCTCCACCGGCGCCCTCTTCCTGCTGGTCGGCTTCATCTACGAGCGCCGGCACACCCGGGACATCGACGAGTTCGGCGGCCTGGCCAAGGTCATGCCCGTATATGCCGCTTTCCTCCTCCTGGTTGCCTTCTCTTCGGCCGGACTGCCCGGCCTGAACGGGTTCGTGGGGGAGTTCCTGATCCTGCTGGGGACCTTCCGGACCGCGCCCGTGCTGGCCGTGCTGGCCGTCCCCGGGGTCGTGGTGGCCGCCCTCTACCTGCTGCGGCTGCTGCGGGGGGTCCTCTGGGGCCCGCTCACCCGTGAGGAGAACCGCGGGCTGAAAGACCTCGACCTGCGCGAGGTGCTGACCATGGTGCCGCTGGTGATCCTGATCGTCTGGATCGGGCTCTACCCCCGGCCCTTCCTGCGCACCGTGGAACCCTTCGCCCGGCAGCTGGCCGCGCACATGGCGACGGTACGGGGCGAGCCGCCACCTCTCCCCCCCTCCCCCGCTGAGGGATCGTCCACCACGACCGCCGCTCCGGTGGCACCGACCGGGGAGGCGCCCTGATGTCCATCCTCCCGGGCTGGTGGATCGCGCTCCTCCCCGTCCTGGTCCTGCTGGGGTCGATCGCGGTGGTGGTGGTCGCCGACCTGCTGGCCCGGCCGGGGAGCCGGCTCGTGCCGCTGCTCGCCCTGACGGGTCTGGTCGCCACCATGGTCTCTTCGCTGCTGCTGTGGGGGAGCGTGATCTCCGCCTTCGACGGCGCCTGGCGGCTGGACGACTACGCCCTCTTCTTCTACCTGCTGGTGACCGGCGTGGCCGCGGTCACGATCGTGCTCACTCTGGCCTGGGAGAAGCGGCGCGGACGCTTCCCGGGCGAGTACTGGTCCCTGCTCTTGCTCTCCGTGGTCGGCATGATGGCTATGGTCTCGGCCGGCGACCTGGTGACCCTGATCATCGGGCTCGAGACGATGAGCCTGAGCGCCTACGTGCTGGTCGGCCTGAACCGGGGGGATGTGCGGACCGGAGAGGGTGCCCTCAAGTACTTCCTGCTGGGCGCCTTCGCCTCCGCCTTCCTGCTCTACGGCACCGCCCTGGTCTACGGCGCCTCGGGCAGCGTCCGCTTCGAGCAGCTGGCCGGTGTGATCGCCCGCGATCCCGGCGCGGTCCCCTTCCTGCTCAAAGCCGGAGCCGGGCTGCTCCTGGTCGGACTCGGTTTCAAGGTGGCGGCCGTCCCCTTCCACATGTGGGCCCCCGACGCCTATCAGGCCGCCCCCACTCCGGTCACGGGATTCATGGCCACCGCGGTCAAGGCGGCCGGGTTCGCCGCCCTGCTGCGCGTCTTCGGCATCCTCTTCGTCTGGGACGCGGTCGGCCTGCGGGATGTGCTCTGGATCGTGGCCGCCCTCTCCATGCTGCTGGGCAACCTGGCCGCCGCCGCCCAGGTCAACCTGAAGCGCATGCTCGCCTACTCGAGCATCGCCCATGTCGGCTATCTGCTCACCGCGGTGCTGGCCAGCCGTCCCGAGCTCAACGTGCTCGGCGGGACCGGGGTCCTCTTCTACCTGAGCGCCTACGCCCTCATGACGCTGGGCGCCTTCGCCGTGCTGGTGCTGATCGGCGGTCGCCACGACCGCCGGGAGACCCTGCCCGACCTGGCCGGCCTGGCCAGTCGCCGGCCCGGCCTGGCCCTGGCCATGGCGCTCTTCATGATCAGCCTCTCCGGCATCCCGCCCACGGCGGGCTTCTTCGGCAAGTTCTACGTCTTCGGGGCGGCGGTGGACGCCGGCCTGATCGGTCTGACCACCCTCGGGGTGCTGACCAGCGTGGTCGGGGTCTTCTACTACCTGCGCGTGGTCGTCTACATGTATATGAAACCGCCCGAGAAACGGATCGAAGCCCCGACCCGACCGGTCTGGGCGGCCGCGGTAGTGGGCCTGCTGGCCCTGCTGGTGCTGGTCGTGGGTCTCTTCCCCGAGCTGCTGCTCGAACTGGCCCGGGCCGCCTTCACCAGCCGCCTCTGATCCCGACCTGACACCCGTAGCCGGATGGATCTCCTCATGCCCAACCGTATCGCCCGCTTCGAGACCAGCCGGGGGACCTTCTCGATCGAACTCTTCGAGCAGCGCGCCCCCCGGACCACCGCCAACTTCATTGAACTGGTCGGGAAAGGCTTCTACGACCACCTGGTCTTCCACCGGGTCATCGACGGCTTCATGATCCAGGGGGGTTGTCCCAAGGGGATGGGGACGGGGGGGCCGGGCTATCAGATCGACGACGAGTTCCACCCCGAACTGCGGCACGACGGTCCGGGGGTCCTCTCCATGGCCAATGCCGGCCCGAACACCGGCGGCTCCCAGTTTTTCATCACCCTGGCCGCCACCCCCTGGCTGGACGACCACCACGCCGTCTTCGGAAAGGTGACCGGCGGCCAGGAGGTGATTCAGCAGATCGGTCAGGTCCCCACCGACCGACGCGACCGGCCACTCCAGGATGTGACCATCCAAACGGTCACGATCGCGGAGGCGTAGCCGCACCTTCCGGCGGAGCCGATTCCATTCGGGCCAGCCGGTGGCGGACCTCCTCCGCCTCCGGCTCCCCGGGGTGCTTCCAGAGGAAGGAACGGTAGAGGACCCGGGCCCGTTCGATCTCCCCCCGCTCCTCCCAGTCCCTCCCCAGATCGAGGGCGGTGCTCATCCAGAGTCCGTCGGGCGCCTCCTTCATCTTCAGCAGGCGTTCCCGTTCCTCGATCCGCCGCTCGGGGTCGGCCAGGTGTTCGGCCACGATCTCCACCAGCCGGGCCTGCGCCCGCCAGTCATCGGGCTGCGCCAGCATCTGCCCGTTGAACCAGTCGGCCGCCGCCTCATATTCCCCCGCCCGCAGCAGGCGTTCGCCCGGACCGTGCTGGACGCCGATATCCTCCCCTCCCCCGCCGCGGAAGGGATCGGACAGGAACCGCTCCAGCGCCCACTCGTAAAGACCGGCCAGCAGAAATCCGAACAGGGGAGCGATCACCACCGAAGCCCACAGGAGCCACCCCCAACCGGGGGGCATAAGGCCGTGCGCGGAGATCCGCAAGAGTCCCAGCAGCCAGCCACCGCTGAAGACGATCACGATGGTCACGCGGACCATACTCCCCTGGAAATCGCGATTCCCTCTCATGACCGCCACCGGCCGGAGGCTTCGAGAAGTCGACCGATCCCTTCACCGAAGACCGACGGCTCCGGCAGCAGACTCACCACCACCACACCCGGGTCGGGGAAGTCGTAGAAGTACCCCGGGTGCACGAGCACGTTGTGCTCGTCGAGCAGACGGGTGACGAAGGCCTCCTCATCGGATACCTCCGGCAGTCGGAGCGGGACCGACCAGCCCCCTTCTACCGCCAGCGGTTCGAGGCCGCTTTCGCGGCAGGTCTCCTCCACGACCGCCAGGTTGTTCCGGCAGCGAGCCACGATCCGCGCGGCCATCGCCGGGTGCTCGGCCAGGAGCCGGCCGGCCGCCCGCTGGATCGACCCTCCCACCGTCAGGAAGGTGTCGGCGATCAGATCGAGGCGTTCGAGCGCCTCCTTAACGAGTACCGGCGGCCCGGCGGTCACGATCCAGGCCAGCTTGGCCTGAGGGAGGGCCAGTCGTTTGGAGAAGCCGTCCAGGACAAAGAGCAGGCCGGAGGCTTCGGCCGCCAGGGTCGAGCGGGGCACGACCCCATCCCGAAGCGGGAAATCGAGGAAGACCTCGTCCACGATCAGGGGGATCCCGCGGTCGGCGCAGCTCAGCTGCAGGAAGTCGCGGTCGGAGTCCGTCAGGTAGGACCCGGTCGGATTGTTGGGGTGGACGGCCAGCACCCCCCGGGTGCGGCCGGTCAGGGCCAGATCGAAAGAGGTCCGGTCGAGGCGCCACCCCTGTCCGGACCCGTAGCGGAACTGGTAGGGGACCGGGCGTACCCCCTCCAGGCGGGCCAGGGACTCGAGGAGCGGATAGGAGGGGACGGGGACGAGCACTTCGTCGCCGGGATCAGCCAGCAGCTTGAAGAGGAAGGAATAGCCCTCGCTGGTGCCCGCCGTCAGGTGGATCCATTCCGGGTCCACCGGTGCGCCGGCCTCCCGGTAGTGCTCCGCAATCGCCGCCCGGGCCGCGGGCAGGCCGCGTGGGTCGGGCTCGTAGGGCGCGGATGTGGCCTCCGCCAACGCCTCGGCCAGAACCTCCGACGGGAAGATCAGACCGACCCGGGTGGGATTCGACTCGGTCAGGTCGAGCAGCGGCCGGCCGGCCCGCCGCCGTTCCTGGAGCAGGCGGGCGAGCGGGTTGGGCCCCAGCTCATCGGGGAAGCGGCCGGAGAAGCGCACCAGCCCATTATCCCACGTTCTCGTCCCCATTCAAGTCGCCGCCGCTGATTCTGTCACCCCAGCAGGCAGACCTCGACCCGGGGAGCACTTCTTGTCGAATCCCGAGTGCCGCCAGGAACGGATCATCTCCATGCACTCGGCCGTGACCAGTTCCCGCTCCCGCAGGAACCGGAACACCTCGACCTGGAAAAGTCCCCGCAGCACCGGCCGGTCCCAGTGCATACCCCTCACTCATCAACTCGCCTTTGTAGGCAAGAATCGCTGTATAGGCCGCCCGGGAGAGCCCGTTCAGCAGTGCGCGATCGAAGCGGAAACAGGCCCGCAGCAGCTTAGGCAATGTGAAGCCAGGTATTCGATGTACTCGTTCCTGCCGAAATAGCTCCGACCGGCGATATATTTCTCGGTTTCCTTCTCCGGGGAGAAGAGGTCGCACCCTGTCGCCACGATCCCCCTCGAGGCCAGAGGTAGGATTAGGAGCAGAGAGCTAATATGTTGAATCGCGCCCGATACTTAAGAGTACGCGATGTTACTGATCTTCCTGTGCACTCTCGGCATTTCCGCTCTTAATGATGTGAGTTTCCAGCCAGCGGTTTGAAACGAACCATGCAGATAGTACAACTACGAGCGTGATTATCTGAAAGAGGGCGGGATAGGTAAAGAGTATGGAGGCTGAATCCCGAAGGCATATCCAGTATCCGTGGAAGAAAGACATCAGGAATATGCTTCTGCTCCACAACCATAGTGCCCCGAAGATATAGGATAAAGCGATAGAGACACCGATCATCTGAAGGCAGCTTAACAGGGTGGGGAGTATCCGCGACGTCCAGACTGGATCGCCTTCAAGAACCACTCGTATAAAAGGGCCGATCGCGACTGCGCAGTGCCACATGCCCCAGATCAATCCGACCAGGAGGAGACCCGCGCGGACCTGCACGGGATCGGAAAGCAGGCGGGGGAGGAGATATCCCCTCCAGCCGAATTCTTCTCCAAAACCGGCTAAAAGGCTGATACCGGCAAGCGACATTATGATAACCGCCGTATCACTTCCGCTGGGATTACGGTTCAGCTCCAGCTGCCCGAATAGTGCGGCAATGAGAAGCGGGCTCAGCCACAGCAGGATTAAGAAAGAGAATACGGCGGGATACCATTTGAGGCGGCCGAGTGACCAGCCGACATCCTTGAAACCTTTCCGTTCTATGAAGGCCCGGGTGATAGCTGCTGAGAGCGCAACCATCAGCATGCCCGCACAGGAAAACAGATAACGCACAAGGATATCATCCTCTGATCCAAACCACCCGAATCCAATAATCAGTAAGGGCCAGGAAAGCAGGAAAACAAGGATGAGGAACGACCTGACAGGAGGGAAAGAACGCATGCGATACCTCTTCAGACCGGCGCTTATCTCCAGAAGCATCTCTCTTGAACATATTGGATGAGCTCCATCTGCCATATCGGTTTGTGGAGCTCCCGGACAGGATGGTTCCGTGAACACACTGGAACTCTTAGTGATTCGGGGATTTGTCTCATAAACATCAATGTGCTATAGGTTCGCGACAAAATGGATATTACGGTTGGGTCTCCATACTACCTCCCGTCCTAGCCATCATCCTGGCCATCAGGACCAAGCAGGTATACATATCGCTGACACTGGGGATCTGGATCGGATGGACGATCATAAGTGGTTGGAATCCTGTCGGGGGAGGGATAGGTCATTGGAATTCCGCAGCGCACCGGTAGACCGCCCAGACTCAGGCCGCGTACCCCCTCCTGGTCCCTCCTGATCCGTCCCTAGTGTCCTGAGTCAGCAGGGCCGGCCATTCACAGGGAGGTTCGGCGATCTCACCTCCCCCCGTCGCCGCGGGCCAGCACATCGTAGAGCGGCTGCACCGGACGCAGCGGCCGGCCGCCTCCTGTGACCGTAACCGCCAGGATGCGGATGGCCGGATCGTCCGGCAGGGTCAGGCTCCGGGCGCCCACCGGCACCTCCAGGCAGTAGGCGTACAGGTAGGCGTAGGCGTACGGCTGGTTGACGCCGTCGGCGGTGTGGTGGTGCGAGGCGAACCAGGCTACCGGAGCGCGCTTCATAAAGGCCGGTTCCAGGCCGGCGAACTCCTCCACCATCCGGGTGCGGGCCGGGCGGTTGCGGGCCGGGTCGGCCGGCACCTGGACCTCCACCTGCTTCCAGATGCGATTGTCCCACTGCCCGATGTAACCACCCCAGTTCTGCACGGTAACCGGAATGTGCGTGGAACCGAGCTGGAAGTCCACCGGGCGGTCCCCGTCGGCCGAAGCGGCCAGCAGGTAGAGCCGGTCGAAACCCCCTTCCGGGAGGGGGATGGTCTGGCCCCTCGCGGTCACCGCCTCCGGGCGTCCCGTCCCGGCCGGGGCGAGCCGGAAGCGGATATCCCCCCAGGCCAGTTCGGCTGGGAGCATCTCCGCCGGCAGGCTCCGCCCGTCGTCCGTGAAGCCCCCGGCCGTCCGGGTTGAGTCGCGGCTGGCCACCACCCGATCGAAGGGAAGCGTCACTGCCTGCCAGGTCGTCGCCGGGGTGGGTGTGGAGGCCCGACCGAGCCGGAGGGCGAAGCTGCGCACCTGGTAAGGAGAGAAATCGGTCACCAGTACACCGTCGGTCAGCCGGGCCCGGCCGACCGGCTGTTCCTGCCCGTCCACCTCGCGGGCGCCGGCCAGCGGAGCCGCGAAGGAGATCCGCAGGTCGGGCTGGGCCACCCCATCCAATTCGACCAGCCGGAGGATGATCTCATCGCTCCGCTCGGCCTGCTTCAAGGCGAGCACCCGGACCCGGTCGCTGCTCAGCCGGAGCAGGGAGAAGGAGCGGCCGAGTGGTCCGTCGTGCCGGGGACCGGTGAAGGCGACCACGGGCTGATTGAGCCGCCAAGCCTGCCAGTCGGTACCGGCCTGCGACCGCCCGCCTGCATGCCCGGCCAGACCGAAGAGGAATTCGTGACGCCCCCAGTCCTGGGAGCCCTGGTCGGTGTAGCCTCCCCGGGTGCCCGGGGTGCGCATCAGGGTCAGCCGGAGGGTGCGCTCATCCGGCTTGTCGGAACCGTTCTTGCAGTCGGAGAGCACGGTCACCCCGTAGGAACCGTCCCGATCGGTCAGATCGAACCACTGGTGGGAGGGCACCTCGAACTTCCGCTCGTCGTTGCTGCTCCGCTGGATAGTGCCGATATCCCAGTTGTAGGTCGCCACCTCGTTGGACATGGTCAAAGGGAAGGTAGCCTTCAGGTTCGCCTCGGCGGTCCGCCAGTCGATGACGTTACCGATCTCGAGGCGGTCGCCGGCGCTTCCGGCGGCCAGCCGGATAGTCTGGGTGAAGCGGGAGCCTTCCGCCCGGCGGTCGATCTCCACGGCCACCCGTACCGGGCCCTCCTCCACCACCCGTACCCGGGCCGGTCCTCCGACCCAGGCGCGTGGCGTCCGCGCCTGGTCCTCCCAGTCCATGTTCCAGGCCGGCCACTGGGCCGGGTTGTCGGTGCTGATGGCCAGCCGGAGGGGCGCGGCCAGCAGTTCCCGCCCGGCCGTCTTGTCGAAGAGGCTCGCCACGTCCCCGCTCCGGTCGAGCCGCACCCGGTAGCGCGCGTTCTCCAGCGAGTTGGGCGTGACCTTCAGTTCCAGGGAGGTGGAGGGGGCGACGGCCGCCCGCACGTCGAAGACCGCCCAGCCCACCGGTGGGAGGGCGGCGGTGAAGAGCACCCGACCGTCGGAACGCAGCTGGGACGGAACCTCGCGACCGTCCGGACCGAAGACGCGGACCGCCGCGGGCGTCCCGCCGGGGAAAGTCACGGCCGCCTCGACCACATCCTCACGGGGGATCTCGAGGGGGTTGTAGACGACCACGGGGATGCCCTCGACCCGGGTGTCGAGACGGGCGGCAATCCCTTCGACGGCACTGGTCAACACGGCGGCGAACTGGTTGAGCGCCAGCAGCTGGTCGTTCCAGGCGTACTCGTACGCCTTGGGGATGCTGGTGCCCGGGATGATGTCGTGGAACTGGGCGCCCATCACCAGGGTCCAGGCATCGTTGAGCCTCTTCAGGGGGTAGCTGCGCCCCCCCGTCCAGGCGGCGGCGACCGAGGCCCGCTCGGCGGCATCGGCCAGCACCTCGTTCTGCCGGTTCCAGCGCTTGACGTAGGCCTGGGAGGTGAGCGAGCCGGCCGAGTGGTTGGTCAGCTCCAGGTCCCCCTTATAACGCGGCAACCCGGCCGCCTGCCGGGGGGTGATGTCGGTGAAGAGCTGGTCGGCCCGGGCCGAGACCACCCGCAGGGGGCCGGTCCCCACCTGGACGGGGGGAGTCGGTTCCGGGGGGGGCTGGGGCTGGCCGCGCTGGCCTCCCTGGCCGGGAGGTGGGATGACCGCTTCTGAGCGGGTCACGATCGCCTGGAGCAACGCTACCGAGGATTCCCGCGGAGAGCCGCCGGTGTCCCCGGTGCCGTAGTACATATAGTCGGCGAACACCCCGCTGACCGCACCGTTGCGGTTCACCCGGGCCGGCCAGTCGATCGCCCGCCGGCCCTGCGGGGACTCCGGGTCGGGGCTGTTGCTCAGGTCGTAGGTCACCTGGCCGCCGTAACTGCCGGGATTGAGGGCGGCGATCACCCCGCGGCCGTCGGGCCCTTCCCATAAGCCGACGTTGAAGGGGACTCCGACCGGCGTCTCCTCGGGAGAGCCGGGCCCCCCCACCGGGGCGGCCGAGCCCCAGGTCAGTTTCTGGGTGGAGAAGCCCTTGATCCCGCAGTGGGCCAGGATGCTGGGGAGCGAGGCGGGGAACCCGAAACAGTCGGGGAGCATGTACTCGGCGCTGGTGAAACCGAACGCCTCGCGGAAAAAATCGGTGCCGTAGAGGACCTGCCGGATGAGCGATTCGGCCGAGGGGGAGTTCACATCGCTCTCCTCCATGGCCGAACCGCAGGGGAACCAGCGCCCGGCCTCGACGTACCCCTTCAGCCGCTCCCAGGCCGCCGGGTAGTACTCCCGGATCATCCGGTAGCGGTTGGCACCGCTGAAGTTGAAGACGTAGTCGGGGTACTTCTCGAAGAGTTCGAAGTTGGTGTTGAAGGTCTTCGGGAGGTATTCCCGGATGGTCGTGACGTAGTCCCAACGCCACTCCGTGTCCAGGTGGGCGTAGCCGACCACGTAGAGGCTCGGCTCGCGCCCCAGGTCGGGGCGGGCCCGGCCGCAGCCGGCCACCAGCGCGAGCGCGATGAGCAGGAGTACGCCGCATCCAACCCAGTGATGCTTTCTCATGTTCATCCTTCCCGGCGTTCGCCGATGGCTTTCAGGACCCGCTCCGGGGTCATGGGGAGGCGGCGGAGCCGCGCACCCGTGGCGTCGAAGATGGCGTTGGCGATGACCGCTCCCATGTTCACGATGGCCGGCTCTCCGCCCCCCTTCGGGTCGAGCCCGTCGTTGGAGACGAGCACGGTCTCGATGCGCGGCACCTGGGAGAAGCAGGGGAGCTGGTAGGTGTCGAAGTTGCGGTCGAGGATCTCCCCGCCGTTGAAGCGCACCGTCTCCGAGAGAGAGTACCCCAACCCCATGGCGATGCAGCCCTCCATCTGCATGGTCGCCCCCATCGGGTTGACCACGATGCCCATGTCCTGGGCGCAGACCACCCGGGCCACCTTCACCCGGCCGGTCGAGGAATCCACCGAGACCTGGGCCAGGTGGACCACGTAGGTCTCGGCGTCCAGCCCGCACGAGACACCGATCCCCCGGCCGCTCGGGGAGACCGCCGGGGTCCAGCCGAAACGCTCGGCGGCCGTCTCGAGGGTCTTCTTCAGGCGCGACTCGGTGATATGGTCGAGCCGGAAGCGGACCGGGTCCACCCCGGCCCGGGCGGCCAGGATGTCGATCTGCGATTCACGGGCGAAGGTGTTCGTGCTCGCCCCCGGGGCCCGCCAGGCGCCGACCGCGAAGGGATGGGCGCTCCCGCCGCCCCCCCCGCCCCACTCCCCGTAGGTGGTGATGCTGTTGTTGGGGACGGTGTAGAGCTGGTCGCTGCCGCGGGAGCCGGCGAAGTAGACGTGGTAGTCCCACAGGCAGATCCGACCGGCCGCATCCAATCCCGAGGTGATCTTCACCACGGCGGCCGGACGGAAGGTGTCGTAGAAGAACTCCTCGGTCCGGCTCCAGCGCACCTGGACCGGCCGGCCGACGGCCTTCGACAGGCGGGCCGCTTCGACCGACTGAGCGCCGGCGGTCTTCCCCCCGAAGCCGCCTCCCACGAAGGGCGTGATCACCTGGACCGCGGAAGCCTCCACCCCGATCGCCCGGGCGACCGACTGCTGGGTCGGGAAGGGACTCTGGGTGGAGGCCCAGACGGTCATCCGGCCGTCCTCCCAGACGGCCGTGGAGGTGTGCGGTTCCATGGGAGCGTGGGCCACGTAGCCGTCCCGCCAGGTCTCCTCGACCAGCGTCCGGGCGGCCGACCGCCCCGCCGCCAGGTCCCCGCGAACATCGTTGGCTCTCCCCTGGGGCGCATGGGCCACCAGGTGGTCGTAGATGCTCTCGGTGTCCACGGTCGGGGTGGGCACATCCCACTCTGCTTTGACCTGGGCGAGGGCCCGGTCGGCCGCCTCCGGATCGGCATGGAGCACGGCCACCAGGTCCGCCTCCTTCACCACCACGACACCGGACAGCCGCTCGGCAGCCGAGGTATCCATGCTCTTGAGGGTCGCCCCGTGGGCCGGGGGACGGAGCAGGCGGGCGTGGAGCAGCCCGGTCGGCCGGATATCCCCGGCGTACTTGGCCTCCCCGGTCACCTTCTCGATCGCGTCGAGCCGGCGCGGGGAACGGCCCATCTCCTTGAACTCACGAACCGAGTGCAGGACCGCCTCCCGGTCGAGAGTGCGGGTGATCTGGCGCCCCCCCACCAGTTCGGCGTAGCTCACCCGGCGGGTGGGCCGGGCGGTGACCGAGACCACCCCGTCGGCGATCTGGAGGCCCTCGACCGGCGTGCCCAGCCGCTCGGCGGCCAGCTCGAGCAGGACCTCTCGGGCCTTGGCCGAAGCCGCCCGCACGGCCGGACCGAACATCCGGGTGGTCAGCGAGCCGTAAGTCCCCGAGTCGTAGGGACAGGTATCGGTGTCCCCCATGATCACCTCGAAGCGCTCGGTGGCCACCCCCAGCTCCTCGGCCGCCATCTGGGCCAGCGAGGTCATCACCCCCTGCCCCATCTCGATCTTGCCGCTCAACAGGGTCACCCGTCCGTCTTCGTGGAGGTGCAGGTAGGCGTTGATGTCGGTGGGATAACCCCGGCGCTGGGGCTCGAATCCCTCGAGCCATTCACCCTCGCCCAGGGTGACGAAGACGAACAGCCCGCCCCCCAGGGTCTTCAGGAAATCACGTCGTTCCATGCCGTTCATAGCCGGCCTCCCATCCGCTGGGAGGCGGCTTCGATCGCCTCGATGATCCGCTGGTGCGCCCCGCACCGGCAGAGATTGTCCTCCATGCCGGCCACGATCCGCTCGCGGGTCGGTTTCGGATCGGCCTGCAGGAGGGCGTAGGCGTTCATGAGCATGCCGGGGGTGCAGTAGCCGCACTGCAGGGCGCCCCGCTCGGCGAACTCCTCCTGCAGAGGATGGAGCCGGCCGCCGGCCGCCAGCCCCTCGATGGTCAGGACGCTGCGTCCACTCACGTCCCGCAGCCGGTACTGGCAGGCGCGCACCGCCTGCCCGTCCACCACCACCGTGCAGGCCCCGCACAAGCCCTCGCCGCAACCGTACTTGGTGCCGGTCAGCGCCAAGTCGGTCCGCAGCACCCAGAGCAGGGTTCGATCACCGTCCGTATCCAGAGAGACCGGCCGGCCGTTGAGTCGAAAATCGATCCGCTCGTTCATGGCACCGCCTCGGATGAGGGTTGTCGGGATTATAGACGCCATGGTGGCCGTCGGCCAGCCGACGGGATAAAGGTTCGCCGGACCGATCCGGAGAGCGGTGAAGTTCTCCTGGAGGTCTACGCCGTCCGCCCCCGGGTGGCCGGGCTGGTCTATCCCTGAATCAGGCCAGCCGGTCGAGGGCTTCGCCCAGCCGGCGCAACGCTTCCTCCAGGTCAGCAGCGGGCATGCCGTAACCGACCCGGAAGCACTCCGGCACCCCGAAGAAGCGGCCCGGAGCAATCGTCGATTCGTAGTCGCGCTCGAGCAGTTCCTCCAGTTCCTCGAGCGGTACGCCGCTCGGGGAGACCCAGCCCACCGAACCGGCCTCCGGCCGGATCCAGTCCAGCTCGGGACGGGCGGCGATAAAAGCATCCACCCGGACCCGGTTGGCCTCCAGCAGCGCCCGGCGCGGGGCCAGGATGGTCTCCGCCCGCTGGAGCGCCTTCAGGCCGAAGCGCTCGCAGAGGTGGGCGACCACCACCGTGAAGAGGTCGTTCAAGCGGATGAGTCGTTCAGCCATCTCCGTGCCGGCCAGTACCCAGCCGATGCGCAGCGCCCCCAGTCCGAACGACTTGGTCAGCCCGCCGGTAGCCACGATGCGCGGGGAGAGGGCCGCCGCCGAGCGCGGCAGACCGGGGGCGAGATCGAGGTAGATCTCGTCCACCAGCACATGGAAGTCGCGCTGCTCGGCCAGCTCCGCCAGTTCCCGCCACGAGGTCTCGTCCACCCTGGCCCCGGTCGGGTTGTGCGGGTCGGAGAGGATGACCAGCCGCACCCCGGGCACCAGCGCCGCGGCCACCCGTCCGGCCAGGCCCGCACTTCCCTCCTCCCCCACCCGTTCGAACCGGTGCACCACCGCCTCCAGCGACTCGGGGAGGGAGACCAGCGGTTCGTAGCCGGGATGCTCGACCAGTACGGCGTCACCGGGTCGCAGCAGCAGGGAAGCCACCAGGTGGTTGGCCAGGGTGCAGCCGTGGGCCAGGGCCACCCGCTCCCCGCCCACCCCGTAGCGTTCCCCGACAGCCGCCCGCAGGGGAAGCCAGCCGTCCTCGTCGTGGCTGTGCAGGACCAGGTCGTCGGGTCCGGCGCCCAGCTCTTCGAGGCTGCACAGGGGAGTGCCGCTGCGGGCCAGGGTGTAGCGCAGGCCGGCCCGCTCCTTGGCCCAGGCCAGATAGGGGCTCGCAATCATCGGCGTTTTCTCCAGATCAGGTAGACCGGGACGCCGGCCAGGATGAGTCCGGCGCCCAGCAGGGCGTTCCAGGGGTTCGAGCGCACGGAACTGACCACCACGAAGGCGGCCACGGCCACGAAGAGGCCCGGCAGCAGCGGGTAGAGGGGCATCCGGAACCAGCCCGGCGGCTCGGCCACCGCGGGTCGCCTCCGGTAGGCGAAAAGGGTGGCCGCGATCAGCCCGAAGAAGATCCAGTCGCCGAAGACCACGTAGTCGAGCAGCTGGGCGTAGGTCCCGCTCAGGGTCAAGAGGACCGCCCAGACCCCCTGGATGAGGATGGCCGCCGAGGGGGCCCGCCAGCGGGGATGCAGCCGAGCGGCCTGCCGGAAGAAGACCCCGTCGTCGGCCATGGCCTGATAGATCCGGGGGGCGGCCAGGATGACCAGGTTGAGGAAGCCGAAGGTGGAACACATGATCCCGGCCGCGATGATGCGCGCTCCGGCCGGGCCCACGACCACCCCCATGGTGTCGGCCGCCGGGGCGGTGCTGGCCGCCAGCCCCCCCGCCCCCAGCGTGTGCAGGTAGGCGATGTTGACCAGCAGGTAAGCGGCCACTACCACCAGCACCCCGCCGATCACGGCCAGCGGCAGGTTGCGCTGCGGCCGGCGGATCTCGGCTCCCACGTTGTTGAGGTGCTGCCAGCCGCCGTAGGCGAACAACACCGGTACCAGGGCGGCCCCCAGCGCCGCCACCAGCGCCCAGGGAGTGCCCGGCGCCGCCGCGGCCGGCGTCAAAGCCGGAGTGGCCGATCCCTCACCGCCGGCCAGGAGCAATCCCACTCCCACCAGCACGGCGATGGCGGCCAGTTTCAGACAAGTGAAGATGTTCTGGGTGATGCTCCCGGGACGAATGCCGAAGTAGTTGATCCCGCTCAGCACTACGATCACCCCGACCGCGAGCGGGCGGGCCGTCCCCGGGCCCAGGCTGAACAGGCTGTCCGCGTAGAAGGCGAAGGTCATGGCCACCGCGGCGATGCCGCCGGTGTTGATGACCAGCAGCTG
>CAZFHZ010000040.1:0-27574 GCA_964519015.1 uncultured Gemmatimonadota bacterium | reverse complement strand
GTCGTCCTCCACGAAGCTGAATCCGGGCATGAACCAGCCCCGGGGGGACCACCAGCTGCGCTGGCCGCCGCTGCGGCCGCGCACCCAGGCCGAATAGCCGGCGAAGTACTGGACCCATTCGTGCGAGGGGTAGCCGTGCAGGTCGAGCATGATGTCGGGGAGCCACATGGCCTGAACCTCCGGACGGACCCGGGCCTCCGGGTAGCGTGCGTCCGGGTTGCGGGCGTCCGAGGTCGCGTCCACTCCCAACGCCCCCAGGTAGCCGGCATGGAGCATGAAGCGCGGATTCTCCTTGTGCAGTTCGTCAACCAGCCAGGCTCCGTCCGGGTTGGTGACGGGATGGATCACCACGTTCACCCGGTCCAGATAGGGGCGCCACTGCGGGTCGGAGGCCAGCAGCTCGGCCAGCCGAAGCAGGTGGCTGGAGCTGGAGACCTCGTTGGCATGCTGGCGTCCGGTTAAAAAGAGGGTGGGGCGGAGGGCGTTCAGGCGGACCTGCGAGACCAGCCGGCCTTCCAGTCGGGGGTAGAGATCGGCCACCCACACATCGTGGCCCAGGAAAGAGCGGGCCCCCCACCAGACGTGCACGTCGGGGAAGGTGTTGAGCTGGGCCAGGATCCCTTCCACCTCCCCCGGGTCGAGCGGCTGCTGCCAGTTCACGATCGGCCGGCCCTGGGGTCGGGGAGCGGCCTGAGGCAGAACCGCCCGCACGGTGGAGCGGGCCCGCCGGGCGCGCGGCAGTTCGATGTACCGGGCGAACTTGGCGCTGTCCTCAAGGGTGATCCGGAACCGGAGGGCGCCGATTTTGTCGAACCCGAGTGCGTCCTCGAAGAGCCCGGCCCGGTTCAGCCCGGCCAGCCGGGCCGCCATCCCGGCGAGCAGATCGACCGACCGGAAGGTGCGGTCGATGGACGGCTCCGAGCCCCGCTGCCGGAACTCGTCGTACCGGTCGGTCGAATCGGTAGCGGTCACCTCGAAGAGCAGCCGGTGCAGGCCCGATTCGCCGCTGCGGACCTCGATTCCGCGCAGTACCGGCGGCGGCACACCCGGGTCGGAGAGGGGATAGCGCTGGCGGACCGGTTCACTCCCCTGCTCGGTCCAGTCGAGCACCAGTTCGGGCCGGGCCCGACCCTTGCCGGTCAGCGTGATCCGGATCGCGCCCGGCCCTCCTTCGCCGGCGCGGTGGATCACCGGGATCACCCGACCGGGATAGCTCATCGAACCTCCCTCCCAGCGGGCCCCAATGAGATTGAACAGGGTCAGGGTCTCGAAGTAGATGTCCTCGTGGAGCGCCTCGAGGGAGGAGATGACCTCCTCGTCGATCCCGATCGTGTAGTCGGGCTCGCTCAGGGTGAGTTCCACCCGCAGTTCGTCGAAATAGGGGGCGTTCGCCGAGGAGGGTCGCCCTTCCTGCAGATCGAGCACGTACTCGAGCAGCCGCCGGTAGGTATCGGTCTGCAGGTGATCCCAGAAACGCTCCGGATCGGTTAGGATCCGCCGGTTGAGCAGGACCACACCGCCGGTCTCGACATACATCCAGCCGGTGGTGACCCGCACCGACTCGTACTCCGGGAAGAGGTCGAAGAAGGGACGGATCACGTATTTCGGATCGAAGCTTTCTTCGAGCACGACCTGCCCGCTCCGGTCGGTGGCCCGGACCCGGTAGACCGGTTCGGCGGTCCGGGTGGGGATGAAGGTGATCAGTGAGTCGGGGATGCCCAGCTCGCGGGCGAAAACCGCGTCGATGGGGTAGAGCTCCTGGAGCCAGCGGGTATCGGAGGCGATGGTCTGCCAGCGGACCTCCGGCGAGTCCTTGAGGTGGTGGTAGACGATCTCGACCCGACCGACGTCCCGCCCCCGCAGGCGGGGGAGCACCCGGTCGTAGAGCCAGGAATAGCCCTGCTTGTAGGCGCAGAGCACGTCGATGGTGTAGGCCCCCTCCGGTATGCCCCGGGTACGCAGCGTGGCCAGAATCTCCTCCTTCAGACGCGCCCGGACCTCGGGGGATTCGCTCACCCGGACCTCGATCCGGCCCTTACTGTCGGCAGTCAGCCTCGGCAGGACCTCGTCCCGGAAGGCCCGGCGGAACTCGTCCCCTTCCCAGGGCAGGACCATTTCGTCGGTGAAGATCGGGGTGCCCACCCCGAAGCCGGTCGGATGGACGCTCACCGCCGCCTCGGCGGCGGGGAAACGGTCGTGGAGGAGGGATTCGACCTGTTCCGCCACCCCCCGTGACACCTGCTCCGCATCGAGCCGGACCTCGACCCGCTCCAGCTCGCGCCCTTCCAGGCGGGCCAGCCAGCGGTCGAGTTTGACCAGGCCCAGGCTCACCTGGCCGGCCGCCGACTTCGCCTGGAAGAAGCGCCGGACCTCGTCCTCGACCTCGGCCAGCCGCCAGTTCCCCTTGCCGTACTCCCACAGGTAGGGAAGACGGGTGGCCGCATACTCGGTCACCGCCTCGAGCCCCTCGCGGTCGTTGCCCCCGATCAGCACCCCGTTCCGGTTGGCGAAACCCTCCCGGATGAAGCGGATGAACCCGGTCCGGGGCTCCTCGGGCAGGTCGGTGACGATGCCCTCTCGAGCCAGTCGCTCGCGGTGCCAGCGGCCGGTCCCGTAGATGATCGGCAGCCCCCCCGAGACAGGATTACTCTCCTGGGCGCCCAGGGTCACCAGGGGGATCCGGATACCGGCGGTCTCCAGACCGATCCGTGCGGCCAGGTCGACCAGGCCGGTGGGTGCGAGTTCCCCTTCGGTGACCAGGGTGGCCACGACCTGGTCGGGTATCCAGTCCTGGTCGGTGTCGCGCATCAGGCCGCCCAGCCCGTAGAAGTCGGCCAGCGAGAAATCAGGGGCGGGGAGGGCGGGCGGGGTGCGCGGAGTGCGGATCGGCCAGGGGCGGCGCGGGAGCAGGTCGATGGTCCGGCTCGTCTCGGGTGCGCTCAGCCGGACCTCGATCCGGTGCAGGTCGGGCACTTCCAGATCGGCCGGGGTGAGCCGGTCGGAGCGGTTTCCGCGCCGTGCTGAGCTCCGGCCGACGGCCGCGGTGGTATCGGGGGTGGCGGAAGAATCCCGGACCGCCTCTTTCCCCTCCAGGATCGCGGCCGCGCGGGCCAGAGTCTCCCTGTCGGACAAGGTGATCGTCACCACCGCCCGGCTCACGCCGTCGCGGAAGGCGTCGACCACGATCGCCTCCAGCCGGACCGATCCCACCGCGACACCGTTCTGGTCGAAGAGACGGGTGAAGCGCTCGATCGCCTCCTCCCAGACGGGGCCGTCGGTGCGCCAGACGCTCGGATAGCGGCCGGCCAGGTAGTCGGCGGCGGCCAACAGACCGGTCTCGTCCCGGCCGCTGACGGCGGCCCCACCGCGCCGGAAGGAGCGGTCGGCCGGCAGGGTCAGGAGGATCCCCTGGCCGGGGCGCAGTCTGGTGGCCTCGGCTGCCAGAGGAGCGGGCAGTGCCTCGGCGGGGCCCACCAGCAGCATCGGACGCGACCAGGCCGGATCGCGCCGGCCGGCCAGGACGGCGAGTCCGGGATCGAGCGACATGGTCTCGAAACCGAGGCGGGCGGCCAGGTTGGCGGCCGCCACCGGGGCGGCCGGTCCGGGGGTGCTGCCCAGGAGGATCTGAGCCTCCACGAAGTCGGCGAGGTTGTCCCCGTTCCGGTCACCGAGCAGGAAGCCGGTCTCCAGCAATCCGGTCAGGTCGGGGAGGGCGGGGGTGGCCGGACCCTGGGGCAGGTGGCGGTGGAGAACCGGCCGGATCCCCACCGGGAGAATGAGCGCACAGACGGTCAGTGACCAGAGGAGGGAGCGGATGACCGGGGGCCGGGAACGGCGCATCTCAGGGACTCCTTGACGAGTGGTTCGGTGTCGGCTCCAGGGGGCGGAACGGGTGTCCGATCTGCCCGGCGCGGTCTACTCTAGCCCCCTCCCGCTCCCGGCTCCAGCCCCCTTGGAGGGCACGGTGACGGCTCCGGTCGAGGATGGTATGATGGGTCCCATGACGACCACACTCCCGGAAGAGAACGCCCCGGTCATCGGCGGAGGATGGGCCTGGACGGCCGTGGCAGCCCTGCTGGTGGCGGCCGCCGCCGGTGGGATCGCCTGGGGGAGTACCGCCCGGTCGCCGTTGCTGGGGGCCGGTCGGCTGATCCCGGCCGTGCCCGTATCCACTACCGACCGGCAGGCACGTCGGCTCGACGAGCAGGTGGACGACATCGCTGATGTCCTGGTGGTGGCCCCCACCTGCGAGCGCTGCACTGAGGACCTGCAGGCCCGGGTGGAGGAGGCCGAACGGGCCGGGGATCCTCTCGATGGGCTGCTGCTGCTGGTGGTCCGCAGCGACGGCATACCCCGGACGGCCTTCATGGAGGCCTACCGGCGGGGTCTGGACCGAGGGATGCGGGTGCTGCTCATCGAGCCGGAGCAGGCCCGGGGGATGGGGATCGCCCGAGTGCCGGCCCTGATCCGGCTCGATCCGGACGGAGTGGTCATCGCGGTGACCTACCGGAAGGGAGAGCCGATCATCCGGTAGCGTTCGCTGCGTCCGGGGCGGTCGCGGCCGCCTCCCCGGTGGCGACCGTACGCCAGAGCGCGAAGTAGAAGAGCGCGGCGGCCAGGTTCTGGACCGTGCTGGTCCAACCGATCCCGCGCGGCAGGAAAGGGATGCAGCCGCAGTCCCCGGCCCCCCCCGCCATCGTCTCCAGGGCCAGGATCACTCCCGTCACAAGGAGGAAGCCGCTCACCGCGGGCAGCCCCCAGCGGCGCCACCAGCGGCCCCCCAGCAGCCCGACGGCGACCAGGGTCTCCAGGCCGAGACTGCCGGCCGCCACCAGCCAGGATGGGAAGGGGTCGAGCAGGGTGTAGGCGGTCATCGCCTCGCGGGTGGCCTCCCAATCGAGGACCTTGAGCACCACCCCGGCCAGGAAGACCAGCCCGGTGATCCGGGCGGCCAGGGGGGTTCCCCAGCGGTGGAGGAACCGGACCAGCCAATCCGTCATGCCGTCAGCCCTCCCCTTCTCCCGTGTTCCGGCGGCCTCCTCATGCCATCAGCACCCTTCCCCCCTCCGGCCGCCACGCTCCCGGTATGATCAGCGCCTTGCGCGCCTTCAGACCGGCGACCGCCTCCAGGGCCTCGTTCGCCCCCTCCAGCGGGAAGGTGTGACTCACGAAGTCACGCCAGGGAAAGCGGTCGGTGTAGCGGGCCATCTCCTGGATCGCCCGCCAGAGGTGGGTGAAGGCCGTCCCCCAGCACCCCTTCACGGTCAGGTGCTTCCGGTTGATGTGCCGGTGCGGGTTGATCGTGACCTCCCCCTCGTCGGTGTACTGTCCGGCGATCACATAGGTGCCCCCGTCGCGGGCCAGCTCCATCCCCTCGGGGACGGCGAGCGGACTGCCGGTGGCTTCGATCACCACGTCGGCCCCCCGCCCGTCGGTGCGTTCCCGGACCGTCTCGAGCCGTTCGGCGGGCTCCAGGGCGGTGATGTCGAGGGCCAGGTCGGCCTCGAAACGGAGGGCCATCTCGAGCCGGTCACGCGGTGCGCCGATCACGATTACCTGTCCGGCGCCGGAGAGCCGGGCGAAGACGGCGGCGCGGACCATGAGGCCTCCTGGGGGACGTCTCCGACCGGACGACGACGTACTCTTACCTGCTACACGCCATCGTCCGGTCTTGTCACGCCCGAACTGCGGTCACCCGGGCGGCCGGGCACAGCGGAGACGCTCACGGTGAGATCAGGCCGTGCAGCTTCTTCCACGCTTCGATGAAGGGGGCGGTCTGCTCCTTGGCGGCGTTCCAGGCCGGCGGCTGCTCCCGGTCGGCCAGGCGCCGCACGCCCACGGTGAGCAGGCGGGCGGTCCGGGTCATGTCGGCGAAATCGATCTTGGACACCTCGTCCCCCGGCCGGTGGTAGTCGGAGTACTCGAAGAGCCCGGAGATGGTGTGGGCCACCACCCCGGTGCGGGCCAGGGCAATGTTGTCACTGGCGAAGAAGTAGCGGTCGCTGTTCTGCTCGTGCTTGAAGACCTCGATCCCCATGGCCTGTCCGACCGGCACGAAGAGGGCCGGCAGGTCGGAGAAGTCGAAACCGGTGAAGGAGACCCGGTTGGTCTGGTCCCCCCCGTCCCCGTCCGTACGCCCCGTCATCTCGAGGTTGACCACCCCGACGGTCTGGGCCAGGGGGACAGCCGGATGGGCGGCGTACCAGGAGGAGCCGAGCAGGCCGATCTCCTCCCCGAACCAAGTGATGAAGAGGATGCTCCGGCGGGGTCGTTCTCCGGAGGCGGCCATGGCCCGGGCCATCTCCATCACCGTGACCGTCCCCGAGCCGTTGTCGTCGGCGCCGTTGTAGATGCTGTCGGGGGTCGCCCCGGAGCGGATGCCGAGGTGGTCGTAGTGGGCGCACACGATCACGTACTCATCGCGCAGCACGGGATCGGAGCCGCGCAGCAGTCCCACCACATTGCGCAGGATGATGACCGGTCCTTCCGCCTCGGGGGGGGCCTGGTCGGCGGGCACCAGGCGGAGTGAGGTGCGCCCCCGCCGTTCGACGGTGGTGGTCTTCCAGGAGGAGTTCTGGAAGTAGCCCTCGTCGCCGGCCGGTTCCAGGCCGGCCTGCTGGAAGGCGGCCGCGATGTATCGGGCCGCCGCTTCCTGGCCGGGGGAGGGGGTGGCCCGCCCGGCCAGTTCGTCGGAGGCGAGGTAGGTCAGGTCGGTCCGCAGGCGCGCCTCCGAGACCCGCCCGGCCAGCGCCTGTTCGGCCGGCGTGAGGGTGGCCGGAGCCTGGGCCTGTATGGCCAGCGAAGTGAACAGGAGCAGCGCCGACGCGTGGGCGGCGGCACGTAGCAGAACGAAGCAGCGGGCGGTCGACCGGTCGTGTGACATCTCGGACTCCTCATCCATGGGGCAGGTTCCCGATCGGGGACGGGTGGATCGCACTCTACCTACCATTACGGTCGGCCGGCGCTTCGCGTTACACGATGGAAGGAAGCTCGATCCCGGCCCGCCTCAAGGCAGTGGAATAGGGTACGGGTGACGACTCGCGGAGGAAGCCGCCGGCCGGGCGGTCCTCGGGCACGGGTGTCAACCAGGTGATCCCTTCCGGGAGCGCGGTACGCTCCGGTTCGAATTCCCGGACCCAGTGGATCAAGGCCCGGGCCGTCCTTCCCACATCGTGATGGGGGAAGGATGAGGGTACCAACAGGACCGGCGGACAGGGGACCCCCCGGGTGATCAAGGATCGGGTGAGCATGGGGAAATCGGAGTGATCCCGGGTGACGAGGACACACCCCTGCACGAGCGCCGCCCGCAGGACGGCTGCATCGTCGGCTCCCCGCAATCCGAGATCCCGCAGTTCACAGATGTCCAGCCCCTCCCGGCGCAGCACCGGCACGAGGCGATGGTCCATGTTCTCATCCAGCAGAAGCCGGACGGGGCCGCTCACTCCCATCCCATCTTCTCCCGCAGGTACTGTTCGACCCGTTCGTTCTCCCGGATGAACCACGCGATCCGCTCCGGGAAGAGCTCGGCGTAGGCCAGCGCCTGGCGGAGCTGTTCCTCGGGCAGGCCCCCGAAGTACTCCTTCAACACCTCCAGGTCGTCGCCGAGACCGGCCTTGATCATCATCAGCTGCCAGATGTCGGGGCCCTTCTTCAGACCGGCCCGGCGGCCGGCCGGACCGTCGCGGAACTCGACTTCGGACATGTGATGTACAACCCACCACTCCTCGACGATCCGCCGGAGTCCTTCCGAGACCCCCTCTCCATTGAGTTGGAAGGACTCGGATAGTTCATCGGCCAGCCATTCGGGCAGCCGGGTACAGATCGGGGAACCGGGCATGACAGGGGCTCCTGTTCGCTGTATTGATGAAATACATAGTATACTCGTATACGTCATCCGGTCCAGGGTGATGATCGCGGTCGCTACTGACACCGGAAGGCCGGACCGCTACCATGTTCGTTGGAAGGGTAAACAGGGCCTGACCGCAGGGCGTCCCTTCCATGGGACCCTCGCAGGCGCCCCCAGGGGGGTCGAGGAGCCGAGTCGTGCCTCTGCGCTGCCGGACCGCCATCGGTCTCTGCCTGCTCCTGCCGCTGGTTTCCTCGTGTGCCACCGGTTCCCGGCTCACTCCCGGATCGCGCACTGAGGAACTCGCCACCGTCCTCTCCGAACTGGCCTCGAAGTCCGAGTCGAGAGCTTTCCGGCTGGCGGCGGGCCAGGGCGCCGACTCGCTCAACGCCTTCCTGGAGCGCTTCTGGGCGGTCCGCGACCCCACTCCCGGTACGCCCGTCAACGAGTTCCGCGACCGCTTCCTGGCTCGCCTGGAGGTGGGCCGCCGGCAGTTCGGCCACGGAGGCTTCCAGTTGCGACCTCCTGACGACCGACTCGCCCCCTTCGTGCTCTACGGTCCGCCCAAGGAGGTCGAGACCGACGTGGTCGGCCCGGGGCTCTATTACGAGTTCTGGCTCTGGCGCCCCGACCCGCGGGCGGTGCTGGCGGCCAAAGAGGAGAAGAGGCTCGGTGAGCTCGAGTTCACGGTCGGTTTCGCGGTCGGGGGCGCGCCGGGGTACCGCCGTTCGCGCGACACCTGGTACTGGGCGCCTCCTCCGCCACGGCTGAAACCAAAGCAGCGGGAAGAGCTCGGGCGGCTGCTGGCCGATCCCACCCGTGACCGCTTCCTGCGGGCCGCGGCTCTTTTCCGCCTCGACATGGACGCCGATCCCGCCTCGCTCGGTCTGGTGCTGCGGCAGGCGGCCGACCCCGACTGGTTCGTGCGCGAGGCGGTGGCCGAGGCCCTCCAACCCCTCCAGGTCCGGCTCTTCACGGACGGCACCTTCACCGCCACCTACACCAGTGAAGAGGCCGAGCGGGTGCAGGCCTGGGTGGAGTCGACCCAGCCGACCAATCCGAACGAGCGGCCGCCGCGTTCCCTCGAGCCGGTTGAGCTCGACCCGGCCACCCGGGCCAACGTGCTCGTCTCGGTCTACGACCCGGTCCGGGAAGTCGCTCCTTCCGACGTCGAACGGCTGCGCCGGGAACGGGCCCGGGCCGACACCACCGGCGGCCGGTCCCGCGGCTGGCTCACCCCGGAAGAAGCGCGCGCTCTCTACGTCGGCCCGCTGGAAGAAGCCCGCTCCCTGCTCGACGCCGGCGGCGGGGAGCAGGCTCACACCCTGCTTGATCCGCTGCTGCGGACCACCCTGGCCGACGATGCCGAGGCGTGGCACCTGGATGCGCTGGCCCTGCTCGGTTCCTTGGAACCGGGGGGACGGCAGCTGGCCGAAGCGCGGGTGCGTGAAGCGCTGCGGCGCGACCCCGACAACGTGCGTTACCACCTCACCCTGGCCCGCATCTACAAGGCCCGCACCCTCGACCGCTACGCCGACGCCGAACTGGAACGGCTCCTCGAGCAGGCCCCGGCCCTGGCCGACGCCTATGCCCTGCGCGGGGTGTTGCGGCTGGAGGCCTACTATGCCAAGGGCTGGCGGGCCGGCGGGTGGGGAGCGCCGATCGACTCCGAGGGGATGCCCATGGAAGTGGCCCGGGCGCTGGCCCTCGAACAGCTCCACCAGGCGCTGGTGCTGGAGCCCGACAATGCCTTCGCCACCTGGTGGCTGGGGATCCACTACCTGAGTCAGCGGGAATGGACGACGGTCGTACCACTGATGAGCTACCTGGTGCGGGAGGGAGCCCACGTCCCCGAGGCGCTGCTGGCCCGGGGCCTGGCCTTCCAGCACCTGGGCCTGCTCGACCAGGCCTGGAAGGACTACCGGTCGGCCCTGGAACGGCTCCCGCCCGAGGTGTTCGCCCTGGTCGACGACCCGCGCTGGGTGCTCCCTCCTTCCCAGGGAGGCTACGGACTGGGCGACCGGGTGGTGGCCGATCCCCTGCTGAGCGAGGCCCGGACGGCCGGCGGGGATTCGACGGCCGCGCAACAGGCCGGAGAGCGCCGGGCGGAGCGCGACCGCTTCTGGCGGGCCAAAGACCAGCTCTTCGCCACCGAACTGAACGAGCGGATGCTGGAGCAGTACCGCCGCTTTGCCTACGCCACCTGGCATTTCGCCAATCCCAGCTTGGGCCTGCGGGGCTGGGAGACCCACCGGGGCCGGATCTATCTGCGTTACGGCGAACCGCTCGATGTGAACGACAAGAGCGACGAGGCCCAAAAGAAGCTGCTGGGTCGTACGAGCGGCGATGTGGGAGAGATGGGTTTCGCGGCCTTTGAGCGTATCGCTGCGACCATGGTCTACGAGGTCAAGGAGACCTGGCGCTATCCCGATATGACGGTGACCTTCTCCGGAGGCAATGTGAGCGGCGAAGTGACCATCACCCGGCCGAGCGAGTTCACCGAGCAGATGGAGCGGCGGCCGGAGTCGGAACGGGTGGCCGGCATGCGGCCGGTGCTGCCTGCTTCCGCTTCCTGGTTCCGGTTCCAGGATGCGGCCGGGCGCCCCGAGTTCGTGCCCGTGGCCCTGGCCCCGCCACTGGGCGGGCGGCCGGGGGAGCCCCCGCCGGCGGGGCCCGATTCCTCGGCCGTGCACCTGATCCTGCTCGACGGCGACTGGAAGCCCATCCAGCGGGTCACCGCGGCTCTGCCGCGTAGTCTGCGGTTGGGTGGTTTCCGGCCGACCTGGGTCGGCCCGATCGTGACCCTCCCCGCTGAAGTGCCGGCCTCGGCGCCCGTCTACGCCGCGCTGGAGGTGCCGGGGCAGGGGGCGATCTCTTCCTATGCCGCCCGCGACACCCTGAGCACTCCCCCCGGAGAGGGCGGCCTGCGTCTCTCCGACCTGGTCGTCGCCTCCAACATCGTGGACCTCCCCCAGGCCCGGCGCTGGCCGGAGTACGGCTACTTCACCCGCGGCCGCCGGGCCATCGTGCCGCTCCCCGAGGACCGGTTCGGGCTGGGGGAACCGCTGCTCGTCTACCTGGAGATCTACGGGCTGACCAAGGATGAGATCGGCGCCACCGGCTACCAGGTCGACTTCACGGTGACCATGCTGGACAACCGGCGGGCCGAACTGCCGACCGTGGAGGGGCTGATGGGCCGGCTGATCTCGACCGACCGCCGCCAGGGAAGCGTCACCCTCCGCTTCGACTACGAGGACATCTTCTCCGACACCAGCACCCAGATGCGGGTGGTCTTCCCCACCGGCCGCTTCTCCGACCACTACCGGATCGAGGTCGCCGTGACCGACAAGAACGCCGATGCCACCGCCCGCGTGGCCCGGGTGCTGACCGTGGAGCAGCGCACCGGGCGATGACGGGCGCCGTATCCCCGTCACGGGCGGGCGTCCGTCTCGCCGCTTCGGCCGCTGCGCTGCTCTGGCTGGGCTCGCTGCCCGGTTGCGCCCATCATTCGGTCATAGCCGGGTCCGAGGAGACCTCGACGATCCGGGGCGTCCTGTCGGTGCTGGGGAGCCGGTCCGAGCGTCGGGCGTTCGTGGCCGCCGAATCCCGAGGCCGGCCGGAACTCGAATGCTATCTGGAGGCGTTCTGGGCCCGACATGATCCGACGCCGGGGACCGAGACCAACGAGTTCCGGCTTCGTTTCGAAGCGCGAGTGGCCCGCATGGAGGATTCGTTTCGCCCCCCGGGCTCCAGGCAGCCCGATGATCGCCTGGTGGCCTATGTCCTCTGGGGAGAACCTTCCGCGCAGTATCACCCGGGGGGCGATCCTGCCCGGCTCATCTGGGGAAACCAACCCGATATCTACGCGATGAACAGTGGACTCCGTCATCCGGAGATCGGGTGGCTTACGACTCATGTCGTCTTCTCCGTCGATGAGCAGGGCTTCCACAGGATCGACTGGAACACCCGGGACGACGAATTCAGAACGTTGATCCGGCCATTGACCCGGACACAGCTGGTCCTCCTCTCCGACATCGTCATAGATAAATGGTCCGAACCGTCGCTGCGAAGGGCAGCCATCTGGCGTCTGCGGGCCGATCCCGGGGTGGCGGCGTTCGCCATCCTCCTGCGGGCGGCTGCGAGCGGCGATTCCGCAGTAGCGGGAGTCATTGCGGCCGGTCTGGAGCCACTGGTGCCGTCCGGCCGGGATGAGCAGGGGAAGGTCACCTTTCAGGTCAGTCCGGATGCCCCGTTCGCCCCGCGCTCGGCCCCCGTAGCCTCCAGTCCTGCCGGTGAACGGCCCCCCGGTATCTCCTGGCCCCCCTTCTCCCGGGCCGGGCCGGCGGAAACCCGGGAAATCCTGGAGACGATCCGCTACGATCCCGCGGACCGCCTGCCGGCCGGCTACGTGGACAGTCTGCGCGCCCTGATCGATCTGCAAGCCGGCACCGACCGGGACTGGCTGGATCCGCTGGGACCTGTCCCCGGCCGGCATGCGGATATCCTCGCCGAAGCCCGACGTCTGCTGGATGAGGGCGACCCGCTGGCGGCCCACGCCCGGATCGATCCGGTCCGGAACCGCGAACTGGCCGCCGATGCCGAAGCCTGGCACCTGGATGCCCTGGCCCTCTCGGCGTCGGGGGAGCCCGGAGGGAGGAGGATGGCCGAGGAGCGGATCCGCCGGGCGATCCGTGAGGATCCCGGTAACGTGCGCTACCCGCTGAGTCTGGCCTACATCCTCCATCTCAGGACCCTGGACTACTACGCCGATGATCGGTTGGATGCGATCCTCGAGACCCGCCCCGGCACGGCGCAGGCGTACGCCGTCAAGGGGAAGATCCGCATGGATGCCTTCTGGGGACTGGAATGGCGGATCAGCCCCTGGGCTTCCGGCTCGCTGGAAGAGCGATTGATCCCGCTCGAAGAGCAGCACGCCCGTTTCCTGCAGCAGTTCGACGCGGCGCTGGTGCTCGATCCGGCGAACTACCTCGCCAACTGGTGCCTGGCCCAGCACTTCCTGATCTGCCGGGATTGGCGCCGGCTGGCGGCGGTAGCCAACCACCTGATCGAACAGGGGCGTTATCTTCCCGAGGCCTGGCTGGCCCGGGGACTGGCCTTCCAGTACCTGGGCCTGCTGGACGCCGCCCTGGAGAATTACGAGCAAGGGCTGGCGCTCCTGCCTCCCGATATCCGCGCCCTGGCCGATCTCACCGAGTGGTCGCTGCCGCCGTCCGAGGGAGGCCTCTCCCCGGCGGTCCCCAGCCGCGGGATCCCCGCCCGGGAGGCGCGCACTCTGGTTGCGGGTGGGGCGGGCGCGGCCATGGAGACGGAGCCGGTCCGCGAGCGATTCTGGCGCTCCCGCGACCCGCTTCTGGCTACCGGACTGAATGAGCGGAGACTCGAGCAGTACCGGCGCTTCGCCTACGCCACCTGGCGATTCGCCAGCGTAACCCTCGGGCTGCGCGGTTGGGAGACCCAGCGGGGGCTCGTCTACATGCGGTACGGTGAGCCGCTGAACGCCCTCAGCCCGGAGGAGCCCACCGCGGGAACACCCACCTGGACGACGATCGAGCATGTCCGCAAGTTCAATTGGTCCACGGGCTGGCAGTATGACGGGTTCATGGTTCCCTTTCGGATTGGGAATGTGTCCGGCAATTTCACGCTCGCCGATCCCCGCGCCTACCGGGCCCGGGCGGAGGAACGTCCGGAATCCTCCGCTGTCGTCGGAGGCCGGCATGTCCTGGCGATCGCAACCGAGTGGCTCCATTTCGAGAACGAGACGGGAACGCTGATCCGGCTGCCCCTGGTCGGACGACCGGCGGCCTGGGGTGAAGTCCTCTCTTCGGAACCGCCCGCCTACGACCTGCCCTCGAGTCTCGCGGGATTGTCGGCGTCCTTCTTCCTGCTGGATGCCGACTGGCGGATCATCACCCATTCCGACTCACCGGTACCCTACACGTTCTATGCCGGAACGGTCGATCCGTGGGTAGGACCTGCCCTGACCGTCCCGTCGGATCCGGGCGGCCTTCTCAGCAGTTACGCCGCCGTCGAACTCATCCCCTCGGCCTATCCGCTGGCCTGGACCGCCCACGACACGCTCGATTCCCCGGGCGAGGGCCGGCTGCGCCTGTCCAGCCTGGTTCTGGCTTCGGCGGTGGAGCCGGCGGAATCCGGCGGAGAGCCGGAAGGGGGGGGCGCGCTGATCCGGGCGCCGTTCCGGATCGTTCCCCTGCCGCCGGGGCCGATTGCCGGGGAGATGCCGCTCTTCCTCTACTTCGAGATCTACGGATTGGAGAAAGACGAAGTCGGAGGCACGCTGTACGAACTGGCGGTCACGGTCTCCACCGAAGCGGGGGAGCGCCCCCAGGTTCCGCTCATCGAGTCGCTCTGGGGTCGGCTGACCGGCCGGACCCAGCAGGAAGGGGCGGTCACGCTCACCTTCGAACGATCCGGGATCGCCGAGCGGGAGCAGGAATCCCTGCGCCTTGTCCTGCCGGCACCGGGCCGCGATTCCACCTGTCGCCTCCAGCTCGCGGTGACCGACAAGATCTCCGGGGCCAGCGCCCGGATCGCCCGGGTGCTGACCGTGGAACCGCCCACCGGACAATGATGCGGCGCTGCGCCGCTCCCCTCCGGCTCGGTATCGACGGCCGCCATCTCCGGATCGTCTGCCTGCTCCTCCTGACACTCTTCCCCGGCCCCGTCGCCCGTGGGCAGCAGCACACGTTCCGGATCGACGAACGGGACGGCGTGCGGATCGCCGAGAACAACGGAATCCCGAAGTACTCCGGTGAGCTCTTCGCTTACGAACCTCTGCTGACGATCAAAGAGGATGAGCGGCCGGAGTCCCTCCTCTACCGTCCCGGGCAGCTCTTCCTGGATGGATCGGGACAGTATGTAATGGCAGATGGGGGCAATATGCGGATCTGCGCCTACGACAGTACGGGCCGGTTCCGCCGCTCCTTCGGCCGTCTGGGCGGCGGTCCGGGCGAGTTCCAGTATCTCAGGCTCCAGTCGGTCCGGGATGGGATCGTCAGCATCTTCGATTTCGGCCAACGCCGGACCACCCGTTACTCCATCGAGGGGGAACTGCTGGACGTGACACCGGTCCCGTCGGAGGCCGGAACGATCCTTGATTTCTTCGAACTCGCTCCGTCGGGGGAACGGTTGGCGTTGGCGATCGAGACCCCGCTCGGAGGATTCCGGTCAGGGAGAGAATGGGCCCGTCTCACCGTCTTCGATGCCCGCGGGGACTCGTGCTGGGACCACACCTTTGATCCCGTCGAGGTCTCGTACACCCTCTCGTTTCGAACCGGCGGGGGGAACGAGGTCACGGACGTCTTCGTTTACCACTTCAGTTCCCGGCCGATGTGTGTCTTCAGCCCGATCGCCGGGATCGTCTATTCCTCAGGCCGCGAGCCCCGGCTCGAGTTCTACGATCTGACCGGTGCCTTGAAACGGGTCGTGACCATCGGTCTCGCCTCCGAAGGAGTGAGCCGAGCCGAACGTCGCCGGATCGACCGATTCCTGCAGGAACGCATCGAGAAGAATCCGGGTTATATGGGGGAGCGTTTCCGGGCCCAACGGGAGCAGCTTCAACTACCGGAACGGAAAGCCTTCTGGTCGGATATGGAGATTGACGACGCCGGCTTCATCTGGCTCCGCTTCCCGACCCTCCAGATGTGGGAGCTGGAACGGCCCCTGGAATCCCACCGCTACTACGTGGTCGGTCCGGACGGAGAATACCTGGGGATCACCCAGAGACCGGCCTGCAGTGACTCCCGCGTCATGGGGGGGCGCCTGCTCGCTACCCTGCTGGATACCGAAAGTCGTGAGACGAGCCTGGCCGTATTCACCGTCTGTCCGGCGTCCTCCGGTCTGCGTTACCCGGCCCCCTGATCCTGCGGTCCCGCTGGTCCCGGCGCCGGCGGTCGTGTAGAAAGAGGATTGTGTCCCGACTCTCCGCGCCCGGCCGCGGCCGGGCCCAGCCCGAGGTTCCGCCCATGCGTCCCTCCGACCGGACTCTCCGCTCTCCGTACCGTCACTTCCAAGCACTCCTGTGCCTGGCCGCCACCCTCACGCTGGTTACCGGAACACTTCCGGCCGGGGCGCAGACCCTGGTCTATCCCGGCGCCGAGTGGGAGCGGGTCTCCAGCCCCGAGGCGGCCGGCTACGACAGCGCCCGATTGGCCGAACTGACCGCCTACCTGAGAACGCTGGACACCACCGGCATGATGGTCGTGGTGGGGGGGCGGGTGCTCTATGCCTACGGGAACCTGGATACCCTTACCTACCTGGCCTCGGTCCGCAAGAGCATCCTCTCGATGCTCTACGGCAATTATGTCGCCAGCGGCACCATCGACCTGAACAAGACCCTCGAGGACCTGGGGATGGACGATGTGGGCGGACTGCTCCCGATCGAGAAGAGGGCCAAAGTCGAGCACCTGATCACCGCCCGTTCCGGGGTCTATCATCCCGCTTCCAACGCCGGGGACAACTCGGCCGACGCTCCTCCCCGCGGCTCGCAGGAACCGGGCACCTACCTCCTCTACAACAACTGGGATTTCAACGCGGCCGGGGCGGCCTTCGAGAAGATGACCGGCCGGGACATCTACGACGCCCTCCAGACCGACCTGGCCGTCCCCATCGGGATGCAGGACTTCGACCGCTCGGCGCAGCACAAATCGGGGAACCTGCGGGCCTCGCAGTACCCGGCCTACCACATGTGGCTGTCGGTACGTGACATGGCCCGGATCGGCTACCTGATGCTGCGGGAGGGGAACTGGGCGGGCCGGCAGCTGGTCCCCCGCGACTGGGCCCGCCGGATCCACAGCGTGGTCACCCCCTACGACCGGATGAACCCGGCCTCGCTGCGGGGGGGCACCTTCGGCTACGGCTACATGTGGTGGGTCTGGGACGGCCCCGCCACGCCTCCCGCTTTCCGGGGCGCCTACACCGGGATCGGGGCGGTGGGGCAGTACATCACCGTGCTCCCCGCCCTCGATATGGTGGTGACCCACAAGACGGCTCCCTTCCGGAACCGCCAGGTCGGCCGGGACCAGTACCTGAAGGCCCTCGAGCTGGTGGTGGCCGCCCGCCGGGAGCCGGTGCGGTAGGCCCGGGCCGGTAACTCCTTCCGCACCACCGGGAGCGGATGCTCCTCTTGCCAAGTAGGGCATCTGCTTCTATCGTCTATTCAGAATATCTGATATTCAGACCAGGGGAGGGCGGCCATGGCGGAGGGAGAACCGATCCGGATCGGCAAGCGGGGCACCGTGGTGATCCCGGCCCGGCTCAGAAGGCGCTACCGGCTGGAGGAGGGGAGCATGATCGTGGCCGAAGCGACGGAAGAGGGAATCCTGCTGCGGCCGGCCGCCGTAGTGCCGGTGGAGATCTACACGCCCGAGCGGGTGGCCGAGCTGCTGGCGGCCAACGCGGTGACCGCCGAGGACCGCGCAGCGGCCCGGACCGGGCCGGGATCATCGTCAACCGGTCCGCTGCGGAAGAAGAAGCCCACCTCCCGGCGGAAGTGAACGGGTGGACCGGGTCTTCCTGGACGCCAACGTACTCTTCTCCGCCGCCTGGCGACCGGGGGCCGGCCTCATCCGTCTCTGGTCGCTTCCGGAGGTGACCCTGCTCAGTTCCGTCTATGCGGTGGAGGAAGCCCACCGCAACCTCGCCCTCCACCGGCCGGACCGGCTCGAAGCCCTGGAGGAATTGCTGGCATCGGTCGGGATCTCCTCCCAGCCCGCCTCACCGCTCGACCTGCCGGAGGCAGGGAAGCTGCCGGCCAAGGACCGCCCCATCCTGGAAGCGGCCGTGCTCGCCCGGGCCACCCACCTGCTCACCGGCGATGTGCGCGATTTCGGCCCACTGATGGGGACCCGGGTCGCGGGAGTCCTCGTCCTGCTCCCCCGCGACCACCTGGTCTGAACCGGCTCAGGGATTGATGCGCGGCAGGCTGGTGTTCTCGAAGACCACGGCGCTGGAATCGGGCCAGGTGACCTGCCACTGGTCCGAGAGGACGGTCAGCGTTCCGGTGAAGAGACTGTCCCGCAGGGAGAAGATGAGGTTGTACTCCCCTTCGTTGAACGGGCCGAGCCGGATCAGAGCGACGGCCTGGGTCAGCGCAAGGCCGCAGGCGGCATCCCGGGGATGCCCGACCGAGCGGAACTCCACCTCGACCGTGCCTCCCTGGATGCGGGACCGGGTGTCCAGGAACCAGCAGGTGTCCCCGAACCACTCCCGGGTCCGGGCGGCCAGCAGGAAGACGTCGTTGCCCGTAGAGGCCGGCAGGTCCTCGGCCAGACGAACGAGCACCTTCCCTTCGATCGGATAGTGGTCGTACTTCTCCCCGGCACAGCCGGCGGAGGTCAGCAGCAGCCCTCCCAGCAGCAGGAGGGCGGACGAGCAGGCCGGTATCCCGGGCGGAGCGTTCAATCGAAGATCTGGCGCCAGCGCTTAAGGAAGGAGCCGATGCGGGCGGCGCGGCGGAAGCGCTTGAGCGAGAGGATGTGACGCACTCGGTCGAACTTCGGACCGAAACCGGGACGGTAGACGGCGCCGAACGCGCTCTTCAGGTAGTCGCGCAGCTCATTGTTGTAGGGGAACCACCATGGGGGGCGTCGGGCGTGGTACTCCTCGCTGACGTGCTTGATCCGGCTCATGCCGATCAGGCCGTGGCGGCCGTGGGTGCGGCCGATGCCGCTTTTGCCCTCTCCTCCGAAGGTGGCCTGCGGCTCCCCGTAGCCGGTGCCGTGGTCGTTGATACCCACCGAGCCCACCCGCAGGCGGCGGGCGATCAGGCGGGCGCGCACCGGGTTCTCGGTCCAGACCGAGGCGGCCATGCCGTACTCGGTGTCGTTGGCCAGGGTGACCGCCTCGTCCACGGAATCCACCACCATGACCGGGATGACCGGACCGTAGGTGTCCTGCCGCATGATCGGCATGGTGTGGTCCACCCCGGCCAGCAGGGTGGGAGGGTAGAACCAGCCGGGCCCCCTGAAGACCTCACCCCCCACCAGCAGTTTCGCCCCCCGGGCCACCGCGTCGGCCACGTGACCGATCACCACGTCCCGCTGTTCCGACAGGGTCAGGGGGCCGATATCGGTCTGCGGGTTGAGCGGATCCCCCATCCGCAGGGACATCACGATCCGGGCCAGCCGTTCCAGGAAGGCCCGGGCGATCGGCCGCTCCACATAGACCCGCTGGATGCCGGCGCTGACCTGTCCGGCGTTGGCCAGCCCCCACCAGGCGACCCCCAGCGCGGTCCGCTCCAGGTCGCAGTCGGCGCAGACGATGGCGGCATCCTTGCCGTCCATCTGCAGGGTGATGGGGGTGAGCGCCTCGGCGGCCGCGGCCATCATCCGGCGGCCGCTCCCCTCGCTGCCGAAGAAGGAGATCCGCCGGATCTGCCGGTTGCGCGCCAGGCAGTACATCGCCTCGTCGGTGACCAGGGCGGTGTTGACCACCCCCGGTGGCAGGCCGGCCCGCTCGAGCAGACGCTGCAGGGCCAGGGCTGAGAAGGGAGCGACCGGGCTGGGCCGCAGCACGACCGTGTTGCCGGCGGCCAGTGCTTGGGCCACCTCGGTGGCCGGGATGAGAAAGGGGAGGTTCCAGGGAGTGACGAGCAGGACCGGCCCGACCGGCTCGTAGCGCACCTCGCCGTGTTTGCCCGCCATGAGCGGGTTCTGGTAGGTGTGCCGTTGCGGTGCCAGGTCCTCACCCGCATGCCGGGCCAGGTAGCGGCAGGTGTCGGCGCTGGAGAAGAGCTCCACGGCCAGCGCCTCGGTGATCGGTTTGCCCTGCTCGAGGGCGATCAGGGTGGCGATGGCGTCCTGGAACCGCTCGAGCAGCCGGTTGAAGCGGATCAGGTAGCGACCACGGTCTTCATGGGTCAGCCCGCTCCAGGTCGCGAAGGCCTTGCGGGCGGCCACTACCGCCATCTCGGCGACCTCGGTGCCCCCCAGTTGGATACGCGCCAGCGGCTCTCCCAGGGCGGGATTGATCACCTCCACGTACCGCCCTACGGCGTACTCCTGGCCGCCGATCCAGGAACCGTAGGCACGGTCCGGGTCGGGGATGAGCTTCATCGGGTCGAGCAGGTGGTCGGTCATGGCTCAAATCTGCCAGAAGCGGCGGGCCGTGTCCACGAGAACCCGGGCGCAGGCGGCTACCGAGGCCAGGTCGACCCACTCGACGGCGGCGTGCGCCCCCTCGCCAGAAGGGCCGTAGAGGAGGGTGGGGACGCCGGCATCGGCGAGGATGGCCGCATCGGTCCAGTAGCCCACCCCGCCCACCGCCGGAGGCGAGCCGCTCTCGGTCCCGGCCGCCGCGGTCAGGGCCTGCACGACCGGCTCTCCGGGATCACAGCGCATGGGGCTGCGCTGGAAGGTGACGGTCAGGCCGGCTTGGGCATCGGCTGCCCGGACCACCTCCTCCAGCTCGCGCCGGACCTCCTCCATCTCTTCGCCCGGCAGTGTGCGGCGTTCCACCTTGAGCGTACACTCCGGGGCGTAGGTGGAGAGACCGACCCCCCCCTCGACCATGGCCGCGTGGAGCGAGGCCGGACCGACCAGCTCGGCCTTCCGCTCCCGCAGGACCTCGCGGTCGAACCGGTCGAGGGCGCCGATCACCGGTCCCATGCGGGTGATCGCACTCTCCCCCAGGTCCCAGCGGCTGCCATGGGCGGCCACCCCCCGGGTGCGCACCTCGGCCCAGACGAAACCTTTGTGCGCCAGCACCACCTCGCCGCCGGTGGGCTCGGTGATCACGCAGCCGTCGGCCGGGTGCCGGGCGGCGAACGCCTCGGCACCGATGCTCGCGTACTCCTCGTCGCAGACCAGGGCGACCAGCAGATTCCCGGCACGGTCCCCGGCGGCCAGGGCGACGGCGGCCGCCATCACCGCCGCCACCCCTCCCTTCATGTCATAGGCGCCTCGACCGTACAGGCGCCCCTCTTCGCACCGCGGCTGGAAGGGAGGGATGGTCATCCCGGCGGTCCCGACCGTGTCGAGATGTCCGCACAGCACCAGGGTCGGCCCACGCTCGGGAGCGGTCCGGGCCACCGTGTTCATCCGGCCCGGAGCCACCTCCTCCATCCAGGAGGAGAGTCCGTGGCGGCTCAGCCAGTCGCAGGTGAACTCGGCCAGCGCCCGTTCTCCCCCTCCCTCGTCCGGAGAGAGGGTCGGATTGACGCTGGGTATGCGCACCAGTTGCTCCAGCAGTCCGGTTACGGCGGCCACACCGAGGACCTCGTCCACGCAGGGCTCCTTGCCGGGAAAGTCGGGACTCGCCGCCGGATTCTACCCGGAACGGCTCGCGGTGGGAAGGTGGGCCGGGTTCAAGACCCGGGCGGGCGTGACCGGGATCCTCCTAGAAACTGAAGACGAAGTCGACCAGAGGGATGCCCGGGAAGAACCAGTCTTCCCCCACTATGTTGAGGAAACCGAGGTCGAAGCTGAGCGACTCCCCCAGGAATCTCACGCCATAGGAGACGAAAGGGTGGCTCTCGGCTCCCGGGATGATCCAGTTCTCCGAAACGAAGGCGAGCCGCCGCGACAGGCGAGTCTGCCCGCCGATCATGACGATCGGTTTTCGCATGACCTCGCTGCCCGCGAATCCATAGCCGAGGCCCACCGTCAGGTTGTGCTCGTTGGATCCATAGGTGGCCACGCCGTAGGCGATGCCGAAGGTCCGGTCGACATCCTTGTGCCCGATCATCAGGGCACCCGCGGCCAGATGGAGCTTGTCCGTGAGCGGCGCTCCGATCTTCGGCATGATCATGTAGAGCTGTTCGTCGAGCCCGGCTCCCGGCATGATCGACATGCCGGCCGAGAAGGTGAAATTGTCGGTCACGCCGTAGGCCACCGATGGGAAGAAGACCCAGTAGTCGGCGAAGTACCCGCTCCCTTTGGGCAGCATCAGGGCGGTGGGGCCGAAATAGTGTCGGGTGGCGTTCGGGTTGGGGAACCAGTACTTGCCCTCCCGGATCCGATCCTCCGGAACCTCTTCGATCCTCTCGATGCGTTCCAGCGGGATGTTGAGTTCACCGATATCGGTCTGGAAACGCACCGCGGTACCGCTCACCTCCACGATCCGGCCGATGTAGGTGGAGCCGTCCGTGGTCCGCAGTATCTGCACGTACCCTGCCGCCGGGACCTTCAGGGAGGCTTGCACCTGCGGGTGGGCCTGGGCATGGACGGTCACTCCGGTCGCAAGGCACCAACCGGCGGCCAGGACGATGACCAGGACACGACACTGCCGATGAGTAACGGACATCGCCGTCACCTCCTCGAATGGACCCCTCCGCTGTCCGGCTCAGCTCTTGCGGCCGGTCTTGGCGAAGAACCCGCTGATCAGCTGCTCGACCTTGCGGCTACCGCACTTGGGGCACTTCACTCCTTTGTCGTGCTCCGCCAGCGAGATCGTCAGCGTGAACTTCTTCCGGCACTTCTGACAACGATAGTCGTAGGTCGGCATGGTCTACCTGGACGAGTCGACGGTTCTTGTGTTCTTCGATCCTCTGTCGCTTCCACTATAATACAGCAAGTGTCAAGGAGGGACGGCCGGCCTGTGGATCTGCTGGCCCAAGCAGGCCTCCGGGATGAAGAGCGACCTAACCCAGACGGTGGTCCGGAAGGCGGGGCTGGCGGCCGGGCTGGTGGATTACAAGGTGGCCGCCATCGATGAGGTCTGGTCGGGACTCCGGTTCACCCGGCGGAAAAAGCGGTAGGGGGCCGCGGCGGGAGATCCCATGATGCGGCATCCGATCACAATCCTGCTGCTGATGCTGCCGATACCGGCGCTGATGCCGCGGGCCGCCGCCCAGGGCGTCACTCCCATCGGCCTGCCTTTCACCCTGCAGACCGCCCCTGCCTCCGGCCCTCGCGCCGACGGCGAGCTCTACCTGCTGGCGGGGCGTACGTCCACCCGGCTGAGCCTCGACGGGCAGGTCTACCGGGTGCGCCCCAGGTGTTCGCTCATGGTCGGTTCGCTGCTGCTGGTCCCGGACCCCGTTGAGGAGAGAGACTGGGCCGGGCAGGGGGCGCGGCTCCGATTCGGTCTGGATATAGGATATTCCTGGGACCCGCGTCCGCGGACGGTCTCCGACCGGTACAACGACCTGGGGATGCCCGTTCCGCTGCTCGAAACGAGGCACCTGGAGCACCGTATCTACCATGCCCTCCTGGTCGTCCAGGTCCGCTACCCTCAGTACGGTCTGGCCTGGCTGGCCGGACTGGGCGGCCACGTCAGCCGCTGGGCGACCGATCTCTGGAACGACCGGAAGGTGACCATCGAGAACTGGGGTCTCGGTCCCTCCTGGCAGCTCGGCCTGCATTGGGGCCACCTGCGGCTGCGCTACTTCGAACAGCGCCTGCGCGCCGACTGGCAGGAAGAGTCGATAACCGGAACGATCACCCGGGCGTCCGTGCGATCGCGCACCCGATGGCTCATGGTCGGCCTGGGATTCTGAGGCTGTCCCGGGCTTAACTCCCCGGTTCGGTCTCGTCCTCGCGGATGCGCGGGGCGATGCCGATCCCGGTCGCGGCCCAGAGCAGGGCGAACAGGAATCCCGTGTAGTTCATCACCGACCAGGGGAGGTAGTGCAGGGTCGGCACCCCCAGGGTGGCGGTCATGAATACCCCGGCCGCGCTCCACGGCACCAGCGGGACCACCACGGTACCCGAATCCTCGCACGTCCGCGACAGGTTCTTGGCCGCCAGTCCGCGGATCCGGAACGCCTCCCCGAAGAGTTCGGCCGGGACGATGATGGACAGGTAACTGCTCCCGGTGACCACCGCGGTGGCGATCCCGGTGGCCACGGTCGAAGCGACCAGCCGGAAGGTGCTGCGTATGTGATCCAGGAGGGACTGGAGGATCCGGTCGAGCAGCCCGCACGCCTTCATGATCCCGGCGAACCCGAAGGCGCAGAGGATGAGCAGGGTGACATCCATCATCGCCATCAACCCGCCTCGAGCGAGCAGACTGTCGAGCTGTGTCAGGCCGGTGTCCGGTTTGAACCCCGTCACTGCGGCCTCCAGCACGACCCGTAGAGACTGGTGCTGGTAGAGGACGGCCAGTACGGCCGCCAGCAGGCTGGACAGCAGGATACCCGGCAGGGTGGGGAGCTTGCCGAAGGCGAACCAGAGGATGACCACCAACGGCAGCAGGAGCAGAGGACTGAACACGAACGCGGATCGGATCCCCTCTTGCAGGGCGAGCACCTGGGTCACGGGGGGTGCGGTCGTCCCCAGGCCGGCCACCACGTAGACCAGCAGTCCCAGCGTCCAGGCCGGCAGGGTCGTCCAGAGCATCCAGCGGATATGGTCGAACAGGTTGGCCCGGGCGACCGCCGGAGCCAGGTTGGTGGTGTCGCTGAAAGGGCTGAGTTTGTCTCCGAAGAAGGCCCCTGCGACGATCGCCCCGGCCGCTGCCCCGGGCGGGATACCCAGACCCTCGGCCACCCCGATCAAGGCCACTCCGACGGTACCGGCCGTCCCCCAGCTGGTGCCGGTGGCGAGCGAGACGACGGAGCAGATCACGCAGGCGGTGGCCAGGAAGAAGCGGGGGGAGATCAGCTCCAGTCCCCACCACACCAGCATCGGAATGGTGCCGGCCGCGATCCAGGTGGCGATCAGCGCCCCGACCGAGATCAGGATCAGGATGGCCGGCATCCCGGTGTCGATCGAGGCGACGATCCCACGTTCCATCTCCCGCCAACGGTAGCCGAGGCGGAAGGCAACCAGTCCGGCAACGGTTGCCGCGGCGATCAGACAGACTTCGATCCGGTAGCGCAGAACGCCGTAGCCGACCGCCAGCAGGACCGCCATGACGATCAGCGGTGTCAGTGCTTCGGCCAGAGTGGGCGTGCGGGGTTCGGATCGTCTCATGGTCTCTGTCAGTTATTCGCCTTCCTCTCCCGGCATCTTCGGAGACTCGATGCGCCTTCCTCTATCCATCCGCGGGCGGCTTCCATCACCTCGACAGGGTACGGATCAACCGGGATAAGAAAAGCCCCCGGAGGATGTCCTCCGGGGGCCGGTGATGCGTTGCCGCATCCGTTCGGTAAATCAAGCGATCAGAGAGGGCGGACGTTCTCGGCCGCCGGGCCCTTCTGGCCCTGCACGACGTCGAACTCTACGCTCTGACCTTCGCTCAGGGTCTTGAAGCCGCTACCTACGATCGCGGTGTGGTGTACGAAGCAGTCCTTCGAGCCATCGTCCGGAGTGATGAAGCCGAAGCCTTTAGAGTCGTTGAACCACTTCACTTTGCCTTTTGTCACGGTGTTGCTTCCTTGATCGGGTGAGCCTTCCGGCTCGTGTTTTTCACCGGCCACCTGACCGGTTTGCAGGACAACGTGTCCGCGTACACCTGCCGCAAAAGAAAACGGCGCGGAGAATCCATGTAGCATCCCCGGACCGTTCGAACTCGCGTCGGGTACAGCTTCTACGTGGTGCCTCTGCATCTATAATAGATGCCTTCCCCGGAAGAATCTACCACATTTTCAGGGCCAGGCCGGTGACGGGGTCTGTAACGGCCGCCCAGCCCGGGGTATGATAGTCCATCCGGTCGGTTCCGAGACGTCCTCCACAGGAGATCGGACAGATGATGCGGAGACTCCTCCCCCTGGTGTTTCTCCTGCTCTTTACGGGTCGGGGGCCCGCCCTCGCCCAGACCGGTCCGGTGGGCCGGCCGGCCGTGCCTCTGAAGGCCCGGCCCCTTCCGCTGGCCAGCGTCCGGCTGACCGGTGGACCGCTCAAGCATGCCCAGGACCTGGATGCCGCCTACCTGCTGGAACTGGAGCCCGACCGGATGCTGGCCTTCCTGCGCCGGAGCGCCGGACTGGAACCGAAGGCGGAGGGCTACGGCGGCTGGGACGGCTCCGGCCGGCAGCTCACCGGCCATATCGCCGGCCACTATCTCTCGGCGGTCAGCCTGATGTACGCCGCCACCGGGGATGAGCGGTTCCGGGCGCGGGCCGGCTACATCATCCGGGAACTCAAGGAGATCCAGGACCGGCACGGCGACGGATACCTGGGCGCGCAGCGGGACCGGGAGGGGGTCGAGGGCAAGATCCGGTTCGAGGAACTGGCCGGCGGCGTGATCCGCTCGTCCAAGTTCGACCTGAACGGTCTCTGGTCTCCCTGGTACGTGGAGCACAAGATCTTCGCCGGGCTGCGGGACGCCTGGCGTTACACGGGGAACCGGACCGCCCTGGAGGTGGAGATCGCCTTCGCGGCCTGGGCGGAAGGGATCCTCGCCGGGCTCGACGACGACCAGGTCCAGCAGATGCTGGAGACCGAGTTCGGCGGTATGAACGAGGTGGCGGCCGACCTCTATCTCGACACGGGGGATGCGCGCTGGCTGGCCCTCTCCGACCGGTTCCAGCACCGGGCCGTGATCGACTCCCTGGCGGCGGGCTTCGACATCCTGGCGGGCAAGCACGGCAACACCCTGGTGCCCAAGCTGATCGGCTCGCTGACCCGTTACCTGGCCACCGGCAGCGCGACCGACGGGGCCGCCGCCCGCTTCTTCTGGGACCAGGTAGCGCTCCATCACAGCTTCGCCACCGGCGGTCACGGGACGGACGAGTATTTCGGACCGCCCGACCGGCTCCACGACCGGGTGGACGGCCGCACGGCCGAGACCTGCAACGTCTACAACATGCTCAAGATGACCCGCACGCTCTTCGCGCTCGAACCGGACATGCGCTACGCCGACTTCCAGGAGCGGGCCCTCTACAACCACATCCTCGGCTCGATGGATCCCGAGGACGGCCGGACCTGTTACATGGTCCCGGTCGGGCGCGGGGTGCAGCACGAGTACCAGGACATGTCCCGCAGCTTCACCTGCTGCGTCGGGACGGGTCTGGAGAGCCACGCCCTCCACGGCTACGGACTCTACTACGAGTCGGGGGACCGGCTCTGGGTCAACCTGTATGCCCCTTCGACCGCGGAGTGGTCGGCCGCGGGCGTCCACCTTGAGATGGAGACCGGCTTCCCCGAGGGAGAGACGGCCTCGCTCCGGCTGACCCTGGTCTCCCCGAAGCGGCTCACCCTGGCCCTGCGCCGGCCCGGCTGGGCCGGCCGGGGCTTCACCGTTCGGGTGAACGGGCGGCCGGTCGAAGCACTTCCCCCGGCCGGTTCCTGGGTTGAGCTGGACCGCACCTGGCGGACCGGTGACGTGGTCGAGCTGGTCCTACCCAAGAGCCTGCACCTGGAGCCGCTTCCCGATACCCCGGAACGGGTCGCGATCCTGTGGGGGCCCCTGGTGCTGGCCGGTGACCTGGGGCCGGAGCAGCGCGGGCGGCGGAGCGAGAGCGGGGCGGGGACGCCGGTGGCCCAGGCGCCGATCTTCGCCACTGCCGAACCGGACGTGCAGAGGTGGCTCCTCCCCCTCGCCGACCCGCCCGGCGCCTTCCGCACCTCCGGGGTTGGTCTGGCCGAGGAGATCACCTTCATCCCCTTCTACCGCCTGCACCGTCGGCGCTACGGTGTCTACTGGGATGTAGTCACCCCCGGTGTGTGGGCGGAGCGAGCCCGGACGGTCTTCGGTATCCGGATGGTCCGTGCCGACCTCATCCGCTGAAAGGAATCAGGCCATGGTCCGGATGCACCTGCTGCCCACCCTCCTGCCGGCGATGCTCGCGGTCGGGGTGTCCGCCGTCGCCGCCCGGGCCCAGCAGGCCCGACTCACGGCGCAGAAGGCCTACCCCTCGGTGGTGCT
>CAZFHZ010000039.1:12607-27843 GCA_964519015.1 uncultured Gemmatimonadota bacterium | reverse complement strand
CAGCCTGCTGCTCCTGCTCGCCCTGGCCCCGGCCGCCACGGCCCAGCAGTCACAGGTGCGGCCCGGCCGCACCCTGCGATTGGGCCGGGCTATGGTGACGCCCCCCGAGGTCGTGGATGCGACCCCCTTGCTCCAGGAGGGGAACCTCCGCTTCGGACAGCTCTGGCTCGAGCGGGGAGCCGGAGCGGGAGGCGCAGCCACGACTGCCGCCCAGGCCTACACGGTCGGCCAGCGTCGCAAGTTCTGGGCGATCGATTTCTCCAAGGGACTCGCCTTCCCCTACACCCAGTACGAGGTCGAGGCGGAGTGTCGGGCGGTGGGGGAGCATGCCTACTACTTCGTGGAGGTGGCCCAGCTCAGTAAAGTCTCGTCGACGGCACTCCAGGATTTTGTGACCTCCTTCGAGACCTCCTCGCCGGACAGCCCCCGGCCCGGGGGGAGCGCCAAGGGGAGCTACCAGAACGTGACCGAGGTGTTCGGCTCGCCCCCCGACATCGACGGCGACCCCCGGATCGTCCTGCTGCTCACCCTCATCCCCTCCATCGCCCAGCAGGCGGCAGATGATAAAACCTTCGGGGGGTACTTCTACTCGGCCAACCAGTCGCCCTCCGATCCGGTCGATTTTGGCGGGGGGGTCAAGCAGCGCTCCAACAAGACCGAGATGATGTACGTGAACTCGCAACTGGTCGACTATTCCAGTATCGACACCACAGCTGCGGTTGTGGCGTACTACCGCCGGGCTGTCAAGGCGACCATCGCCCACGAGTTCCAGCACCTGATCCAGTTCGGCAACGACCCGCTCGAGATCACGGCGGTCAACGAGGGGCTCTCGGAGTACTCCAGCTACCTCTGCGGATACGGCCTGCGTAACTTCGCCCGCTTCGTCTCCCGGCCCAACGTGGACCTCTTTACCTGGGAGGAGTACGGGGAGAACCTGGATGACTACGCCCGGGTCGCGGTCTGGACGTACTACCTGGGCACCCGCTTCGGTGAGTCTTTCATTCACGCACTGGCCACGTCGACCGTTCACGGCCTGCCGGGGGTCGAAGCCGCCCTGGCATCCGTGGGGGCGGGGATCGGATTCGGCGATGTGCTGGCCGACTTCGGGACCGCGCTCCGGCTGGGAGTGGAGGGATCGGCCGGCGCCTACGCGATGGGGGAGGTCGACTCCTGGCTGGAGCCGGAGCTCCACGAGAACCTCTATCCCTCCCGGCACCGGGTCACCCTCGAGCCCCACGGGCTCACCTCGATCCGTTTCTGGAACGCCACCAACCTCGCCCTGAGCTTCCCGGACGGCCTGCCGACGGGAGTAGAGGCCCGGCTGGTGCGCTGGGCCGACAGCTCGACCTGGGATGTCCAGGAGGTGACCGGCGCGGTCTCGCCAGTCGGGATCGGTACCATCTGGAGCGAAGCGACCCTGGTCCTGGCCAACGGTGGGGATGTTCGCGCTCCGGTCTTCCGGGTCGCGGCCGAGGCGGTCCAGGGGAGTACCGGGCTGGTGCGCTACGAGACCGGACGTCCGCTCATCCGTTTCGTGCTCCCCGGTCCCACCTACGAAGCGGGGATGCGGATCCGACCCGAGGTGGGGCCCAGCCGGGTGCGGGCGCTCTGGTACTTCCTCTCGGCCGACACTCTCGTCACGGCCGAGGTCCGGATTGCCCGCCCGGACCCGGTGAACGCCGGCCGGTGGCTCTACGAGGTGGACCCCATCTACGCCCTGACGGTGACCCCCCCTTTCATCGGGGACGGCTGGCTGCGGGTGCCGGTGCCTGACCTGGGAATTGAACTGCCGGAGGGGCAGGAGTACCTGGTCTCGCTCCTGCTCGGCGGCAACGCGCTCGGGTACGAAGATCTGACCCGGGCGGCCGGGCGGGGGGTGGTGCGCGTCAACGGCACGACCGCCTGGGACCTGCTGAGCCTCTACTCGGTGGACGGACAGGCACTCCAGGGGAACTGGATGGTCCGGGCCGAGTTCGCCTACCAGGACACGACCGCCCCGACAGCCACCGCCGCTTTGCTGCAGCATCCACTCTTTCCCGAACAGGTGGACGTGGCCCTGGGGGGGAGCGAGCCGCTCCATCCCGGCAGTTCCAGCGGGACCCTGACCCCACCGGGGGGTGGTTCCCCCATTACCCTGCTCTTTGAGCGGCTGCTGGGGGACTACGGGGTCTACGACCCCACCCCGGTGCTGCTCCAGGAGGGGACCTCCACCCTGGCCATCATCGCCTTCGACCGCTACGGCGGCCGCAGCGACACCCTCTCGACCGAAGCCGCGGCGGCCACCCTGACCGCCGGCCGCCCGGCCCGGCTGCAGGCCGCCGGCCCGGCCGGAGAGGTCACCCTGGAGGTCTCCCCGCTGGCCACCGGAGGGGCGACCCTGCTGCTCATCCCCTATGAGCCGGAGACACTCCCGCCCGGCGGTCCGACCGGTGAGGGGAACCTGCCCGGCACACCGATCGTCTCGCTCGCTCCGGCCACCTGGGCCGCCCCGATCGACGGGGCCGAACTCGGTCTGCCCCTGCCCGGGGTCGGCATCCGCTCCGGCCGCCTCGAGCGCTGGGACGGGCGGGCCTGGGTGCCCCTGCCGGGCCCGGTCCGTTTCGAGGGGACACGCGCCTGCGCCCAGGTTCCCGGCGGCGGGTGGTACCGCCTGGCCGAGGGCGTCCCACCGCTTCCTGAAGAGGCCGCCGCCGCTCCCGAGCTGCTCGGTAACTGGCCCAACCCCTTCAACCCCGTGACCCAGATCCACTTCCGCATCCCGGCCGAGCTGGCCGGGAGTAGGGCCCGCCTGAGCGTCCTCAACAGCCGGGGGCAGCAGGTGCGGGTGCTGCTGGACCGGACCGCGGGGGCGGGGGAGCAGATGGTCACTTGGGACGGACGCGATGCCAGGGGTGAAGTGGTCGCCTCGGGCATCTACTTCTACCGGCTCGAAGTCGGTTCGGTCGTGCTGACCCGCAAAATGGTGCTGCTGCGATGAACCGGGCTCGAGCCGGGATCCGATCGGCCGTCCGGACCGGGACGGTCGTGGTCGTCGCGCTGAGCCTGCTCCTGCCGGCCGGCTGCGTGGGGCGGAAGTCGCCGACCCGGGTCGGCGAGGCCGAGAAGTACACCCGGGCGGGCTGGGCGCTCTTCACCAAAGAGGACTATGAAGGGGCCCTGGAGCAGTTCGATCTGGCGCTGTTGGAGCTTGCCGAATACCAGCCGGCCCACCTGGGCCGGGGCTGGAGCCTGGCTTTCCTGCGCGACTTCGAGGAAGCGCGCTTCGCCCTGGTCACCGCCAAGGAACTCAACGCCAGCGATATCGACGCCTGGGCGGGGGGCGCCTTCGTCTACAGCCAGCTGGGGGACCACGACCGGGTAGTGGAGTGGGCGGAGACCACCCTGGGACTCGCCCTCCAGGCGCAGCAGAACTGGGTCTTCCAGTTCCGCACTTCGATCACCCACCGGCACCTGCGCTGGACGCTCGCCCAGTCGTACTGGTACCGCGGGAGCTACCTCCAGTGCTCCCTCCAGCTCGATCAGTTGGAGACGGGCATCTCGCACGGGACCGACCCCCAGACGCTCCTGGGGCACCTGCAGCGTCTCTGGCTGAGTCCTTTCTGAGCCGACCGGGCCGCCCGGCTTGACCCGGGCGGGCGGGGCACGTCACATTGACGGGCGGGGCCGCACGGCCCCGCCCGAGCCGTTCCGACCTGAACCGGGAGTCCGACCCAGATGAACGGATACGTCCCCGTGAGCGCTCCCCGCGGTACGCAGCGGACCTGCCGCACCTGGGGCGCCGAAGCCGCCCTGCGGATGCTCTTGAACAACCTCGACCCGGAGGTGGCCGAGGATCCCGAACGACTCATCGTCTACGGCGGTTCCGGGCGGGCGGCCCGCTCCTGGGAAGACGTCCACCGGATCGTACGCGCGCTGCGGGAGCTGGGTCCGGACGAGACCCTGCTGGTCCAGTCGGGACGGGCGGTGGGCGTCTTCCGCACCCACCCCGACGCACCGCGCGTGCTCATCGCCAACGCCAACCTGGTCCCGCGTTGGTCGGATTGGGAGCACTTCCGGGAGTACGACCGGCTGGGACTGACCATGTATGGCCAGATGACGGCCGGTTCCTGGATCTACATAGGTACCCAGGGAATCGTCCAGGGCACCTACGAGACCTTCGCCGCGGCGGGGCAGAAGCACTTCGGCGGGACGCTGGAGGGGCGGCTGCTCGTCTCGGCCGGGTTGGGGGGGATGGGGGGCGCCCAGCCGCTGGCCGCGGTCTTCACCGGGGCGACCGGTCTCTTCGCCGAGATGGATCCGGCCCGGGCCCGGCGGCGGCTCGACCACGGCTACCTGGATGAGCTGGTCGGGGGGCTGGATGAGGCGATCGACCGGGCGCTGCAGGCCCGGGAGAAGAAGGAAGCGGTCAGCGTGGGCTGGGTCGGCAACGCGGTGGCCCTGCTGGAGCGTTTGCTGGAGCGGGGGATCGTCCCCGACGTGCTGACCGACCAGACCAGCGCCCACGACGAACTGAACGGCTACATCCCCCCCGACCTCGCCCTGACCGAGGCGCTCGCGCTGCGGGAACGCGACCCGGCCGATTACATCGCGCGCTCCATGGCCGGGATGGCCCGCCACGTGCGCGCTATGCTGGAACTGCAGCGGCGGGGTGCGGTCACCTTCGACTACGGCAATAACCTGCGCGGCCAGGCGCAGCAGGCGGGAGTGGCGGAGGCCTTCGACTTCCCCGGCTTCGTGCCGGCCTACATCCGCCCGATGTTCTGCGAAGGGCGGGGGCCCTTCCGCTGGGCGGCCCTCTCCGGAGAGCAGAGCGATATCCTGCGCACCGACGATCTCGCCCTGGAACTCTTCCCCGACGACGAGGTCCTCCACCGCTGGCTCACCTTGGCCCGCGACCGGGTCCCCCAGCAGGGCCTGCCGGCCCGCATCTGCTGGCTCGGTCTGGGGGAACGCGACCGTTTCGGGCTGGCCCTGAACGAGCTGGTCGCCCGCGGGGAACTAAAGGCACCCATCGTGATCGGGCGGGACCACCTTGACACCGGCTCGGTGGCCAGCCCCTTCCGGGAGACCGAGGGAATGAAGGACGGCTCCGACGCCATCGCCGACTGGCCGCTGCTGAACGCCCTGCTCAACACCGCTTCGGGCGCCACCTGGGTGAGCATCCACAACGGGGGCGGGGTCGGCATCGGGCTCTCCACCCACGCCGGCCAGGTCAGCGTGGCCGACGGCACCCCGGAAGCCGCCCGCCGGCTGGAACGGGTCCTCTTCAACGACCCGGGCACCGGTGTGATGCGCCACCTGCACGCTGGCTACGAGGAGGCCCGCCGGACGGCCGAGGATCACGGCTTGAGGATCCCGACATGAGCCCGGCCCAGCCGAAGGCCGAACTGGTCGTGACCGGGATCGGCCAGGCCTTCACCGGCCGGCCGGTGACGGTCGCCGACGGCGACGACCCGACTCTCGAACGCAGCACCTTCCGCCCCGAACTGCTCTCCGATGTCGCCCTGGCCGCCGGAGCCGGGCGCATCCTCTACCTGGGGCCGGCGGCCGGGCTGGAAACGGAGGTCGATACTCGAGCGGTGGAAACGATCGATGCCGAGGGGCGGCTGGTCACTCCGGGATTGATCGACGCCCACACCCACCTGGTCTTTGCCGGGCGCCGCCACCAGGAGTACGCGCTGCGCTGCCTGGGGGCGAGCTACCAGGAGATCGCCGCCTCGGGCGGAGGAATCCGCGCCTCCACCCGGGCCTTCCGGGAAGCGGACCTCGACACCCTGCTGGCCTGCTCCCGCCTGCGGCTGGATGCCCTGCTGGCCCTGGGCACGACCACCGTCGAGATCAAGGGGGGCTACGGGCTGGCCACCGATCAGGAGCTGAAGGCGCTGGCCGTGGCCGGGGCGCTGGCCCGGGAGGGCTACCAGCGGGTGGTGGCCACCTTCCTGGGCGCTCACGCCGTGCCCGACGAATACCAGGGTCGCCAGGAGGCCTATGTCGATCTCGTGGTCGAGGAGATGCTGCCGGCCGTGGCCGGCCAGGGGATCGCCCGCTTCTGCGACGTCTTCTGCGAGACCGGTTACTTCTCGGTGGCCGAGTCGGAACGGATCCTCGAAGCGGGCCGGGCCCACGGCCTGGCCCCCAAGATCCACAGCGATGAGTTCGAGGCCATCGGGGGGACCGAGCTGGCCGCCCGCCTGGGTGCGGTCTCGGCCGACCACCTGACCGCCGTCACCGATTCCGGCATCCGGGCGCTGGCCGGCTCCCGCACGGTCGGGGTGCTGCTGCCCGGCACCACCCTCTTCCTGGGCAAGACCGACTTCGCCCCGGCCCGGCGGATGCTGGAGGCGGGGGTGGCGGTGGCCCTGGCCACCGACTTCAACCCCGGTTCCTCCACCTTCATCAGCCTGCCCCTGATGACCACCCTGGCCTGCAGCCAGATGGGGCTGCACCCGGCCGAAGCACTGGCCGGGGTGACCACGGTCGCCGCCCGGGCGCTGGGGCTGGAAGGGGAGACCGGCCGGCTCGAGCCGGGGCTGGCCGCCGACCTGGTACTGTGGGAGGCGGACGACTACCGGATGATCCCCTACGCCGCCGGCCACCCCTTGGTGAACCGGGTGGTGATCGCCGGCCGGACCGTCTACACCCAAGCCAAGGGGATCTGCCGGTAGCGGGAATCTGCCGTCAGGCGGTCACCGGTCCGGACGAAAGCGCAGGAAGCGTTCGGTGGTCAGGTTCAAGGCATAGAGTTCACCGTCGGCCCAGTGGATACGATGGGCCGGCGCATCCGGGCCCGTCAGGCGCTCGGTCAGCCAGCCGTCGCGAGCGAGGTGGTAGACGGTAAGACGCTCGGGATCGTTGAGCAGGAGCCAGCAGCCGCCCGCCCCGTCGGAGACCACATCCCGCCAGAACGTGAGCACCTCCCCCCGCGCGGAAGTGCGATTCGCCGCCATCCAACGCTCCCGGACCGACTCGTATTCAGGGAAGGACAACGGAACATCCCACCGCAGCGTCCCGGAGAGTGAGTACTTGCACGTCCGCGGCTGGGCGTAGAAGGCCAGCACCACGCTCTCATCGGAGGTGGTGCAGGTCGTCCCCCAGTTGAGCAGGAAGGGAGCGACCTCGCCGGCCAGGGCCTGATCCCGGACGAGTTGGCCGTCGAAGAGCATAGTGGCCTCATGCTCCAGCTCTCCGAACGTGGACGTCTGGTTACCGTCGGGACCCCAGACCACGATGAGCCCGCCCGGTGGATAGCCGCGGGTCGCGCCGAGGATCGTGCCGCCGGAGCCCACTGAGAAGGAGGTGGCGATCCGGGGTGGATTTAGGGTGATGGTGCGGACCAGCTCCCGGCCGGGCCCGATTACCGCGATCCGGTTGTTGCCGCTGTCCCGCACGTACAGGGTGTCGGCGACGAGGGCGATCTCGGCAGGCTGGCGGAACTCGAGCGGGCCGGAGCCCTCCCGGCCGATCGAACCGAGATAGCGGCCCCCGCCGTCGTAGCGGAGGATGCGGTGCCCCCGCCAGTCCGTGGCCAGCACCTCTCCGGAAGGAGCCACGACGAAGCTGGCCACCTGACCGCCCCCTGTGGCCACGGAATCGTCGAACGCTCCCCAGCGGGCGACTTCGACCAGCGGTATCTCTCGGATCGCAGCCGGACCCGGCCGGCCGCAGGCGACCGTCAGTCCGATCACCGAAAGAGGAATGAGGATTCGTAGCGGCCGAAGCGACATGGTGGACTCCCCCCCCAAGCACGATAGGATCAGCAGCCCTTCCTAAACGGGGACGGATCGGAGACGCGAGTGTTTAGCGTGAGGATCCTGACACAGACCGGGAACCGTACTATCGTCAAGAGACTGTGCCGGTCGGCCGAATCGATAAACATTAGTACGCTGATGATCGTCCTCGCAACGACGCGGGGTTCCCCCGACTGTGAGAGGAGAGACGGTATGGGGACGAACCGTTCGGTGACTCGGCGCTGCCACCGGATCGGCTCCACGATCCGATCCCGGCACCGGCTGTCGCTCCTTTTCCTGCCCATCATCTTCCTGCTCGGCTGCTCGAGAAGTGGCGAGGGGAGGATCGAGTACTCGGAGCGGGAGGGTGTCCGCGTCGCCCATATCCTGGGCGGGCCCCGCCGGGAAGGTCCCCTGTTCGAGTTCGTCTCCGACCTGGTGCTGGGGATCGATGAAGGGGAACCGGACTGGCAGATGTTCAGTGGCTACCCCCAACTGCTGGTGGCGCCCGACGGGCGGATGGTCCTCGCCGACATGGGACGGCACGAGATCTACATTGTGGATTCCGACGGCCGGTTGCTACACGGCCTGGGCCGCCAAGGTTCCGGGCCGGGCGAGTTCGAGAGCCTCGGACTCCTGCACTGGGCGGAGCGGGGCCGGGAGTTCTGGGTGGAGGACCAGCGACTGGCCCGGGTCACTCGGTTCGACCTGGAGGGGACCTATCTGGGGAGCTTCAACTACGCCGAACAGCGGAGCGGATTCTCGACTTTCCAGGACCTGGGGGGGCGGCGTTTCCTGGCCCGGGAGATGGGTTCTCCGGTCGACAATACACCCAACCGCTACGGTCTGCTGGATGGCCAACTCCGCTGGGTGAAGGATCTGGCCGAGGTACCGGGGCAGCGATGGATGCCGGTCCCCGGTCAATCGGGGGGGTATGTGCCCGTACCGTTCGTTGACGCCGGTGGTATGGTCCCCTTCCCGGATGGAAGAATGCTCGCCTATTACCCGTATGTACCGCGGCTGACGGTCCACGACACTTCCGGCGCACCCGTCCTGCATATCGAAAGGGACTGGAATCTCCGTCCGGTCACTGGCGAGGAGAAAGAGCGTACGCTGGAACGATTCCGATCCTCCAGTGCGCAGATGCAGGCCATCGCCCGGGCTGTGGTCTTCCCGGATCGTCATGGGGCCTTCACCCGCGCCTACCCGGACGACGCCGGGCGGATCTGGCTCCTGGTCCGGAGTATCAGCGCCGAGGGCGGGGAGCCTGCGGCTACACGGCGGATCTTCGAGATCTACGATTCCGAGGGCGACTGGCTCGCCGTCCAGGAGACGGATTTCCTCCCGAACGTCATCCAGAGCGGCTACGTCTACCGGTTCTTCACCGTAGAGTCCGGAGCGTCCCGTATGGAGCGGCTGAGGATGGTTCCGATATCGAGATGAGTCCGGGGGGATCTATTCCATCACCTGAGTGTCTATTTCTATAATACACTGGACAGATGCGACCTGGAGATACCAGGATATGCCCGGGGGAGAGGGATATCCGGAGGATCTGTCATGCACCGTCCCAAGGTCCGTCTCATCCTGCCCGTCCTGGCCGGTTGTCTGATCACCTGTTCGAAGATCGCACCGCCCCTCGCGCACCGTTTCGAGATCCACTCCGAGGACGGCCTGCCGACCGCCGTCAACAGTGGAGATCCCAAGTTCCCGGGCGAGATCCTGGCCTACGAAGAGGTCCTCCGGATCCAGGAGGACCCGGAAGTGCCCGCTTCACTGCTGCACCGGCCCGACTTCCGTTACGTGAGGGACAAGGCGGGCTGCCTCTACATCGCCGACTCGAGAGGCCAGCGAATCGTGGTCTTCGACTCCGAAGGACGTTTTCTGCGGGCCTTCGGGCGGCGGGGCAACGGTCCGGGGGAGTTCACCCTTCCCACCATCCAGACCTTCGAGGGGGGCGTGCTCGGGATCTGGGATATGTTCCAATGGCGGACCTCCTACTACCGGACCGACGGAGTGTTTCTCAACAGCATCACCGCCTTCAACATCCGGGCTCCGCTCTACGGGCTCCACCGCTTCTCGGAATCGAGGATCCTGTACTTCTATCGGCGCTCCCGCGAGGACGAGTCGTTCCAGTACAGCCAGGCGGGAATCGCCGTGCTGGAGGCCGACGGGGACACGTTGGCCGACATCTCCACGCCCTTCGTCCGGGGTGGCTTCCTGATCCGGGCCGAGGGCGCATCCGGAGGCGGGAGCATCCCCTTCAGCGGAAATCCGAACGTGCTCTATCTCTCCGGCGGGCGGATCCTGCGCAGCACAGGGGAGCAGCCCCGCCTCGAGTTCTTCGACCTCGAGGGCCGGCCGCTCTCCCGCATCCGCTTCGAGCTTCAACCGGAACCGATGACGGAAGCCGAACGGAGTGCGATCCTGGCGAGCCTGAAAGCCGCCGCCGACTCGGCCCGGGCGGGGCGGGAGGGCGCCTTTGAGCGGGAGACGTACCGGGCGGTCAAATTCCCCGAAACCAAGGCCTTCTGGTCGGGGGTGGAGGTGGACGACGACGGCTATATCTGGCTCCGCTGCGCCGAGGCCGTCTTCACCCGGGAAGCCGAGGACCTGGATCGCTTCATGCTGCTCAGCCCGGAAGGTGAGTACCTGGGCATCACCGGACGCCCCGGATTCATGGGGAGTGTCTCGACCGGACACCTGCTGGCCTGGGACGTCGACCGGAATACGGGGGGCCTGATTCCAGTCGTCTACCGCATCGCCTCGACAATCGCCGGTCTTGTCTATCCCTGAATGGTGGGATTCAGAACGGCGGTCCTCCAACAGTGGGGGATATCCTGAAGACTGTCGGTATCCGTTCGCCGGTGTCCGGGTTCTCAACCAGCGTCAGCAGGAGGTTTTGCTGAACCCCGGAACCCAGACCCAGGGCCTCGGCCATAGGCGGGCAGATCGTGTCACCGAGATATTCACCTTCGGCACTCAGTATCCGATAGGAGTAGCAGTGATTGGAGGGGAATACCCGGCCTCCGGCTTCCGGGATCTGCAGCCAGTATCGTCCGGCGTCATCGTAGTAGAGGTAACACCAGTAGGCCTTGTGTCCCGGCAGGATGGGGTGGTCCCGTTCGTACCGCGCCCAGCGGGTTCTGATATCCTGCTCACCGAGCTCCTCGGCCAAACCGCGATATTCCCCGTCCAGATATTCGAATAGGGACCGCCGATCCTGGGTCGTGACGGCTGACGGCGGCAGGTCCAGCCGGACCTCCTTTGTCAGACGACCGCTCAAATCGAAACACCGGATGACAGGCTCAAGGCCGGTCGTCACGGCGATCTGCCCGCCGCCTCGATACACGGCGCAGGGGAACCCGTTGAATCGGATCGTAAGCGACCGATGGCCGAGCTCGTCGAAGGAAATCATTTGATCCGTGTCGATTGAACCGACGACGAGGGTGGTGAGGCTGTCGCCGGAGGCGCTCTTTGTTCTCACGAGCAGCCGACTCGACTGCCTGTCGGAAACCAGATCCTGTTGATAGAGGGATTCGATCAGCGATCCGTCCTCCGCCCAGGTGAGGTGGGGAAGGGTTGTTCCCGCATAACGAGACATGGATTGCCAAGTACTCGTGATGACGTCGATGCAGCTCCCATCCGTCCGGAAGAGCGTCAACCGTGCGGGCTGGAAGAATTGATACACAAAGAGGGTGTCGCCCCGGATTCTAAGGGAATAGGGATTCATCAGATCCCCGGGCCCGAATCCTCCCCTGCCGATGGTTGTCCGATAACGACCGTCTTGCTCGTAAACAACGATTCGGTGATTCCCGCGATCTGCGACGTAGAAACGGCCCTCGTCATCCATGACGATGTGGGTGGGACGGGCCAGGTAGGAGTCGGGCTGGGTGGAATCCGGTCGGATCTCCAGGATCTTCTCGTAGCGGAACAGTTCCCCGGCATAGCGCGGGCCGCCAACGGATTCAGCGACTCGGACCCCCGTTTCCTCGGTGATCGTAAATGAGTGCTGTCCCAGACTTGCCTCGTCGCCGGTACCACAGCCGAGGAACATGAAAGAGAACAGCAAGGCTAATGAGATGGGGATGATTCGGGACATAACAGCTCCACTCTAACGCCCTCCAAGTCCCGGCCTGAACGGGAAAACAAACGGGCGGGCGCGGTTGGCCGCGTCCGCCCGTCGTGCTCCTGCTGCTGGGTGCCCGCTCAGTCCGGCAGGCGCCAGACCTCGGGCGCCTTCTTCCCCCGCTCTTCGAGGGCCTGGCGCTGGTGCTCGATCTCCTTGGGGAGCCGGTCGCCGAACTTGGTGAAGTACTCCTTCAGATCGGCCGCCTCGGCCAGCACTCCTTCCCGGGTGACGGCCATCAGGCCGTCGAACTTCTCCTTGGGGAAGTCGAGACCCGTCCAGGTCATCTCGCTGTACTTGGGCATCCCGCCGAAGGGACTCTCCACCGCTCCGGTCTTCCCCCGGACCCGCTTCACGATCCACTCCAGCACCCGCATGTTCTGGCCGTAGCCGGGCCAGATGAACTTGCCATGCTCGTCCTTGCGGAACCAGTTGACGCGGAAGATCCGCGGGAGCTTGACCCCCTTCTTCTCCCACTCGAGCCAGTAGCCCCAGTAGTCGGCCATGTTGTAGCCGATGAAGGGGAGCATGGCGTACGGATCGCGCCGGATGGCGGCCTGACCGATGGCGGCGGCGGTGGCTTCCGAACCCATCGTGGCGGCCATGAACACACCGTGCTTCCAGTCGAGCGACTCGAATACCAGGGGGAAGACCTTGGAGAGCCGGCCGCCGAAGATGAAGGCGCTGATCGGTACCCCCTGCGGGTCCTCCCAGGCCGGGTCGACGGTCGGGCACTGTCCGGCCGGCGCGGTGAAGCGGGCGTTCGGGTGGGCCGCCGGGGTCTCGCTGGCCGGGGTCCACTCCTGCCCCTTCCAGTCGATGGCGTGAGCCGGCTTGGGCCCCATCCCCTCCCACCAGACGTCACCGTCGTCGGTCAGGGCCACATTGGTGAAGATGATGTTCTCACCGAGGGTGGCCATGGCGTTGGGATTGGTGTCGTAGGACGTGCCCGGGGCCACGCCGAAGAAGCCGTACTCGGGGTTGATCGCCCGCAGGTTGCCTTCCTGGTCCGGCTTGATCCAGGCGATGTCGTCCCCGACCGTCCAGGCCTTCCAGCCCTCGAAATTCTCAGGCGGGATGATCATGGCCAGGTTGGTCTTGCCGCAGGCGCTCGGGAAGGCGGCCGCCACGTAGGTCTTCTCCCCCTGGGGGGATTCCAGGCCGAGGATGAGCATGTGCTCGGCCAGCCACCCCTCCCGGCGGGCCTGGGCCGTGGCGATGCGCAGGGCCAGGCACTTCTTGCCCAGCAGGGCGTTACCGCCGTACCCGCTCCCGTACGAGAAGATCTCGTTCGTCTCGGGGAAGTGAGTGATGTACTTCTTGGCGATCTCCCCCTCACAGGGCCAGGGCACATCCTTCTGCCCGGGCTCGAGCGGGGCGCCCACCGAGTGCATGCAGGGGATGAACTCGTCGTCCCCCAGCACGTCGAGGGCTGCTTTTCCCATCCGGGTCATGATCCGCATGTTGCAGACGACATAGGGAGAGTCGGTGATCTGGATACCGATCTTGGCGATCGGGGAGCCGAGCGGCCCCATGCTGAAGGGGATCACATAGAGCGTGCGGCCGTGCATGCACCCTTTATAGACCTTCATCAGGACGGCCTTCATCTCATCCGGGTCCATCCAGTTGTTGGTCGGCCCGGCGTCCTCCTTCTTCTTCGAGCAGATGAAAGTGCGGTCCTCGACCCGCGCCACGTCACTGGGGTGGGAACGGACCAGGAAGCAGTTCGGGCGTTTCTCCGGGTTCAGCCGGATGGCGGTCCCGGCCTTGACCATCTCTTCGCAGAGAGCGTCATATTCGGCCTGGGAACCGTCGCACCAGTGGACCGCGTCGGGCTCGCACAGCTCGGTCATCTGGTCGATCCAGGCGATCAGTTTCTGGTTCTTGGTCGGGACGTATTTCTTGGTGCTCATGCAGGTCTCTCCGTATAGGGGTAGGCTAGAGTCACGGCATCATAAGAACTGGACGGGTCGGAGGGAACCGAAACCTTACCCGGGGAGTGACTCCACTCCCCGGTCGGACGAGGACGCCGGAGCGGGCGGGATCGGGCCTCGGGCCAGCAGCAGGGCGCCGGGCAGGGCGGGCAGGAGCACGTTGACAACATAGATGAGCAGGGCAGCCGCCAGGGCGGGCGAGGCGGGCAGACCCCGGTCGGCGAAGACGAGCACGGCCAGTCCCTCCCGCACTCCCAGGTCGGCCAGCGTCACCGGCAGGAAATACTTGGCTCCCAGCACCACCGCCCAGGCGCCGGCGACTTTGAGGGCCTCCCCCGTGCCGGCCGCCGGCAGGTAGGCCAGGGTGAGCTGGAGCAGCGCCACCGCCACTTGGAGTATCGAGAGGAAGAGGACCATCAGGGCGGCCCGCCGTCCCGCCCGCCGCCAGCCGTCCACGAACCGTCCGGCCAGCAGGGCGGTCCGCTCCCCCAGCCGGCCGGGCAGGCGGGGCGCCAGACGGTCGGCCAGACGGGCGAGCTGGAAGGGGTGGAGGGCGACCAAGACGGCGCCGGCGTAGAGACCGGCGATCAATCCCCACTTCCAGGCAGTCCCGTAACCGGTCAGGACCATGGCGGCCAGCGCCAGTCCCGTTCCCCCCAGGATGTTGAAGGTCTTCTCGAGCACGGTCAGACCGGCCACGGCGACCGCGTCGTGCGACCCGGCCACCAGCGCCCCCCGGCCCATCTCCCCCATGCGGCCGGGGGTGACCAGTCCCAGCGGCAGGCCGGCCAGCATGACCTTCAGGCTCTCCCGCGCCCCCAGGGGGACCCCGCCGGTGCGGACCAGAAAGTGCCAGCGGACCCACTGGATGCCCAGGTTGAGCGGCAGCAGCAGCACGACCGGCAACAGACCGGCCCAGCCGGCCTGCTGCAGGGCCGCCCAGGCCTGCCGCGGATGGACCCGGGAGAGGACGAATCCGACCAGGAGAGCGGTCAGCAGCAGCCGGAGCAGGGCCGGCCAGCGCGAACGGCGCCGGGTCGTCATCGGCCCCTCCGCCCCTTCCAGCGGAAGGGGAAGAGCGTGGCCTCCACCTGCAGGAGGGGGAAGAGGAGCAGGTGGGCCAGGCTGAAGGGGAGGGCGACGGCCAGCAGCCGCAGCTCGCCGGCCGGACCGGCGGCCGAGCCCAGCAGGAGCAGGTCGGCCAGTACTTTGAGCACCACCACCTGCCCGGCCACCGCTCCCCAGGGCGACCAGGGCAGGGTCACCAGGGCGACCCAGAAGAGACTGAAGAGGGCCAGGCCGGTGACCGCGGTCAAGAAGGGGAAGAGGCGAAACCGCTTGCCGGTGGCCAGGTGGCGGCTCCGCTGACGCAGGAAGTGGGCCCAGCCGGCCGGCGGGTGGGTGGGGACCCGGGTCTCGGGATCGAGGCTGAAGCCCCACCGGCGGGGG
>CAZFHZ010000039.1:0-12597 GCA_964519015.1 uncultured Gemmatimonadota bacterium | reverse complement strand
CGCTGAAGCGGGCCAGCTTCTGGGCCAGCAGCGCATCGTCGCCGCTTAGAGCCCCTTCCAGTCCCCGCCATCCTCCGGCTGTCTCGAAGAACTCGCGGCGGAACCCCCAGTTGCGCCCGATGACGTGGAGGGGGTGCCCCAGCCCCAGGAAGGCGCCGGCCAGGGCGGCCGAGCCGAGGTCCCAGAGCCCGACCAGACCGCCCCGCAGGCCGCGCCGGGGGAGGGCGGGGGAATAGCCGGCCACCACCGGGCACCCGCCGGCCAGCGCAGCCGCCATCCGGCGGGCCCAGCCCGGGGGCGGGAGGGTGTCGGCGTCGGTCAGCAGCACCAGGGGAGCCTGGGAGGCGGCCAGGGCGGCCGAGAGGGCGCGCTTCTTGGGGGACCCGGCGGCCGCTTCCTCCTCCTGGCGCAGGAAGCGGAAGCGGTGGCGGCGGGCCTGGAAGCCGGCCAGCAGGGCGGACGTGCAGTCACCGCTCGCGTCATCGACCACGACCACCTCGAGCCGCCCGGGCGGGTATTCCTGCGCGTCCAGGCAGGCCAGCAGGCCCGGGAGGTGCTCAGCCTCGTCCCGGGCCGCGAGGGCGATCAGCAGGGGGGGAAGGGGGTCGGGAGCGTTCCGGGCGGCCCGTGCGAAGCGCCGCCGGGACTGTCCCAGGCCGATGATGAGCGCTAACGCCCCCGCGAGATAAAGCAGACCGGCGGCTACCAGGAGGGTGGGCATCCCGCCCCCCGCTCAGGCCTTGGGGTGATGGAAGTGGAACCGCGGCGGAGGAACCGGCTCATCGGGTCGGCGGGAACGGCGGCCGATCAGGTAGATGGGCACCACCACCGCGACCAGCCCGAGCGGGACCGTGAGCCAGAAGGGAGCGCCGAAACCGGTCGGCAGGTAGCCGAACACGGCCGCTACCAGCATGACGGTTACAGCATAGGGGATCTGGGTCTTGACGTGGTCGATGTGGTCACAGCCGGCCGACATGCTCGACATGATGGTCGTGTCACTGATCGGGGAGCAGTGGTCGCCGAAGACTGAACCGGAGAGCACCGAGGCGATCGTGCCCAGGAAGATGGTCTCCCCCATCCCGGCCGACAGACCGGTGCCGGCGGCCAGCGCGAGCGGGATCACCAGCGGATAGAGGATGGCCATCGTCCCCCAGGAGGAGCCGGTGCTGAAACCGGTAAAAGCGGCGATCAGGAAGGTCAGCATCGGGATCAGGTGGGGACTCAGGATGTCCTTGGTGCCGAAGATGATGTAGTCGGCCGTCTTCAGGTCGACCGTGATGGCCCCGATCGCCCAGGCGGAGACCAGGATGGTCATGGCCACCACCATCGACTTCAGCCCCTGCAACCAGGCGTCCAGGGTCTCCTGCAGGGTCAGGATGCGCTGGACGAGGACCATGCCGGCGGCGGTGATCGAACCGAGGAAAGCCGACCACATCAGGACGTGATAGGAGTTGGCGCTCCCCAGGATGTTGGAGAGGGTGGCCGCCCGGCCCGGTTCCAGATTCTGGAAGCCGGAGTAGAAGAGACCGCCGATAACCGCCGCGATGACCACCAGGATGGGGATCAGCCCGTTGTACCAGCGGGCGTGCTCGGTCTCGGCGGCCACCATCTCGGTCATCTCCTTGTCCATCAGCGGGGTGGAGCCGATCCGCAGCACCTCCCCCTTCTCCCGGGCACGCTTCTCAGCGGCCAGCATCGGGCCGAAGTCACGGCCGCTCCAACCGATGAAGAAGACGAAGACGATCGAGTAGATCGAGTAGAAGCGGAAGGGGGTGGACTGGAGGAAGGTGATGTAGGCGTTCCGGTCCAAGCCGAGCGAGTGGATGGCGGCATCGAGCAGGCCGACCTCGAAGCCGATCCAGGTGCTGATGAAGAACAGGCTCACCACCGGGGCGGCCGAAGCGTCCACCAGGTAGGAGAGCTTCTCCCGGCTGATCCGGAGCCGGTCGGTGAAGGGGCGCATGGTGTTCCCGACCAGCAGCACGTTGGCGTAGTCGTCGAAGAACATCAGCAGGCTCATCGTCCAGGAGGCGATCTGCCCCTTCCGGTAGTCGAGCGCCCGGTCCTTGAGCAGGTTGACGATCCCCTGGGTGCCCCCCGATTTGGCCAGGATGCCGACCATCCCCCCCAGGGTCATGCTGAAGAGCACGATGGCCGCATGGTCGGGGTTGGCCAGAGAGCCGATGACGTACTTGTCGAGGGTACGCAGCAGCCCGAGGAAGATGTTGTTGTCGTAGAGGAAGATGGCCCCGATCCAGACTCCCGCGAAGAGGCTGATGAGCACCTGGCGGAAGATCAGCGCCAGGGCGATCGCCAGCAGGGGGGGGACCACCGAGAGCCAGCCGGGGATGACCCGCACCGTGGCGCTGCCGCGCAGCGTCCCCCAGACCGCCGTCACCCCGGCCCGCCCGGCCTTCGGGAAGGTCGCGTCGGTCAACTCGACCACCCCTCCGACCAGCACCGGTGGAGTGGGGGAGGTGACTCCTTCCAGCGCGCTGAGGGGACCCTCCAGGCCGGTCAGCACCGCTCCGGAGGCGTCCACCACCGAGATGCGCACCACGGCCGGGACCCCGGTGAGGGCGATCGAGGGGAGCTCCACCCGCACGGCGGCGGCCTCCTGCGCCCGCGTGGCAGCCCCCGGGAGCGGGGTGAGCGCCAGCCCGAGCGGCAGCAGCAGGATGAGCGCGTGGTGGGGTCGGAACGCTTCGGGCAGGCGCATCGGGTGATCCCTCGGGGTGGTTCGGGTTCGAGTTGGTTGGAAGCGTAATGATCGTCCCGGGGAGCGACAAGCCCCATGTGTCCACGGTCCCTCGCGTTGACACTGCGACAGGCCGGGACTAGTTTCACGCCCATGCCGAAGTCCGCCATCGCCCTGCTCGGCGACGACCTCGTCCGCCTCCGGGACGCCGTCGCCGACCGCGTCTCCCGCCACATCAATGAGACGTTCCGGGCCTTCAACCACCAGCAGTTCGGGCCGGGGGACGCCTCCCCCGCGGCGATCGAGGACGCCGTCTCCTCCTTCCCCTTCGGCGGCGGCCGGCGGGTGGTCGTGGTGCGGGAACTGGCCGCCTTCCCCGAGGCGCAGCAGGAGGAGGTGGCCCGGCTGGCCGAGCGCCTGGCTGCGAGCACAGGGGGCGCCGCCACCCTGATCGTGGCCGCCCCCGGACTGGATCGGCGCAAGCGCCCCTGGAAGACCCTCTCCGCCCTGGGCAAGCTCCCGGAAGGGGAATGCCAGGTCTTCGAGAGCCCGAAACCGTGGCAGGTGGACGACTGGGTCACCGGGCGGGCCGCCGAGCGGGGTATTCGGCTAGGCCGCGGAGTGTCCCAGGCCCTGGTTGACCTGATCGGCGAAGACCTGCTCGCCCTCGACGGGGAGCTGACCAAGCTGCTCCTCTACGCCGGGAGTGAGCGACCCATCTCGGAGGCGGACGTGGAGGCGGTCTCGGGGCGGAGCCGGGGGGAGACGCCGTGGGAACTCCCGCGTCTGCTGCTGGCCGGGGATGTCTCCGGGAGCCAGCGGCTCCTCGAGCGCCTCCTGGCCGCCGGCGAGAGTCCCTTCTTCCTGGTCCAGGTCCTCACCCGCGTCATCCTGGATGTCTGGCGGCTCCGGCTCCTCCTGGATGAGGGTCGACCGCAGGATGAAGCGGCCCGCGAACTGGGCCTGAAGGAGTACGCCGCCCGGCGCACCCTGCCGCTCGCCCGGCGCCACCCGGATGCCGGGCTGGCCGCCATGATCGCCGCCCTCAAGCATTGCGACCGGGAGCTCAAGCGGCGCAGCGGCCAGACGATGGAACTGCTCCAGGAGGTGGTCGGGCGGATCGCGGTGATCGGAGCGGCCGCCCCGAGGGGGTCGCGATGAGACCGCGGGGCGCCGAGTTCGATCCCCGGGAGATGACCTTCCTGGAGCACCTGGAGGAACTTCGCTGGGTACTGATCCGCTCGGTCGTGGTGCTGGTCATCGTCGCCGCGCTCTCCTTCTTAGTTGCCGACTGGGTCATGCGCGAGGTGCTGATCCGTCCCCTCCACGTGTATTTCCCCGAGTACAAGCTGATCTATCTGAAACCGGCCGGCTACTTCATGGCCTTGGTCTCGATCAGTCTCTGGCTCGCCGTCATCGTCTCTCTCCCCTACATCGCCTGGGAGTTCTGGCGTTTCATCGCTCCCGGTCTCTTCGTCCGGGAGCGCCGCATGATCCCGGTCGTGCTGTCCGTCACGGTGGTCTGCTTCCTGCTCGGATCGGCGCTCGCCTACTTCCAGGTCCTGCCGATCGCCCTCCGCTTCTTCCTCTCCTTCGGCTCCGACCTGGTGGTCCCCCAGATCGAGGTGCGGGAATACCTCGCCTTCTCACTGCGGCTCATCTTCGCCTTCGGAGTGGTCTTCGAGCTGCCGGTGCTGGCCTTCTTCCTGGCCCGCGCCGGACTGCTCTCGGCCGCCTTCATGCGCGGGATACGCAGTTACGCGGTGGTGGGGATCGCGGTTCTCTCGGCGGTGATCACCCCCCCCGACCCGATCTCGATGCTCCTGCTGATGGGGCCCCTGCTGGTGCTCTACGAGGTCAGCATCTGGGTGGCGGCCGCGGGTGCCCGCCGCTACCGGAAGACGCTGGAAGACGGCCCCGAATAGAGGGGGAGGGGGCCCCGGGCGGCCCGGGTCGTGTGTGTTGACACGCCCTTTGCTCGCGGGTACGTTACGGCCGTTCCCCCGATGCGCGCCGCGAGGAATGATGCCCGTGCCCAAGAGCGGAGTGACGCAGCTGCTCGATATGGTCAGGGAGGACATGCTGGCCCTCGACCGCCAGATGGAACGGTCGCTGGCCAGTGAGGTCGCCCTGATCAAGCTGATGGCTGCCCATCTTAACCAGATGCGGGGCAAGCGGCTCCGGCCCGCCCTGCTCCTGCTGATCTGCAAGGCCTTCGGCCGGGTGAGCCCGGCCGCCGTCGCGGCGGCGGCCTCCATCGAACTCCTCCACACCGCCACCCTGGTCCACGACGACGTCGTGGACGACTCCGACCTGCGCCGGGGACTCGACACCCTGAACGCCGTCTGGGGGGACAATTCCTCGGTGCTGATGGGGGACTTCATCTTCGCCCGCGCCTTCACCACCCTCCTCGACACCGGCAGCCCGCGCCTGACCCCCATCTTCGCCCGGGCGATCGACCGGATGAGCCAGGGGGAACTGCTCCAGGTGGACCTGCGCCAGGGGGGCGCGATCACCGAGGAGAGCTATTTCACCGTCATTCGGGAGAAGACCGCCAGCCTGTTCGGGGCGGCCACCGAGATGGGGGGAGTGCTCTGCGGCGCCGACGACACCACGGCCGAGCGGTTCCGGGCGCTGGGGGAGGCCGTCGGAGTGGCTTTCCAGCTCACCGACGACCTGCTCGACTACCAGGGGGCCGAGGACGTGACCGGCAAGCCGACCGGCGGGGAGGACCTGCGCGGAGGGAAGGTGACCCTCCCCATCATCTACGCCCAGCGGCTCGCCGAGGGGGCCGACCGGGAGCGGCTCGACCTGCTTGTGCACGACCCCGAGGTGGATCGCAACTGGCCGGAGATACTCGATCTCGTCCATCGCTACGACGGCATCGGCTACACCCTGCAGGAGGCTCGCCGGTACGTCGACGAGGCGGTCTCCGGGCTGGATCTGCTCCCCCGATCCTCCGCCCGAGAGACGGTCGCCCAGCTCCTGGAGTTCATCTTGAGCCGCGAGCACTGACGCGGCGGGCAAGGGAGAACCCCCGGTGCGTATCTTCGCGCGGGTCCTCGGCTACATCCGGCCCTACAGCGCCAACCTGGCCGCCTCGATCCTCTTCACCATCCTCTTCACCATTTTCTCGGGCCTGATGGTATGGATGCTCATGCCCACGCTCGAGACCCTCTTCGGCACCACCCCGGTGGCCGGCGTGATCAGCACGTCCATCCCCTCCGCCCGGACCCCGGAAGCCCCGGGCGGAGCGGGGCAGGGGGTGGCGGGGATCGACCTCTCCGGGATCGAGCGGATCAAGGAAGCCCTCAAGAAGGGGACGCGGGATCTGATCGCGGGCCCGACCCCGGGCGCCACCCTGCTCCGACTCTGCCTGATCTACCTGCTGGTGGTCCTGCTCAAGAACCTCTTCGCCTACCTGCAGGGCTACTCCATGTCGGTGGTCGAACACGGCCTCATCAAGGACCTGCGCACCGACCTCTTCGACAAGATGAGCCGGCTCTCCCTCAATTTCTTCCACGCCAACCGTACCGGGGTGCTGATCTCGCGGGTGATCGCCGACGTCCAGATGGTCAACCAGTCGGCGGCCGCGGTGCTGGTCGATCTGATCAAGGACCCGCTGCAGGTCCTGGTCTTCTTCGGCATGGCGGTCATCATCAGCCCCCGGCTCACCCTCGTCTCCCTGCTCGTGCTGCCGCTCGCGGGCTATGTCATCAGCCGGTTGGGCCGTTCCCTCTTCAAGCGTTCGGGGCACCTGCAGTCCGAGATGGGGAACATCACCTCCATCCTGAGCGAGACGCTGGGCGGGATCCGGGTGGTAAAGGCCTTCGACATGCAGTCCTTCGAGCTGGGCAAGTTCCGCGGGGCGGCCGAGGTCTACTACCGCCGGGCGCTCCGGCTGGCCCGGGTCAGCAAGGCGGCCGGCCCCTTGATCGAGGTCATTGCCGCCCTGGTCGGGATCGGCATCCTCTACCTGGGCGGACGGGCCGTGCTGGTCGGGGCCGGGACGCTCCAGGCCGACGAGTTCATCACCTTCCTGCTCGTCCTCTTCAGCATGTTCAGCCCGTTGCGGGAGACCTCGAAGGCCTATAACCGGCTGGTCCAGGGGCTGGCCGCAGCCGAGCGCGTCTTCGAGGTTATCGATACCGTCCCGACCATCCAGGACCGGCCGGGGGCGCGCCATAAGGAAAGGTTCGAGCAGAGGATCGAATACCGGGGCGTGGATTTCTCTTACCACCCCGAGCTGCCCGTGCTGACCGGCATCGACCTGACCGTAGCCAAGGGGGAAGTGGTCGCCCTGGTCGGTCCCAGCGGCGGGGGCAAGAGCACCCTGGTCGACCTGCTGCCGCGCTTCTACGACCCCACCGGGGGCCGCCTGCTCATGGACGGCCACGACATCCGGGAGTCCACCGTCTCCTCCCTCCGCCGGCTCATCGGGGTGGTGACCCAGGAGACCATCCTCTTCAACGACACGGTCAGCCGCAATATCGCCTACGGGCTCTCCGACATCCCGATCGAGCGAATCGAGGCGGCTGCCCGGGCGGCCAACGCCCACGACTTCATCCTCCAGCTCCGGGACGGGTATGAGACCGTGGTGGGGGATCGGGGGGTGCGTCTGTCGGGGGGACAGCGCCAGCGCCTGGCCATAGCCCGGGCGGTGCTGAAGAACCCGCCCATCCTCATCCTGGACGAGGCCACCTCGAACCTCGATACCGAGAGTGAGAAGCTGGTGCAGGAGGCGCTCGAACGCCTCATGCGACAGCGCACCACCCTGGTGATCGCCCATCGGCTCTCCACCGTGCAGCGGGCCGACCGTATCGTGGTGCTGGTGGATGGCCGGATCGTGCAGCAGGGGACCCACCAGGAGCTGATGGCCCAGGCCGACGGGACCTACCGCCGGCTCCACGACCTGCAGTTCGCGGTCTGATGAGCAACCGGCTGGAACAGGCCGGCCGGCACCTGCTCACCCGGGCGGTGGTGGGCCTGCTTCCGGCCCGTCCCATCCCCTCCGGCGGGCTGGCGGGGTTCCTCCCCCGGCGGGTTCTGCTGGTGCGGCACGACGACCGGATCGGCAACCTGGTGCTGATGACCCCGCTCCTGCAGGGAGTCAAGACCCTCTGGCCGGAGACCGAGACCGGGGTGCTGGTCGGTCCCCGCTTCGCGCGTCTCTACCAGGAGGAACCGGCCGTGGACCGCCTCTGGATCCTGGAGAAGCGCCGGATCCTGGGCCACCCCTGGCTCTTCTTCACCTTCCTCCGCCAGCTGCGCGCCTGGGGCTACGACCTGGCCATCGATGCCAGCCATCCCCACTCCTTCTCCCTGACCGGGGCCGCGCTGGTCTACCTCTCGGGCGCCCCGGTCCGGGTGGCCTACCCGCGGGGCCAGTCGGCCGCCTTCGCCAACCTGCTCGTACCGGAGGCTGCCGGGAAGCAGCACGAGTCGCACCTGCTGGCCGGCCTGCTCACTCCCTTCGCCGACCCGCCCCCGACCCCGGGGATGCGCCTGCACCTCTCGGAGGCCGAACAGTCGTGGGCCGCCCGGCTGCGGGCCGAGCTTCTCCCGGCCGGCGGCGGTCGGCTGGTCGGCCTGCACGTGGGGGGGCGGAACGCCAAGCGCTGGCCGGTGGCCGACTGGATCGAAGTGGCCGAGCGGCTGCTGGAGGAGCCCGGCCTGGCGCTTCTGGTGCTGTGCGGACCGGGGGAGGAACGGGAGGCCGGGGCGGTGCGGGCCGCGCTCACCGGGCGGGCGCACCTGCTCATCGAGCCCGACCTGCGGGAGATGCTGGCCGCGGTCTCGACCTGCGATGTGTTCCTCAGCCCCGACACCGGTCCGATGCACGTGGCGGTCGCCTTCGGGGTGCCCACCGTGGCGGTCTTCCGGCAGCCGAACGCCGACCGCTACGGACCTCCGGGCCCGCCCCACCGCATTGTGCGGCTTGAGGGGGAGGAGGGGGGCGCACCCGCAGTGGTGGCGGCCACCCGGGACGTGCTGGGGACCCTCCGATGAGGATCCTGGCCAGCACTACGCTGCACGGCTGGAGTGCCGGCTCCTGGTACCTGCTCCGCATGCTGGGCGGCCTGGCCGCCCGCGACCACCCCGTGCGCCTGCTGGTGCCGGAAGGGACCACCGCCGAACGCGCCCGGGCGGCCGGTCTGGCCGTGGTAACCGGACCCGACCTGCGCTCGGTCCCGCTGAGCGGAGTCGGTCGGGTGCGGACCGGGCTCCGCCGGCTCTACAGCGACTCCGGGCCCGACTTGCTACTGGTCCACGGCGGACCCGACCATGCCTGGTGGGGCTGGCTGGTCGGCCCGGCGCCCCGTTCGGTCCCCCTGGTGCGCCTGCGGGCCCACGACCCCCGTCCGCCTGCCCGGCATCCGCTCTCCCGCTGGCTCCATCACGCCCGGACCGACCTGGTGGTGGTGGCCAACGAACCGCAGCGGCGCGGCTACGTCGACGGGCTCCGGCTCCCCCCGGGGCGGGTGGTACGGGTGCCCCCCGGCTTTGACCCGGCCGAGGCAGCGGTCCCGCCGGGCACGCGCGAACGGATGCGCCACCGGCTGGGCGTGCCCGACGGGGCCCCCCTGATCGCCTCGATCGCCCGTTTCGCCCCCCAGAAGGACCACCCCACCTTCCTGGCCGCGGCCGCCCGGCTGGCCGCTGCCCTACCGGAGGTCCACTTCCTGGTCGCCGGGTATGCGGCCGAACGCAACGCCGATCACATCCGGGGGTTGGCCGCCCGCCACCCGGTGCTGGCCGGTCGCTGGCACCTCTTTGATCAGCGTCTCGATGAAGGGACCGCCCTGGTGGCCGCCGCCGACCTCGGAGTGGTCCACTCGCGCTCGAGTGAGGCCATCTGCCGGGTTGCCTTCGAGTACCTGGCGGCCGGGGTCCCGGTGGTGGCCACCACTGTCGGAGGCCTGCCCGAAACCATCGTGGAATGGCACAGCGGCCTGCTGGTGCCCCCCGGGGATCCCGAGGCCCTGGCCGGCGCCCTGCTGCGCCTGCTGAGAGCCCCCGGCCTGGTCCGGCGGCTGGCCGAAGGGGGACGGGCCCGCCTGGCCGGGCACTTCGATCCGCTCAACGCGGTCATCTCCTTCGAGACCGCCCTCCTGCGGGCCGCCCGCCGGGTGGAGGTCCGTTGAATCCAGCCGGTCGGCGACCTATCTTGACCGGGCCGGACAGGGATCTCCGACGACGGGAGTGGGAAGAGCGTGGAACCGGGACATCCTGATATCAGTGTGGTCGTCATGGCGCGGGAGGCCGCCGAGCTGCTCCCCGACTGCCTGGCCAGCGTGCCGGGAGCGGGGGAGGTGCTGGTGGTCGACACCGGCTCGGAGGATGACACGGTCGAGGTGGCCCGCCGCTCGGGGGCCCGGGTCGAGACCCTCCCCTGGGCGGGCTTCGGGCCGACCCGCGAGGCCGCCTTCAAGATGGCCACCCGTCCCTGGATCCTCTGGCTCGACGCCGACGAACGGGTCACTCCCCGGCTCTGGGAGGCGATCGGGGAGCACGTCGGTCGCCCCGTGGCCCCCGATGCCTTTCGGATGGACCGCCGGGCCAACTTCCTGGGACGCTGGATGCGGGGAGGAGGCTGGGGACGCGACCGGGTACTGCGGCTCTTCCGGGCCGACCGCTGGCGGATGAGCGCCAGTCGCGTCCATGAGCACGTCGAGGTGGACACTGCCGTCGGGCATCTGGAGGGGGAACTCCTCCATCTCACCGATCCCGACCTCGCCCACTACCTGGCCAAGTTCGACCACTACACCGGCCTGGCCGCCGAGGACCTGCACGAGCAGGGGCGCCGGGCCCGCTGGAGCGACCTGCTGCTGCGCCCGCCGGCCACGTTCCTACGAATCTATCTGCTCAAGGGGGGCCTGGTGGACGGCTGGGAGGGCTTCACCCTGGCCGTGCTCTCGGCCGGCTACGTTTACGTCAAGTACGCCAAGCTCCGGGAACTGCGGAACCGGGAGGGGTATGGCACCGTCCACTAGACTGGACCCGGTCGCGCTGGCCGAGGCCGTGCTGGCCGGTGACCGCCGGGCGGCCGCGCGGGCCATCTCCCTGATCGAGGACGGCCATCCCGGACGGATCGAGCTGATCAGCCGGCTCTTCCCCCGGTCCCGGAGCAGCTACCTGGTCGGGATCACCGGCCCGCCGGGGGCGGGCAAGAGCACCCTGGTCGACCGGCTGGCCGCCGGCGACCGGCAGCGCGGGGAGCTGGTCGGGGTGGTCTGCGTGGACCCCACCAGCCCCTTCACCGGGGGCGCCCTGCTGGGGGACCGGATCCGGATGGAGCACCTGGCCAATGACCCGGGAGTGTTCATTCGCTCGATGGCCACCCGGGGGAGCCGGGGGGGGCTGGCCCGGTCGGCCGGCGAGGCGGCCGTGGTCCTGGGGGCCTCTTCTCCCCGCGTCTACCTGGAGACGGTCGGGGTCGGCCAGATCGAGCTCGACGTGGCCGAAACGGCCGACACGGTGGTGGTCGTGCTGGTCCCCGAGTCGGGAGACGGGATCCAGACCATGAAGGCGGGGCTGATGGAGATCGGCGACCTCTTCGTGGTCAACAAGGCGGACCGCCCCGGCGCCGAGGGACTGCAGGTGGAACTGGAAAGCACCCTCCGGCTGCGCGGCGACCGCTCGTGGAAACCGCCGGTGCTGACCACCGTGGCCAGCCGGGACGAGGGGACGGAAGCGCTGGCCGAGGCCCTGGAGGGGCACCGGGCGTGGCTGGTGGCCAGCGGGGAGGGGGAGCGCCGCCGCCGGCGCCGGGCGCGGGCCTACGTCAAGGGACTGGTCTACGAAACCCTGCGGGAGCATCTCTGGGAGACCACCGGCCTGCTGGAGCGTCTCGAGGGTCGGATCGAGGACATCGTGGAGGGACGCGCCGATCCGGTAGTGGTGGCCGATGAAATCGTGGCCGCCAGCGGGATGGTGCGGATCGTTGAACCCGGGAAGGGGACTTCGGATGCGTGAAGGGGCGAGTGAGCGGGATCAGGCGGTCGGGGCCGGGAGCGACGGCGGCGACGAACTGCTCAGCCGGTATTCGGAGTGGCTGCGGGAAGCGGAGGGGACGCCGGAACGCTTGAAGCGGTTCATGACCGCCTCGAGTGAGGAGGTGGAGCCGCTCTTCTATCCCGGTCACCGGCAGGGGGCCGACTACCTGAGCGAGGTGGGCTTCCCCGGGGTCTATCCCTTCACCCGCGGGGTCTACACGAACATGTACCGGGGGCGCCTCTGGACGATGCGCATGTTCGCCGGGTTCGGCACCGCCGAGGACACCAACTCCCGGTTCAAGTACCTGCTGGAGCACGGCCAGACGGGTCTCTCGACCGCCTTCGACCTGCCCACCCTTTACGGTTACGATTCCGATCACGCCTTCTCGCAGGGGGAGGTCGGCCGTTGCGGGGTGGCCATCGACAGCCTGGAGGACATGGAGATCCTCTTCGACGGGATCGACCTGGGGGAGGTCTCCACCAGCATGACCATCAACGGCCCGGCCGCCGTGCTGCTGGCCTACTACGCGGCGGTGGCCCTCCGTCACGGGGTGCCGCTGGAACGGCTCTCGGGGACGACCCAGAACGACATCCTGAAGGAGTACATCGCCCAGAAGGAGTACATCTTCCCCCCCGCACCCTCGATGCGGTTGATCACCGATACGGTGGAGTTCTGCGCCCGCTCGATGCCCCGCTGGCATCCCATCTCCATCAGCGGCTACCACATCCGCGAGGCGGGCTCCACCGCCGTCCAGGAGCTGGCCTTCACCCTGGCCGACGGCTTCGCCTACGTCGAGGACGCGCTGCAGAGGGGGCTCGACGTCGATGAGTTCGCCCCGCGGCTATCTTTCTTCTTCAACGCCCACAACGACTTCTTCGAGGAGATCGCCAAGTACCGGGCCG
>CAZFHZ010000038.1:4248-29036 GCA_964519015.1 uncultured Gemmatimonadota bacterium | reverse complement strand
CCCCGGGTGCTGACCCCGGACAGGTACCCCCGGGTGGAGGACGGGCCCGCCGGGACGCGCCGGGTGAGCGGGGGGCATTGACGGAGGCGGCGCCGGCCGGCCTTACCGGCCGGCCGACCACGCCCCGTCCCCCCGGGGGGTGACGGGGCGTTATTGCGGTCTCAGGTGCGGGTGCCGCCTGAACGCAGGTAGTGGTTGATGGCGTGTTCCCAGTGCCGGACTTGTTCCTGGAAGGCGGTCTCGGTCATCTTGGCCAGGTAGCTCCGCCCCGCATCCGAGAGCGCCGTGTAGACATAGGTGATGTCCGCTTCGGTGTTCCCCTCCCCGGTCGCCCGACAATCGATCGCTATCCAGATGTGCAGGTAGCCGGGAGCCAGGGAGAGATAGGCGATCCGGTGCTGGATGGGCGTATACTCGAGGATGGTCCAGACGCGGCCTCCTCGCGGACCCTCCGCGGTGGTGAAGACGGCTCCCTCTTCAGGGACTCCCCCCTCGGGATAGTGATGGACCGGACTCCAGTCCTCCGACCAGAGCCCTTCCCCCGCCGGGGTCAGGAGCGGGAAGGCTTCGTCCGGAGCGGCGGCCACCTCGATCCGCGCCGTGCGCACGATCCGGTTCGGTGTGTCCTTCTGCTTCTGCTTCGCCATGGGATCCTCCGCTCGTGATAGCCCCTTCATCGCCGGTCAGGATAGCGTACCCACCGTCCGGGGGCCAGCCGAGGTTGCGGCCCGGGATCGGACTCGCTGCTCCTGAGGGAGCACCCGGAAAACGGAGGGGCGGCCCTGCGGCCGCCCCTCGCATGCCCCGGACCGGTCGGTCCGGAGGCCTGTTCGGTCGTTCTCCGCCTACATCCGGGCGATGATCGCCTCGCCGAATCCGGAGCAGGAGACCTCGGTCACGTCCTTGCGTCCCTCGGCCTTCATCAGGCGGGCCAGGTCGTAGGTGACGTGCCCTTCCTTGATCGACCGCGAGATGCCGTTGATGATCAGGTCGGCGGCTTCGTTCCATCCCATGTGGTTGAGCATCATGACGGCCGAGAGGATGAGCGAGCCGGGATTGACCTTGTCCATGCCGGTGTACTTCGGTGCGGTCCCATGGGTCGCCTCGAACAGGGCGATCTCGTCCGACATGTTGGCGCCGGGGCCGAGCCCCAGTCCGCCGACCAGGGCGATGGCGGCATCCGAGAGAAAGTCGCCGTTCAGGTTCGGCAGACAGAGGACGCTGTACTCGTCCGGCCGGGTCTGGATCTGCTGGAAGATCGAGTCGGCGATCCGGTCCTTCACCAGGATCTTGCCGGCCGGCATCTTCCCGTCCAGCTCGTCCCACAGCTTCTTCTCGGTGATCGTGACGTCTCCGAACTCCCGCGCCGCCAGCTCGTAGCCCCACTTGGTGAACGAGCCTTCGGTGAACTTCATGATGTTGCCCTTGTGCACGAAGGTCACCGTCGGGAGGTTGTGGTCGACCGCCCACTGGAGGGCCGCCCGGGCGATCCGCTCGGTGCCGAAGGTCGAGATCGGCTTCACCCCGATCCCGGAATCGAGCCGGATCTGGCGCCCGGTCTTCTGCTTCACGACATCGATGATCGCCAGGGCCGTCTCGCTCCCCGCCTCGAAGTCGTGACCGGCATAGACGTCCTCGGTGTTCTCACGGAAGAGGATGAAGTTGACCTTGTCCGCGTACTTGTTGGGCGAAGGCACCCCCTCGAAGTAGCGGATCGGGCGCACGCAGGCGAACAGGTCCATGGCCTGGCGGAAACGGACGTTGATCGAGCGGAAACGCTCGCAAACGCCGTCATCCTTGCCGCACTTGTCGCATTTGCCGGCGTGGTACTGCTGGTGGGCGCAGTAGAGACAGACATGGGTCTCTTCGCCGATCGGGGTCGTGAAGGGGCCCTTGATGGCGATGCGGAGGTGCTTGATGATCTCGACCGTCTCGTCCGGGAACTCGCTGCCGTAGTGGTGGAGTCCCTCCAGGCCGGCGTAGACGGGAGTCCAGGCGATCTTCCGTTTGCCGCCGTAGGCCTTGTCCACGGCCGCATCCACCACATTGGTCATCGCCGGGGTGATATCCAGGCCGATGCCGTCGCCGCGCAGGACGGCAATGATGGGATGGTCGCCGATGACGAGCTTGCCGTCCTTGAACTCGATGAGGTCGCCCTTGGGGAGCTTGACTTCCTTGAATTGCATCGGTGTTCTTCCTCGCTGAGGGTTCTCGGCCTGAGTGTGGATCGCCGCCAAGATAATGGCCGGCACCACCCGGAACAAGACCTCTGAGTCCGTAATCGGGGCATTCCATTCCCTGCCCGGGGCCCCGGTTGCCCCCCCGGCCGGCCCGCCCTACTATCCTCCCGTGGACCGCTCGACCCCAACACCCCCCGGCGACGGACATCCGGAGGAGCCCGAGGCCACCGCCCGGCGGTCGCTGCTGGCCCTCGATCCCGACGACTACCCGGGCGAGGGGTACCGGAAACGGCAGGTGGCCAACTGGGTCTGGGTGAGCGGGGCGCGCTCCTTCGACGAGATGACCAACCTCCCGGCCGGCCTGCGGGAGGAGCTGGCCGCTCTCTGGCGGGTCGGGGAGTTCGATCGGGTGGAGGGCTTCCCGAGCGAGGACGGGGCGGTGAAGTTCCTCTACACGCTACTCGACGGAGCCCGCACCGAAGCCGTCTACATGCCCTACCCCGACCACACCACCCTGTGCATCTCCAGCCAGGTGGGCTGCCCGGCCGGATGCACCTTCTGCGCCACCGGCCGTCTCGGCTTCGGCCGAAACCTGACCTTGGCCGAGATCATCGACCAGGTCCTGGCGGCCGCAGCCGTGCAGGGACTCCCCCCCCGGGGGATCCGCAACGTGGTCCTGATGGGCATGGGGGAACCGCTACTCAACTTGGAGGCGGTGACCGCGGCGGTGCGGCGGCTGATCGATCCCCGTACCCTCGACCTGAGCCCGCGCCGCATCACCCTTTCCACGGTCGGCATCCCGCAGGGGATCCACCGTTTGGCCGAAGAAGACCTGGGGGTACGGCTCGCCCTCTCCCTGCACGCGCCCGACGATGAGACCCGGCAGCGGATCATCCCCACCGCCCACCGCTTCGGCATCACCGAGATCATGGCGGCGGTGCGCCACTACTTCAAGCAGACCCGGCGCCGGGTCACCTTCGAGTACACCATGCTGGAGGAGACCAACGACCACCTCTGGCAGGCCCGCCGGCTGGGCGGCCTGCTCACCGGGATCGTCGCCCACGTCAACCTGATCCCTTTCAATCCCTGGCCGGGGGCGCCGGTGACGGGGAGTCCCCCGTTCCGTATCCGCGCCTTCGCCGCCGAACTGGAGACCATGGGGATCCCCACGAGCGTGCGCTGGAGTCGCGGCCAGGACGTGGGGGCCGCCTGCGGGCAGCTCGCCCTGACCCGTCCGGCGGCCGACTGAGACGCGTTTCGGGTTGAAAGCCCCCCGGCCATGTGCCGTATTGGAAGGTAAGAAGCCGAGGCACCCACCCCGGAACCCTGGAGCAAGGATACCCATGAAACGCCCCGACCCGTCTCGCATGCTGCTCCTCATCCTGGCGCTGCTGGCCGCCACCGCCGCCCTGACCGCCTGCGGCGGCCATCGGGCGCGGATGCTCAATATCGACGGTGTGCTGCACGTCCAGAACCCCGCCGAACCGCTGCGACCGAACATGGAAGTGACCCTCGAGGAACTCTTCCGGGTCGGGGTGGCGGAAGGGGAGGACGAGTTCATGCTCCCCGGGATCGCCGGACTGGCCACCACGCCCGACGGCCGGATCTTCGTGCTCGGCCCGGGAGAGGACCGGGTGCGGGCCTATAACGCCGACGGCACCTGGAGCCATTGGATCGCCCGGCCGGGACAGGGTCCGGGCGAGCTCGACCTAGCCTCCAGCCTCAGCCTGGGCAGCGATGGTAACCTCTGGGTATCGAATGTCCGTCGGCTGCGGATGAGCATTTACACCCCGGCCGGGGAACACGTCCGGGATATCCCCTTCCCCGGCGCCCCTCCCCTGCTGACCCAGACCACCCCCGGCGGCTTCATGGGGCTCTACGTCAACCAACGAGTATCCGATGATCGCAAGATGCTCAGTATGACCTTCGCGCTCCGGAAGTTCTCGGCCGAAGGGGATTCTCTGGGCACACTCTTCTCGACCGACCTCGAGATGGAAGTACTCAACATGCAGCTGGGCGGACTCCAGGACCAGATGCCCCTCTACACCCAGGACGACCAGAGCCGGGTCTGGCAGGTCCGGGCCCGGACCGATGTCTATGAGATCAACGTCTTCGGTCCCGACGGTACGCTGGAGCGGGTGGTCGAGAAGGACTTCCAGCCCCTTCCCAAGACCCAGGAGGAGATCCAGTACGAGAAGGACCTGGTGATGCGGGCCATCGCCCGGCAGGCCGGAGGGCAGCTGCCGCCGGGCATGAACATCGACTACGAACCCAATCCGAACCGGCCGGCCACCGGCCTCCCCTACTGGGACCCGCAGGGATTGATCTGGCTCTCGGTCGGAGTCGCCAGCGGACCCGAGCGCAACAGCCTCGACCTCTTCGACCGGGAAGGGCAGTTCCTGCAGCGGGTGACTCTGGAGGGAGTCAGTGCTCCAGCCTTCCTCTGCTTCCAGGGCGACCGCCTCGTTCTGGCGGAAGCGGACCCGGAAGCGGTGCCCCAGGTGGTCGTATACCGGGTGAGCCTGCCCGAGTTCGACTGATCTCTGACCCGATGGACCTCCGACCAGGAGGTCCCGTGGCGCCAAGCCCTCCGGCCCCGGCCGGAGGGCTTCTTCTTGACGGCCCTAGATCGCGCGGGGATTCAGGAAGGGGGGATGATCCCGGCCGGCAGGCCGCGGGTGAGGTCCCGCACCCGCGCCTCCAGGTCGGCTTTGATCTGCTCGAGCTGCGCCTGCACTTCCCCGACCCGGTTCTCGGCCTCGGATCGCAGAGCGTCCACCCGGGTCCGGGCCTCGGTCACGTAGGGCTGGATCCGCCGGTCCACTTCGTCGCGCACACGCTGCTCGGCCCGGCGCACTTCTTCCCCCAGCTGGGCCCGCAGGCCCCGCGAGAGCTCGTCGGCCACGTTGGAGCGGACCGTCAGATGGGGCTGGGTGAAGGTGCCCCCCACCCGGGTGTCGATCTCTACGCTCCGCAACCGGCTCAAGATGTCCCAGACGAAGGCCTCCACGCCCTGCTTCCCGGTCGTGGAGGTCCACGTCACATCGTCGGAACGCCAGAAGAGCCGGGCCTCCAGACTTGGACCGCGCCGCAGGAGCCGCAGGGAGGTGTCGCCGCTGCCCAGGTCGAGCCGGCCCCCCAGTCCCCCCAGCGAGGTCTCCACCAGACGTGTCCCCCTCACCACCACTTCGAGTGAGTCCACCACCGGTTCGCTCCGGTGGTCGAGCAGCAGGTCGGCCCGGAAGGAGTCCGCCCCCTCTCCTCCCACCCCCCTGGCCCGCTTGAGGCGGGCGGTGCTCGGCCGTCCGTAGACGGCCGGATCGGAGGTGACCCCCTGCAGCATCAGGTCGTAGCGATCGCTCCGCCCCACCTGGCCCAGGTCGAGCTCGATCTCCCCGTAGGTGAGCAGGAAGGCAGGGAGGGACTCCCGGCGCGGGAAGAGGACGGTCAGGCCGGAAGCCCGGACCCGCTCGGGGCCCGGCTTGGGGCGTTGCTTGAGCCCCGGCGGTAGGTACCGGTCGGCCACCTCGAGCCACTTCAGGATCGGTCCCAGGCGTTCCCGGGCCATCTCGGTAAAGAGGGCCGGTCCGATGTCGGGCGCCTCCAGCGAGGGGACCTTTAGCAGGCCTCGGGCCCAGGCCAGGTCCTGACGGCGCAACTCGTCGAAGCGCCCCAGGTCCCGCTCCAGGCCGGTCATTCCCGTCCGCACCCCGGTCTGGAAGGTGACCACCCCATCCCGTTTCCGCTCGAGTTCCCGGACCAGGTTGCGGACGTCCCGCACCGCCCGGGTCACTCCATCCACCCCCAGGCTGCGCAGCGAGGCCCCCTTCAACCGATCAAGCAGGGCACGCCCGGCCACGATCTGGGGCTGCACATCCAGCTCCCTCAGCTGCGCCTGCCAGGCCGTCCAGAGCGAGTCGGCCCTCCCGGGGAGCGCGCGGGCCAGGCGGACGGTGCTCAGGCTGTCGGCCTCGAAGGCGCCCACGTCGACCGTCTGGGTGAGCCCCTCCAGGCTGAAGGAGGGGTGCGGCAGTCCGGCGCTCCACTCGGCCAGCAGCCGGGCCGGTTCCCCGGTCGTCCGGTATCGCTTCGGCAGCTCCCCGGATACCGTGCGCGGGGTCCCGAAACGCACCCCCCGGACCGCCAGGGTGTCGATGATGAGCTTCTTCTGCAGCAGCGGCCAGAAGCGCAGGTCGGCCACTACCTCGCCGACCTCGAGCTGGTTGGTCAGCGGCCGGTCGGGGTCGGCCGCCTGGATTCCGACCACCCGCAACCGGCTCCCGGTCAGGCTCACCTGGACGCGCTCCACATCCACCCGGGCCCCGGTGAAGGCGGCCCCGGTCTCCTCCAGCCCGCGGCGGATAAGGCCGGGCAGAAGAAGGCGCCACACCAGGGCGATCAGGAGCAGTACCAGCAGCAGGGGGACGATCGCTTTCCAGCGGAAGAGTTTCTTCATGGTCACTCCGGCCGGAAGAGGCGATAGAGGTCCCAGGCCTTCGAACCCTTGACCGCCTGGAAGACCTTCCAGCGGGCCAGCCGCTGGTAGATGTGGGTGCGGTACTGCGTCACGCCCACGCGGGCGAGGAGGAAAAGGGGCGCCAGGAACACCAGCCAGGTCACGAAGCTGCCCAGCACGATGGTGTTGTTGAAGTTGGTCAGGGCCACTACGGGGGCGTTATACCAGGCCGACCAGAGCGGCTGCAGGCCGCTCTGGTCGAGCAGGAGCCAGCGCCCGATCGAATCGAAGAGCGGGTCGAGCAGGAAGCCGATCGGGACGAAGAGGGCCCAGCCCAGGAAGAAGCCGGCCAGGGAGACCTGCAACAGGAAGGCCAGGGCCAGGAGAGCCAAGTTATGCAGGCTGAAGAGGGGAGTGAGCCCCAAGACCGCCCCCAGGGCGAGGCCGGCGGCCACCTGCCCGGGCGTGCCGTCCGAGTTGAGCGCCTTCAGCAGCTTGCGGATCAAGACGATGATGGTCATCGGTCCATGATTCCGTTTCCAGCCCGCGAAGTCCAGCGGCTGCTCACACCAGACGCCGGCCGGGAGCGGATCCCGACCGGCGTCCGCGAGCGTCTTCCAAAATCACGGGGACGGATTACTTCCCGGCCACCCGCTCCACGTTCTTCATCACGCGCAGGAAGTTGCCTCCCCAGAACTTCTTGATCTCCCTTTCTGAGTAGCCCCGGCGCAGCAGCTCCACGGTCACGTTGGGCAGCATGGTGACGTCGGCCAGACCCTCGACCCCCCCACCGCCGTCGAAGTCGCTGCCGAAGCCGACGTGGTCGATCCCGATCAGGGCCACGGCGTGGTCGAAGTGCTTCATGAAGTCCTCGATGGTCACCGGCGGGATCGGGTACTTCTCGCGGATCTCGTTCACGCGGGTCCGGTATTCCAGCGACCGCTCGATGCTCATCTGCCGGCGGTCGCCGAACTCCTCGGTCAGGGCCTGCATGGCCGCGTCCCGCTCCGGATTGGCGGGGGTGTCCCGCAGGAAGGAACCCAGCGCCACCAGCTGGATGACCCCGCCGTTCTTCTTCAGGGCCAGCAGCATCTCGTCGGTCATGTCGCGGGAGTTGTCGCAGAGCGCCCGGCAGCCCGAGTGGGTGGCCACTATGGGAGCCTGACTGACCTCCACCAGATCGAAGAAGGACTGGTCGGAGATATGGGAGACGTCGATGATCACGCCGAGGCGGTTCAACTCGGCCACCACCTGGCGGCCGAAGTCGGTCAGGCCGAAATCCGTCCGTTCCCGGTCCCGGGGGTTGGTCGAGGCGCAGATCTGGTTGTCCCCGTTGTGGGAGAGGGTCATGTAGCGCATGCCCCGGTCGTAGAACTCCTTGATCTTGCCCAGGTCGAGGCCGATCGGGTAGCCGTTCTCCACCCCGGTGAAGAAAGCACGCCGGCCGGCCTTGTGCAGACGCACCGCGTCGGCGCTGGAGAGGGCGATCTCGGCCAGCGGGCTCGAATCGGCCATCCGGTGGATCCAGTCGAACTGCGGCACGGCCCGCTGGTAGGCGTTCTCAAACGCCTCCGGGGTCAATGCCCCCTGCCCCACGTAGACCACCAGGAAGATCGCGTCCTGTCCCCCCTCGATCATCCGGGGGATGTCCCATAAGCCGGCGCCCCGCTGTCCGGAATCGTGACGGTCACTGGCCACCCAGGTCGCATCCCGGAGGTGCGATTCGGGAGCGTCGTCGTGGGTATCCACGATCCAGGCCTTATCGTGGATGCGGGGGGCGACCTGCTGGATCCGTTCTTCGCTCATCGGCTTACTGCAGGCCGCGGTGAACGAGAGCACCAGCAGGACGGGCAGGGTGGTGCGGAGGAGGCGGGTCATGGAACGGTTCTCCTTCCAGCGGGAGCCTTTGACACCGGGAGCGGGTGGGGAGCCCGATCCCGGATGATACCACCTTCTAGTAGGTCCGGACCGGCCGGCCCCTTCAGTTCCTCGGGCGCGATCCCCGCTCAGCGGGCGCAGGTCTGGTGGCGCCCGCCGTCGATCGAGACCGTATCGCCGGTGATCCAGCCTGAGCGGTCGGAAGCCAGGAAGGCGATCAGATCGGCCACCTCGTCCGCCTCCCCCACCCGGCCGAGCGGGTGGGAGGTTTTGCTGTGTTCCAGGAAGGCGGCATAACGTTGTTCGTCCATCCCGCCGTTGCGATGCAGGTTGGTCACCACCACTCCCGGATTGACCGCGTTCACCCGCACTCCCTTCGGGGCCAGCTCCAGCGCCAGACAGCGGGTCAGTTGATCCACCCCCGCCTTGCTCACGCAGTAGGCGAGTACTCCGGGAAAGGCCCGGGTGCCGGTCACACTGGAGACGTTGACGATGCTCCCCCGGCTCTCGATCAGGTGGGGGATACACAACTTGGTCAGGGCGAACAGACTGGTCAGGTTGATGTCCATCATCCAATCCCAGTCGGCCAGGGAGGTGCTCTCCCAGTCCGCGCTGGCGATGATCCCGGCCGCGTTGACCAGGATGTCGAGCCCGCCCAGCCCGGCGACCGCCCGGGCAACCAGCTCTTCGCGGAATCCCTCCTCGGTCAGGTCCCCCGCCTCGAGGTGGAGTCGGCCGGGCGCCCCTTCCAGTTCCTGCGCCAGAGCCGTCAGGGCCTCCTGCTTGCGTCCGGTCGCCAGCACCTCGCCGCCGGCCGCCACTATCAACCGGGCGGTGGCCCGCCCGATGCCGCTGCTCGAGCCCGTGACCAGGGCGCGCTGTCCGGAGAAATCCCAGGTGATCATCGCTTCCCTCTCCTGCCGGTGTGACCCGAGTGCGGGAGTATCATCACGGCCCCGCACCCGTCCGACAACCCCCTTCTGCCCGATCCTGTTCTGAATGCATCAAAGCCGGTCGGGGGGCCGTAGGTATCGAGGGCAGAGGCCCGGCTGATCTTCAACCACCCACACACCCCGGGCCTCGACCGATACCATGAAGAACGACTCCCTCCGCCGTTCCTGCTCGGCTGTCCTGCTCCTGGTGCTGACGATCCTGTTCGGCCATCCCGTCCGAGCCCAGGACTCGGGACGGATCGAGGGCAGCGTCCGGGACGCCCGCACCGGCGCCCCCCTGATCTCCGCCAACCTCTTCCTGCGCACGACCGGTCGGGGGACCTTCAGCAACCGTGACGGCGCTTTCCGCCTCACCGACCTGCCCGGGCTGGAGGACGTGCTGGTGGCGAGCTACATGGGCTACGCGACCCGTGAGATAGCGGTGCGTCTGGCCCCCGGCGAGGTCCTGCGACTCCAGGTCGAGCTGGAGCCGGTCACCCTGGAGATGCGCAACGTCACGGTGACGGCCGGTCGCCGGCCGGAGTCCGAGTTCCGCAGCCAGAAGGCGGTCTCGGTCGCCGGCGAGGACGCCATCGCCGACCGGCCGGCCGGCAGCACCGGGGACGCCCTGCGCGAGAGTCCCGGGGTGCTGGTCCAGAAGACCACCGCCGGGCACGGGGCGCCCATCATCCGGGGCCTGATCGGCCAGAGTGTCCTGCTCCTCTACAACGGCGTGCGGCTGAACAAGCCCACCTTCCGGCTGGGGGGAAACCAGTACCTGGAGACGATCGACGCCGAGTCGCTCCGGCGGATCGAGGTGGTGCGTGGTCCCGGGTCGGTGCTCTACGGTTCCGACGCCCTGGGAGGGGTGGTCAACCTGATCACGGCGCCTCCCGCCTTCACCGAAGGCGGTACCCTCCTGAGTCCCCGCACCCACCTGCGCTACACTTCGGCCGACCAGGGGCGCAGCGCCCATCTCGGACTCGAGTTCGCCTCCCCCCGTTTCGCCGCCCAGGTGGGGGTGACCGGTCGCAAGGTCGGCAACCTGAATCCCGGCGGGGAGATCCCGGTCCACGACCCGACCGGCTACAGCGAGCTGAGCGGACACCTGATCAGCGCCTATCGCCTCTCCGACGCTCAGACGCTGCGGCTCGACCTGGTCAAGGTCACCCAGGACGAAGTACCCCGCTTCGACCAGTACATCACGGGAGAGTACGAGCTCTACCTCTACGATCCACAGGACCGTTTCCTGGGGATGCTTGAGTATACCCACCAGCAGCCGACCCCCTGGCTCAACCGGCTGGAATGGAACCTCTCGGTGCAGCGCGAGCACGAGGGGCGCCCCCAGCGCACGACCGGCTCGACCACCCTGCGCATCGAGGACGACATTATCAACTCGGTCGGGACCTTCCTGCAGGCCACATCGATCGTGGCCGACCGCCACACCCTCCGCTGGGGGCTCGAGTTCTACTACGACCGGGTCTTCAGCGGCCGAGTCGATGTCAAGCCGGACACCTCGATCGTCAAGCGGGGCGCCTATCCCGACGACTCCCGCTTCCGTCAGACCGGCCTGTTCGTAAGCGACGACGTCCTCCTGGGGTCGGCCACCGACCTCTCGGTCGGCCTGCGCTGGAGCGACATCTGGTATCGAGCCCCGCTGGAGGACCCGTGGGGGACCTTCGAGGACCGCTTAGGCGACCTGACCGGCAACCTGGGGATCAGCCACCGGCTGCGCCCCTGGCTCAACCTGGTCGCCTCGGCCAGCACCGGCTTCCGGGCGCCCAACTTCAACGACACCGTGGTCCTGAAGGTCAGCAACAACGGGGTGGACGCCCCCAGCCCGGGTCTGCTGGCCGAGACCACCACCAACTACGAATTGGGCGCCAAGATGGAGTGGGACGGCTCCGACCTGGAGACTTTCCTTTTCTACACCGCCCTGGGCGACATCATCGACCGTCGGGCGGGGACCTACCAGGGCCAGAGCTGGATCGACCTGGACGACGACGGCATCGAGGACCCGGGGGAACAGATCAACGTCAAGGCCAACATCGGGAAAGGCTACATCACCGGAGTCGAGGTCCAGGGCCGTTTCCGGCTCGGCGGGAGCTGGAGCCTGCGGGGGAACGCCTTCTATACCTACGGGCAGGCCACCACGGCCGACGAGCCGATGAGTCGCATCCCGCCGTTGATGGGGCTGCTCGGCCTGCAGTGGCGCCAGGAGGCCACCACCGCCGAGGTCTTCGTGCGCGCCGGCGGGTACCAGCACCGCCTCTCGGCCCGTGACGAGGACGACACCCGGATCGATGCGGGGGGCACCCCCGGCTGGTCGGACTGGAACCTGCGGGCCGGGCGCGACCTGGGCGGGCTGCGGATCAACCTGACCTTCGGGAACATCTTCGACCACGCCTACAAGGAGCACGGTTCGGGGGTCTACAACCCCGGCCGGCACATGGTGCTCAGCCTGAGCTGGACCGGCGGGGGCCGCTGACGGCGGCCCCCCGGCTTTCTCCCTCGGGGCATACTTCCCTATTATAAGGACGATTCGCCGACAGGTTCCTCCCCGCCCGCTCGTCCCTGGGACAGAGACGGGAAAGGAGCCCTCGCTGCATCTGCCCGACCAGAAGCTGGTCACAGCGACCCTCCAGGGAGACCGCGAAGCGTACGCCGGGATGGTCCGCCGGCACCTGCGCCGGGTCTTCGCGGTCTGCCTGGGCATCTTGGGTGATCCGGAGGAGGCCGAGGACCTCACCCAGGAGACCTTCCTGAAGGGATTGAACGGGCTATCGAGCCTGCGCGAGGGCGAGCGATTCGAGGCCTGGATCATGCGGATCGCGCAGAACCTCTGCCGTGACCACCTGCGGGTGAGCGGCCGGAGGCGCCAGCTGCTGGAGGAAGAGGGCACCGGGGTCCCCCCGGCGGACCATCGACCGAACGTCTTCGACGACCTGCACGCCGCCCTGCACCGGCTGGAGCCCGAGTACCGCCTGCCGTTGATACTCTACTACTTCGACGGGCACTCGGCGGCCGGGGTGGCCCGGATCCTGGAGATCAGCGAAGCCGGCGCCTTCACCCGTCTCAGCCGCGCCCGCCGGGCGCTCCGCAGTCTGCTCGAAGCCGGGACAGGTGGATCATGAATGGAACTTGCGACCGCTGGCGGGAACGAATCCCGATCGAGGAAAGCCTCAACGCGGAGGAACGCACAGGGCTGTGGGAACACCTGGCGGACTGCGAGGAGTGCCGGGCCTGGCGGGATGCCCTGGTCGTGGATGGGGAGCGACTGGACGGTTACGTACGGTCCTTGGAGGGCCGTATGGGGGCGCTCGAAGGCCGGGTGCTGAACGGCCTCGGTGCTCCGGATGCCCAGCCGGGGGCGCTCTCACGGTTCACCCGTCTGCTCGCCGATCGCTGGTTCCGGGTGGCCGCCGTGGCGGCGATCGTCCTGCTGATCGTGCTGGGCCGCGGCCTGCCGACCGGTCCTGGGGGTTCGACCGTCGCTCTGGCCGAGGTGATCGCCCGGGTCGAGCATGCCAGTGGCTACATCTGCCGGATCATCCAACGGCGCGAACCCGGGCCGATGCGGCTGGAGGTAACCGAGTACCACAACCGTGGACTCGGACTGCGTCAGGACGCCTACGCGGAAGGCCGGCTGCTCGTTCGCACGATCGTAGCGCCCGAAGACAGCTTTGCCCTCTTCCTGCTGCCGCGCAACCGGGCCTGGATGCGACTGGGACTCAACCAGGAGGAAGCCGCCAGCCTGCACCAGAACAGCGACCCGGTGGAGATCGTACGCTACATCAAGGGCTTGCCCTACCATGAGCTTGGAACCCGACGCATCCGTGGGGTCCGCGCGGTCGGCTTTGAGGTCGACGATCCGGTCGTCTTCGCGGAAACCTACGAAGAGGGCGTCCTTCAACTGTGGGTCGACACCAACACCGGCTGGCCGGTCCAGATCTCGTTCTCAGGCACGGCCGACGATGGGCGGATACGGGATCGGACCGTCATGGACCGTTTTCGCTGGGATCCGGAACTGACCGAAGAGGATTTCCCCGCCCGCGTCCCCGACGACTGGGTGATGTGGGCCGACGTGCCGCCGGCCCGCAACGACGAGGCTTCAGCCTGTACAGCTCTGCAAATCTATGGGCGGTTGACCGAGGGCCGCTATCCCTCCGACCCCGCCCTGCTCACGGCTATGAGCCTGTTGGATCGGATCCTCGATCAGAATCCCAGGAGCCGGAATCGGGATCCCGGCTTGGTCACCGAGATCCTGCAGCTGCGCAACCTGAGCGGTTTCTATGCCCGGCTGCTGAAGGAAGACCGTGAGGTGGCCTGGTACGGGGAGACGGTGACCGAACGGGATGTCGACCGGGTGCTGCTGCGCTGGCGGCTCGAGGACGGCACGTACCGTGTGATCTTCGGCGATCTGCACACCGAGACGGTGAGCCCCGAACGCCTGGCCGAGCTCGAGCAGGTGCGCTAGCGGGTGGTGCCAGGCCGGTCCCCGGCCATGGGCCGACCTGGCACCCTTGTGTCCTGCTATGCTACTTCACTCTCTCCCACTGTGAGCCCTACTGGCGCTCCCCTTTCAACCAGCGATCCACCAGGCCCGCCGCGGCGTCGCGGGCGCCCAGTCCGAAGGCCAGAGCGGCAGCGACCGCGACCGCTCCCAGTAACAACCCGAAGGCCAGGGAAACGATCTCCGGGGCCACTCCGACATGCTGAAGGGCCATGGCCGTGGCCAGCACGATGACGGCGAGTCGCGCCGCTGAGGCGTACAAGAGACCCCAACGGCCTTCACCCCGCGGAATGATCCGGAACAGGAGATTGCCCAGATAGAGACCGATCCCCAGGATCACCAGTCCCAGAAGGAGTCGGGCGCCGAAGGAGAAGAACTGGGTGACCAGGTCGGCGAACGCATCGAAGCCCAGCATCCCGGCGGCTTCGACAGCTGCCAGCAGCATGACGGCGATCAGCACGATCGAGCCGGTGATCGCGGAAGGAGTGGTCTTCTCCCCCACCGTGACCTTCAGACCCATACGCTCGAACAGCAGATCGAATCCCACTCCCGACAGGATGTTGCCGGCCAGGACCCCCAGGAGTCGGCCAACCAGATAGGCGACCGCAAGGATGATGGCGGCGCCGAAAAGCAGGGGGATAGCCGACAGGAACTGGTTCAACATGAGGATCGCCGGTCGACTCACACTCTCGATCTGAAGCGCGTCCAGGGCCGCGATCGCTGCGGGGATAAGGATGAGAGCATAGACGATGATGCCGATCACGACCGAGAGCCGACGCGTTCCCGCCTGCGCACCCATGCCGACCTGCTCACCTACCCGATCGGCACCCAGGGCTTCCAGGAACGTCGTGACGATCCGTCGGACGATCCGGGCGATGACCCATCCCAGGAAGAGGATCAGGGCCGCACCGGCCAGGTCGGGTATCACGGCCAGGAAATCGTCGAACATACCCTGCAGGGGCTGAAGGAGTCCCTCCAGCTTCAGCGTCCCCAGGATCGCGGGGAGGAAAAGGAGCAGAGGCAGCCAGAAGACGACCTCCCCCATCGTCCTCGAGAGCGGTCGTTCGACGGTAAGACCAGCGCTCTTCGACATCCGTGTATCCAGATTCGAGCGTTCCAGGGCCCGCACGACGATGAACCGCAGGATGAATCCGATCAGCCAGGCGATGCCCAGCAGGATTGCGGCGCCGACGAGTTTCGGCAGATACAGGGTCAGTGCCTGGAGCACTTGGTCCAGTGGTTCCGCCAGGGAAGCCAATTGCAGGTTCTGAAGAGCCGCGACGACAACGAATCCCATCAGGATCCAGAAGACGATGCGGCCGGACCAGACACTCATGGCCTGCCAGGTCGGGGCTTCAACTCCTACTGCTTCCGGGAGCCTCTTCCCCCGCGCCAATCGATTCGTCGCGATCCTGACAAAGGAAGCCACCATGAAGGCGGCGAACCATCCCAGGACGAGGATGGCAATCGCGGCCAGCAGGTTCGGGACGTACTGACGTATGTAGTCGCCGATCTGAACGAGCATGTCCTGCATGTAGACCCTCCTTGAGATGGACATCAGAATCCCGTCGAGAAGGACGTGGTGGCACCACATGCTCCGGCCGCGGGCAACACCACTGCAGACGACAGTCAACTGATGGAACTATCCAGAACACCGGGTTGGTGAACAGGACGATGAGGTGGGTTTCGTCCGGGTGTTCGTGACTACTAATGATATCCGCACTAACCGAGTGTTCTGAAGTACATTCATAGACCGTCGAGCTCGAACCGAAGAGCGGGACCGGCTGGGATCGCTTGAGCCCGATCAGCGGATCGAGGCGGCCAGCTCCTCCCCGTAGCGCTCGATCGCCACGGCCGTCTGCTGGAGCAGGGCCAGGACCGTACCCGAGGGACCGTCCACCTCCAGATCGCGCACCGTGCGCACGGCATCGGCGTACCACTGCGTCCAGACCCGCACGATGTGCGCCTGCTCGGCCGGATCGGCCCCGGCCGCTACCGCCTGCCGGCCCAGGGCGGTCTCCGCTTCCAGTCGCCGGCGGGCCGCCGCTTCGGTCTCCTGGGCCGCCAGCCGGGCCAGTTCCTCATCCCCGGAGGCGAGCAGCAGAACAGTGGTGAGGGCACTCACCCCGGTGTTGGTCAGGGTGGTCCGGGAGACCTTATCGATCCGGTCGCCGTCGGTGTGGTAGTAGACGTCGGTGAAGTGCCAGAGGAGCACCGCCGGGACCTTGGCCGTGAGGAAGGGGACGTGGTCGCTCCCCCCTTCGTACGGATTACTGTTCACCACCCAGCCGGTATCGGCGGCCTGCTCACGGCAGCGGTTGAGCACGAAGTCGTTCAGGTAGTGGGGGAAGAGGGCGTCCTCACGCATCGGTCGTCCCCCCCACTCGGTGTGATGGTCCTCCCCACGGGTCCAGACGGCCGAGGGGTCGGGGAGCTTCTCGATCAGGAAGGTGCCACTGGTCTTGGCGGTGTCCTCCCCCACCATGTCGAGGCTGATCCCCCAGCGTACCCCTGCCGCCCGCTGCACATCCTCGGTCATGAAACGCCGGGTGGACGTGATCTCATCCCCCCAGAGAAAGGTGATGGTCCGTTCCGGCCGGGGCTGTCCGGCGGAGACCAACTCGGCGATCGAACGCGCGATCTCGGCCTGGACGGCCACCCCGGTGGCGTTGTCGTTCGCCCCCGGCTCCTGGACGTGGGCACTCAACACTACCCGTTCGTCGGGACGCCTCAAGCCGCGCACCTCGGCCACCAGAGTCCGTTCCACCGCCTCCGGGAGGAAACGGCTGGCGGTCATCACCCGGACCCGGACCGGTCCGCGCTCCAGAGCGGCCTTCAGATGCTCACTCGCCCGCCGGGAGAGGTTGAGACCGAAACCTTTCCCCTGCTCATCGTAGGGGATGCTGGTGAAGGTGATACTGTCCGGGTGCTCCTCGGAACGGTTGTAGGCGGGGAGAGGACGGTAGGCGAGCGCCCCGAGCGCGCCCCGGCGCATCGCCTCGCTGTAGAGCCGGCTCACCAAAGTCTCACCGAACACGACCGCTCCGGCGACTTCTTTCCCCTCCCACTCCTCGGCCCGCCCGCTCCCGACGTAGACCAGCGAGGCCTCGATCCCGCCGGGGGGGGTCGGCCAGGAATTGGCGGCCAGCATGTTCCGGTTGGAGGCGTAGCGCAGTAGCGGCCCCTCCTCCCCCACCACGCTCAACGAGGCGTCGATCGGGTCCCAGGAGGGACGGGACAGGGGCCGTTCTTCGATCCGGTAAACGAACGGGTGACCGGCCGCCTCCGTCTCGAGCCGGTAGCCCGCTTCCTCCAGGATGGCCGCGATCCGGTCGATCGAGGCGTCAAAGCCGGTATTGCCGGGGATACGCCAGTACTGTTCCACGAAAGCGGTGGTCTCGAAGGCCCGCTGGCCGGAGAAGACGCTCCGGGCCGCCTCGAGTACGGGGGCCACCCGCGCCGGGGGCTGCTGCGGGGCGGCCGAGGGGGTGACGACCGTCCCGGTGACGGGCAGGAGCAGGGCGAGCAGTATAACCGGGGTGGTGCTCCGCCCGACGGCCGGGCTCCAACGGTATCCCTGCATGGCGTTCACCTCCCGCCGGCACGCGGCAGCGGATCGGGCAACTCGGCCAGGAGCCAGGCCATCACGGCCATGGCCGCGGTGCCGTCGGCCAGCCGGCCCGGGTCGACGTTGGAAACCACATCCTCAGCCGAATGATGGAAGTTGAAGTAGTCCGCGGTGTCGGGCCACAACCCGAGCAGCGGCACCCCCTGCTGGGCCAGCGGGCCGATGTCGGAACCACCCCCCCCTCCGGTGCGCAGCTCACGCGCTCCCACCGAGGCGAGCAATCCGATCACGTGGCGCAGAATCTGGTACCCCTCCTCGGTGGTGCCGCCGGCGGTGAAACCGATGAGCGGGCCCGCCCCGCTGTCCGATTCGATGGCGGCCACGTGGGGTTCGGCCCGGTGAGCAGCCGCGTAATCCCGGCCGCCGGCCAGCGCCCCGTTCTCCTCACTGGCGAAGAGCACCACCCGGATGGTGCGCCGCGGGCGCAGGCCGAGGGCGAGCAGGATCCGGACCGTTTCCATCGCCTCCACGCAACCTGTCCCGTCGTCGTGGGCACCCGTACCCAGGTCCCAGGAATCGAAATGACCGCCGATGACAACCACCTCGTCGGGCTTCTCCCGCCCCACCACTTCGCCGATCACGTTCGCTCCCGGGACCTCGGGGAGTGTCTGCGCACCCAGTCGCAGGCGGATCCGGAGACGCTCCCCCGAGCGGTCGAGGCGGGCCAGCGCATCCGCATCGGCCATGCTGAGCGCTGCGGCCGGGATGCGCGGGACGCCCTCCTCGTAACTGGTCAATCCGGTGTGGGGAGCCGTGATCACCCCGGTCCCGACCGAGCGGATCAGGCAGGCCACGGCCCCTTTGCGGGCGGCCGTAGCCGGGCCGCGGCTGCGGTAGGCCACCGCCTCACCATAGCCGCCCATATCCCGCGCAGTACGCCGCATGGGGAAATCGAAGAGGACCATCCGTCCCCGCACCCGCTCGGCCGGGAGCCGCTCGAAGGCGTCGAAGTCGCCCACCACGACCAGTTCGGCCTCAAGCCCCTCCGGGGACGTGCCTACACTACCCCCCAGGGCGGTCAGGCGGAGCGGGCGCGGCACCGGGCCGAGCAGCCACCCCTCCTCCTCGCCCCGGACCCAGTGCGGTACCATGACCGGCTCCTGGCGCACGTTCTCCAGCCCGTCGGCGACCATCGCGGCGACCGCCCAGGCGCGCGCGGCCCGCTCTCCCTCACTCCCGGAGAGGCGGGGGCCGATCCCGTCACAGAGTGCGACCAGCTTGTTGTACTGCCGTCCTTCCGACCGGACCGCCTGGATGATCCGGCGGACGGCCGGTGCGTATTCGGCCAGCGGCTCGGCCGGTTCCGGACGTCCGCAGGCGCTCAAGGCGGGCAGGGCGAGGGGGAGCAGCAGCACGATGATCCGGTGACGGGACGGGTGGACGGACGATGACACGACTCCCTCCTCGGGATTGGGATGACCGCTGGCGATGGTAATGCCGCAAGAGGGTTGCGACCAGTCCCGTCTCGGCCCGGGCCGACCGGGAAGGTCAGCGCGCGACCGGCTCGCCGGCCAGCCGGATGGTGCTGACGACGATGAGCGCCGCACCCGCGATGGTCAACAGGGTGGGCACCTCGGCGAAGATGAGCAGTCCCCAGAGGGCGGCGAAGACGATCTGCAGATAGCCGATGGCGGTGGCCCGTCCCGCCCTTTCCCGGACCAGCCCATGGGTGAGGAAGACCTGGCCGAGGAACGTGGTCACCCCGGTGGCCAGCAGGAGCAGGGCCTCGCGGGCGTCGGGGAGATGGAATCCGGGAAGCGCGGTCGGCAGCGCGGCCACGGTCGAGAAGAAAGCGAAGTTGAAGACGATGACCATCGGGTCCTCGGTGGCCCGCAGCACCCGGATGGTGACATAGGCCGAGGCGCTGCAGAGTGCTCCGAGCAGGGCGATGCCGACCGCGTAGTGGTCGAGCGGGACGGCCACGGCCCCGAAGAGGAAGGTGGGGCGCGCCACCAGTACCACCCCCCCGAGACTGAGCAGGGAGAGGACGAAGGCGCCCACTCCCATGCTCTCCCCCAGGATCCCGGCGGCCAGGAAGGCGGTGAAAACGGGATTGGTGAACTGCAGGACGGTGGCGTCGGCCAGGGGCAGGTGGATGATGGCGTAGTAGAAGCAGCTCAGGGCCCCGAACCCGAACAGGCTCCGGAGCAGGAGGAGTCCCCGGCGGTTCCCCCACTCCGGGACGGAATGCCGGCGCAGCCACACCCAGCTCAGGACGGTCACCACCAGGGAGCGGAAGAGCACGACCTCCTGGGCCGGCAGGGTCCGGCCCGAAGCCTTCACGAACAGGCTCATCAGGCTGAAGAAGAAGGCGGAGCCCACGATGTAGGGGACGCCGGAGGTCGTGTATCGGCGGGGGGATCCGGGCATCTTTCCAATCAATGCCCCCAGCCCCGGCCTGGCACGGCTCTTCTTCACCTTCACCCTGCCGGAGACAGTACGCTTCCCTTATACTCCGCCCGCGGCCGCTCTCCACGACGGTCGCGCTCTGAGGGAACCCGCCAGGAGGCCGGCATGCGCGTGACCGTCTGTGAACTGGGCGAGGCGAGCGAGACGCTGGAGCAGGACTGGGCGGAACTCGTCACCCACGTCCACGGTAGCGGGAGCGAACTGGTCCTGCTCCCCGAGATGCCCTTCGCCGACTGGTTCGCCCGCACCCGACCCGCCGATCCGACGGTCTGGCGGGCCGCCGTGACCGCCCACGAGCGCTGGCTCCCCCGGCTGGGGGAACTGGCACCGGCGGTGGTGCTGGGCACCCGACCGGTCAACCGGGAGGGACGCCGGCACAACGAAGGATTCGTCCACGATACCGCGGGGGACTGCCGGGCGGTCCATCACAAGTACTACCTGCCCGATGAAGACGGGTACTGGGAGGCCTCCTGGTACGAACGGGGGGACGGCTCCTTCCGTACCTTCCCGGCGGGGCCGGCGCAGGCCGGCTTCCTGATCTGCACCGACCTTTGGTTCCTGGAACGGGCCCGGGCCTACGGGCGGGCGGGCGCCCACCTGCTGCTGGTCCCCCGCGCCACCCCGACCGTCACCACCGACAAGTGGCTGGTCGGAGGCCGTACCGCCGCGGTGGTCGCAGGAGCCTTTTGCCTCTCCTCCAATCGGCGCTACGGCGAAGGGCCGGGGGGAGGTATGGGGGGAAGCGGCTGGATCATCGACCCGGATGGCGGCCTGCTCGGGGTGACCTCGCAGGAAGACCCTTTCCTGACGCTGGAGATCGACCTGGCGGCGGCGGTCGAAGCGCGCACGAGCTACCCACGCTACGTGCTGGAGTAAGGTTCAGACGCCCGGGGCTTCCAGCTCGTCCAGCATCCCCGCGATGACATCAAAGCCTCCCTGCCAGAAAGCGGGATCGCTCACCTCGATATCGACCTCCTCGAGGATCCGCCGGGGACGGGCCGCCCCCCCGTGGGCAAGCAGGCGCAGGTAGCCCGGCTTGAAACTCTCCCCTTGTGTTCGGTATCGCCGGTAGAGCGAGAGCACGAGCAGTTGCCCGAAGCTGTAGGCGTAGCAGTAGAAGGGGGTGTTGTAGATGTGGGGGATCGAGAGCCACTCGTAGCGGAACTCGTCGCTCAGTTCCAGGCTCTCCCCGAACTGTGCCCGCAGGTTGTCCAGGTAGAGCTCCTCGAGTTCGGCCGGGGAACGGTCTTCCATCACCGCCCGGTGGGCATCGATCTCGAAGAGGGTGAACCAGGCCTGCCGCATCACCGTGGCGTAGATGTCGTCCAGGGCTCCGACCAGCAACTCGCGCCGCACCAGGGGGTCCCTCTCCTCGGCCAACAGATGGTCGGTGACGAGCATCTCGCCGAAGACCGAGGCGGTCTCGGCCAGCGGCAGGACCGGGTGCTGGGTGAGCACCGAATGGTGCTCGGCCAGCATGCTGTGGACCGCGTGACCCAGTTCGTGGGCCAGGGTGGCCAAATCGCGCACCTCGCCCGTCCAGTTCATCAGCAGCCAGGGGGTCTGGCCCGGCAGGACGGTCATACAGAAGGCGCCCCCCTGCTTGTTCCGGCGCACCTCGCTGTCGATGTGCCGTTGGATGAAGACCCGCTCGGCGAGGGCGGCGAGCCGCGGGTCGAAGGTCCCGAACACCTCGAGCACCTCCCGCACCGAGGAAGCGTATTCCACTTCCCGTTTGGCTCCCGCCACGGGGGCGTAGAGGTCGTAACGGTGGAGCCGCTCCCGGCCGAGCCAGCCGGCCTTCAGACGGAAGTAGCGCTGGAAGATGGGGGCGTTGCGGCGGGTGACCTCCAGCAGGGTGGTGACCGCATCCCCCGGCAGGTCGTTGGCGAGATTACGCACCGCGATCGGTTCTGAGAAACCCCGCAGCCGGATGTTCTCCTCGTGCCAGTCCCGCACCCGGTTGACGTAGATCTGGGCCAGGACCGGGGCCTCCTGGCGGTAGACGCGGAGGAGCTCGCGGTAGGCGGCTGCCCGGAGGTCCGGATCTGGGGAGCGGACGAAGCGGGTCAATCCGTCCCGGGTGAGGGTGTGCCGTTCACCCTCGAGTTCGAGGGTGAACTCAAGCCGGCTGGTGAGCATGGCGTAGAGAGTCAGCACGGCCTCGATGCCGTTGGCGTCCTTGGTGTTGATGACCTGTTCGGTCTGTTCTTCGAGAGTGTAGGGAACCAGTCGGCGCAGGTCCTCCAGGTAGTGCCGCAGGTCGGGATGGGTGTCGGCGTCCGGGAGCAGCGCCGCCGCCTCGCCGTCGCCGAGCCGCCGCCACCAGTGCGTGAAGAAGAGGATACGGTTGCCCAGACCCGTCAGGACGTGCTGCAGCCGGTTGCGCAGCGTCAGGACCGTGCCCGACTGCGTATCGGCCGCGAAGCGCAACGAGGCATAGGCCGAGAGCTGGTGCATCCGGGCGACGATCTGTTCGTAGTCGGTCAGGAAGGCACACAGCCGGTCGGGGCCCAGGTCGGGGGAGAGTTCCTCCCGTGACGCCTCGAAGGAGGCGACCCGATCCTCGAGTCCGGCCAGCTGGCCCTCCAGGATCCCCCCCCCTTCGGAAGGGAGTAGTTCCGTCAAGTCCCAGCGGTCAATCGCGTACCGGTTCATCGCTCCTCCCGGAAGTGCGGGCGCTTCGCCCGAATCGGTCCAATATCCGGCCTCCGGCGGGCCCGGGCCAGCCGCATCTCCCGGCTCGCCCGCAGGAAAGCCGTTGACCCGGTCGCCGGGTGGGCTAAGATGCCCTCCCGGCCGGTTGGGTGTACGGGAACATCCGGCCGGGCCGTCCCGGTGACCCACCCCGCCTGGGAGGTTGGTGCCATGTCGCGAGCAGCGGAGATCCTCGAGCAGGCCGTCGTCGCCGCGGCCGCCCTGCGCCAGCTCGACCAGAAGGAGACCGACGCGATCGTCCGGGCCGTCTATCTGCGGGCCCTCGACCAGCGGGTCATGCTGGCCAAGCTGGCCGTCGAGGAGACCGGCCTGGGCGTCTGGGAACACAAGGTCATCAAGAACGTCATCGCCACCCAGCTGGTCTACGAGGATATCCGTCACCAGCGCACGGTCGGAGTCATCTCCGAGGACCCGGTCAACGGCATCATCGAAGTGGCCCAGCCGGTCGGTCCGGTGCTCGCTTTCGTGCCGGTCACCAATCCGAGTTCTACCACCCTCTTCAAGATCCTCATTGCGCTGAAGACCCGGAACCCGATCATCATCAGTCCGCCACAGGCCGCCCGTCACACCACCGCCGCGGCCGCCGAGCACTGTTACGAGGCGGCCCTGGCCGCAGGAGCGCCCCCCAACTGCATCCAGTGGCTGGAACGCCCCACCGAGGCGGTGCTGGAGGAACTGATGAAGGACCGCCGGGTGGCGCTGATCCTGGCCACCGGCACCAGCCGCCTGGTGCGGCGGGCCCAGCAGTCGGGTCGGCCGGTGCTGGGCGTGGGACCGGGCAATGTGCCCGTCTACATCGGGACCTCGGCCGATATCCCCTTCGCCGTGCACAACATTCTGGCTTCCAAACTGTTCGACAACGGCTCGGTTTGCGCCAGCGAGCAGGCGGTCGTCGTCAAGGCGGAGGCGGCGGACGCAGTCGTGGCCGAGTTCGAAAGCCAGGGGGGTTATTTCCTCACCCCCGAGGATATCCACAAAGTCGGGGAGATCGCCTGGGATTTCGAGCGCCTCACGATGACCGCCACCGTGGTCGGTCAGCCGGCGGTGCGGATCGCGCGGAGTGCGGGGATCATCGTCCCCGAAGGAACCCGCTTGCTGCTGGCCCGACTCGACGGGGTCGGCCCAGCCTACCCCCTCTCGGCCGAGATCCTCGCCCCCATCCTCGCCTTCTACGCCGAGCCGGACTTCGACGCGGCCATCCGGCGCTGCTCGGAGATCACCCGGTACGGTGGGATCGGCCATACCGCGGTCATCTATTCCAACACCGACGAGCGGATCGAGTACTTCTCCCGGGTGATCGATGCCGGCCGCATCCTGGTCAACGTCCCCTCCACCCAGGGGGCACTGGGAGGGATGGTCACCGCACTCGAGCCCTCCTTCATGCTCTCCTGCGGTTTCGGCGGTGGGAACGTGTCGACCGACAACATCACCGCTCGGCACCTGCTCAACATCCACCGGATCGCGCGCCGGCAACCCAATCCGAAATGGCTCGACTTCGACTGCACCCGCTATCTCGACCCCTCCGTGGACGCCCTGGAGATCGAGGCGGAATACCACCGCAACTTCTGAGCTCTGGCCGGAGAGGACCACCGCCCGTATGCCCGAACCGCACCCCGCCCTTCTGCTGATCGGTCCGACCGGTTCGGGCAAGTCTCCCCTGGGGGAATACCTGGAGCGGCACGGCCTGTGGGAAAGGCCTTGCCATCACTTCGACTTCGGCGCCCAGCTGCGGGGAGTCGCGGCCGGACGGTCCGGGGAGGAGCTGACCGGCCTCGAGCGGGAGGTGGTCCGATCCTCCCTCTACAGCGGCGCTCTGCTGGAGGAGGAGCACTTCCCGATCGCCCGAAAGGTGTTGGAGCGGTTCCTGCGCGAGCGGAGCGACCGCACCGGCGAGTTGGTGGTCCTGAACGGGCTGCCCCGGCACCGGGGACAGGCGGCCGCCCTGGAGCCCATCCTCCGGGTGCTACGGGTGGTCGCTCTGGAGTGTTCACCGGAAACGGTACTCGAACGGCTCCGGCGCGATCCGGTCGGGGATCGGGAGGGACGCATCGACGATACCGTGGAAGCGGTCACC
>CAZFHZ010000038.1:0-4238 GCA_964519015.1 uncultured Gemmatimonadota bacterium | reverse complement strand
CCGGACGATTACGGACCTACCGGGAGCGCACCCTGCCGCTGCTCGACTGGTACCGGCAGCGAGGGGTACCGGTCAGCGCACTCCCGGTCGGGCCCGATACCCGCCCGGCCGACCTTCACCCCCATCTGGCCGCCCTCCCCGATCCCCGACCCGGCGCCTGAGCCGGCCGCCGGCGGGGATTACAGCCCGAACTTCTCGATCAGTTCCTTCTTCCCCAGTCCCAAGATCCCGTGCTTGCTCCCCACCTTGATGAAGGCCTCGGCGGCCGCGTCGAGGTGGTGCCGCTCGTGGGCGGCGGAGAGTTGGGTCCGGATCCGGGCCTGCCCCTTCGGCACGACCGGGAAGAAGAACCCCACCGCGTAGATCCCCTCGGTGTAGAGGTCGGTCGCCACGTCCTGGGCCAGCTTGGCGTTGTAGAGCATGACCGGCACGATCGGGCTCTCCCCCGCCTTGATGTCGAAACCGGCCTCGGTGAGGCGCTTCCGCCAGTAGCGGGTGTTCTCCTCCAGCTTGTCGCGGCGCTCGGTCGAGGCGGTGATCAGATCCATCACCCGTAAGGCGCCGGAGACGATGACCGGGGCCACCGTGTTGGAGAAGAGGTAGGGACGCGCCCGCTGGCGGCACATCTCCACCAGTTCCTTCCGCCCGCTTACACACCCTCCCGAGGCCCCGCCGAGTGCTTTTCCGAGGGTGGTGGTGATGATGTCGATCCTTCCCATCACACCGCAGTGTTCATGGGTGCCGCGGCCGGTCTTGCCGATGAAGCCGGTGGAGTGGGAATCGTCCACGAAGATCATGGCGTCGTACTTCTCGGCCAGGGCCACGATCTCATCCAGCCGGGCCAGGTCGCCGTCCATGGAGAAGACGCCGTCGGTGATGATCATACGGTGGCGCTTGTCCTGGTGCTCCTGCAGCTTCTCCTCCAGGTGTCCCATGTCGGAGTGCTTATAGGAGTCGTTCATCGCCTTGCACAGACGCATGCCGTCGATGATCGAGGCGTGGACCAGCCGGTCGGCGATCATCACGTCCTGTTCGTTCAGGACCGCTTCGAACACCCCGGCGTTGGCGTCCATGCAGGAAGGGAAGAGCAGGGTATCCTCGGTCCCCAGGAATTCGGTCAGCCGCGCCTCCAACTCCCGGTGGATATCCTGGGTGCCGCAGATGAAGCGCACCGACGACATACCGTAACCGCGGTGGTCGAGTCCCGCGTGCGCCGCCTCGATCACCTCCGGATGCCCGGAGAGTCCCAGGTAGTTGTTGGCGCACATGTTGATGACCTTCTTGGTGGCGGCCCCGGCCGGGAACTCCACCTCGATCTCCGCCCCTTGAGGGGCATGGATGAACCGCTCCCGCTTGAACAGGCCGGCTTCCTGGATGCCGCTGAGTTCGGCCTGGTAGGCGACGCGGGCCTTCTCGCTGTAAGCCATGGTTCACACTCCCTGGAAACGTTTCACCAGCTCGGCGATGCTGACCACGGTGTCGAAAGACTCCGGGCTCGCGTCGGCGTCCGGGATCTGGATCTGGTACTTCTTCTCCAGGAACCGCTTCAGCGAGACCATCGAGAAGGAGTCAACGATGCCACCGCTGATGAGAGGGGTGGTCTCGTCCACTTCGCGGTCATCGTCCTCCTCCAGGTATTCCCGGCGGACGTAGTCGAGGACCGCCTTCTTGATCTCTTCCATCGGCTGCTTCCTCTCTGTTGTGGGTCGGTCAGTCGTTCTCCAGGGAGGAGATGTCCCCGATCGGCTCCCCCCACTCCTGGGCGCGCAGCAGCCGACGCATGATCTTGCCGCTGCGGGTCTTGGGAAGCTTATCGACGAACTCGATCTCCTGCGGCATCGCCAGCGGCGAGAGCCGCTTGCGGATGAAGTTCATGATCTCCAAATCGAGGTCGTCGCTCGGCGCGAAGCCCGACTTGAGCGTGACGAACGCCTTCACGACTTCCATGTTGACCGGGTCGGGTTTGCCCACCGCGGCCGACTCGGCCACCGCCGGATGTTCGAGCAGGGCCGACTCGATCTCGAAGGGACCGACCAGGTGGCCGCCGGTGTTGATCACGTCGTCATCGCGCCCCTGGAACCAGAAGTAGCCGTCCGGGTCGATACTGGAACGGTCGCCGCAGATGTACCAGCCGTTCTTGAACTTGGCCTGGTAGACCTCGGGATTCCTGAAGTAGGCGCGGAACTGGGAGGGCCAGCCCGGTTTGAGGGCGATCAGCCCCACCCGGCCAGGCTCGACGATCGGCTGAAAAGTCTTCGGGTCAAGCACGGTGGCGGTGATTCCTGGAAAGGCCTTCCCCATCGAACCGGCCTTGATCGGCATGCCCGGGAAGTTGGTGATGACGATCGAGCCGGTCTCGGTCTGCCAGTAGGTGTCGTGGAAGGGGAGCCCGTAGGCCTCCTTCGACCAGTGGACCGCCTCGGCGTTGAGCGGTTCCCCCACGCTGCACAGATGCCGCAGCGAGGAGAGGTCGTACTTCCCCGCCACCTCGATCCCTTCCTTCATGAGCAGCCGGATGGCGGTGGGGGCGGAGTACCAGACGGTGATCCGGTACTTCTGGATGAAGGCGTACCAGCGCTCGGTGCTGAAACCGGAGTCGAGCACCGCCTGGGTGATCCCGTTGACCCAGGGGCCGATGATCCCGTAGGAAGTGCCGGTGACCCAGCCCGGGTCGGCGTTGCACCAGTAGATATCGTCGGGCTGCAGGTCGAGCACCCACTTGGAGGTCAAGTACTGGGAGATGAGCGAGTAGTGGACGTGCTGGGCCCCCTTGGGCTGGCCGGTCGTGCCCGAGGTGTAGTGCAGCACCGAAGGGGTCTCGGCCACGCTCGGGTAGACTTCGAAGGATTCCACCCGGGGGAGGTTCTCCAAGTCGAAGGGGATCTCCTTCGCCCTCAGTTTGTCGATGTCGGCGTCCACCACGATGATGTGCCGCAGTGCGGGGAGCTTACCGAGGATCTTGCGGATCTTGGCGACGTGCTTGCGCTGGGTGAAGATGGCGCTCGTCTCGGCCGGCTCGAGACGCTGGAAGAGGGATTCCTCACCGAATGCGGAGAAGAGGGGCTGGGCGACCGCTCCCATCTTCAGGATACCCAAGAAGCCCAGGTAGAGTTCGGGGACCCGGTCCATGAACAGGCAGACCCGCTCACCCGGCTGGATCCCCAGTTCCTGAAGGAAGGTCGCGATCCCGTTGGTGACCACCCGCAAGTCGTCGAAGGTGTACCGCTTCTCGTTGCCCTGGCTGTCCTCCCACAGGAAGGCCGGCTTCCCGCCCAGGCCCCGCTCGCAGTTCCGGTCGGTGCAGTACCACCCGATGTTGATCCGCCCCCCGGGCTCGTAGTCGAGCTCCCGCTCGGAGATGGACCAGTCGAAACCCTTCAGCCGCTCCTCGTACGAGCCGATGTTGCTCATGCCGCCTTCTCCTCCTCAGGTGCGTGTCGGATCAGGATTCCAGGATGACGACGGCCATAGCCATCTCCTCTCCTGTGGAGAGGGTGAGCCGGACCTGCTTCACACCGAGCCGACTGGCCAGCCGCTCGGCGGCCCCGTGCAGGACCACTTCCGGGGTGCCGTCGGAGCGGGAATGGACCTCCAGGTCGTGCCACGACGCGTCCCGCTCGCGGATCCCGCCGAAGGCCTTGATGAGGGCTTCCTTGGCCGCGAAACAGGCCGTGAGATGAGCGACCGGTCGGGCACTCCGCTCCCCTTCGGCGATCTCGTCGGCGGTGAAGACCGAGTCCCGCAGCCCCCCCCCGTCCCGGGCCAGTTCGCGTGCCAACCGCTCGGTTTCCAGGATGTCGATGCCCACGCCCACGATCATTTGTGTCGTAGAGTCGGCATGCGCCCCAAGGGTGTCAACAGGCGAATCGGCCGGTCACCGGGCGGACCGGGGACGACCGCTGGGAGGCCGGCGCCGTTGATCGACAAACGTCGGTGTCCCTGTATCCTCCGGGTGAGGGGACTATCGGCACATCATGCTATTCTATCCATCGATCCTAAGCCATAAGGGGGTACCAGATGCTTCAGGTCGTCCGTCTGGAGGCATCTTTCCGGAAGTTCAACGAGACCTTCACCCCGAAGATCGTTGGGGAGCTGAACGGTCAGCACGTCAAGCTGGTCCACGTGGAGGGAGACAAGGTCCCCTGGCATACCCACGACGAGGAGGATGAACTCTTCTTCGTGATCGACGGGGAACTGGAGGTCCTGACCCGGGAGGATTCGGTGACCCTGAGGGCGAA
>CAZFHZ010000037.1:0-29072 GCA_964519015.1 uncultured Gemmatimonadota bacterium | reverse complement strand
GGAGACCGTCAACGTCGCCTTCGGCGCCCTGGTCGCCACCCCCCTGCGCAGCCTGCTGACCAGTCTGGGCATCATCATCGGGGTGCTGGCGGTGGTGGGGATGAGCAGCCTCATCCAGGGTCTGCGCGTCTACGTGCAGCAGCAGCTGAGCGACGTGGGGAGCGAGACCTTCTACGTGCAGGCGCGCCCGAGCGTGGAGGTCCGGGTGGGGGGGCACTCGAACGCGCGCGACTGGAGGGACCTGGAGCTCTCCGACCGCGATGCCATCGACTCGGACGTCCCTTCGGTGGCCTTCGTCTCCGCCTACAGCACCCAGTTCGGGATCGAGGTCCGCTACCAGGGGGAGAAAACCAACCCGAACGTGCTCCTCTACGGCGCGGACGGCTTCCTCCCCCGGATCCAGGGACTCGACCTGGAATCGGGGCGCTTCCTCTCCCAGCTCGACGACCAGCAGCGCCGGCAGGTGGTCATCCTGGGACAGGACCTGGTCGACAAGTTCTTCTCCCGGATCGACCCGCTCGGCCAGGAGGTCCGGCTCGACGGCCGACGTTTCCGGGTGGTGGGCATCCTGGCCAGCCAGGGGGAATTCGCCGGCTTCAGCCAGGACAACCTGGTCATGATCCCGGTCTCCACCTTCCGTAAGTACTGGGGGCGCCGGAGCGAACTCGCCTTCGCGGTCCAGGCCCTGCCCGAACTTCAGGAGCAGGCGATCGACGAGACCACCGCCCTGCTGCGCCGCCGCCGTGGCCTGGGTCCCGGCGAGGAGAACGATTTCGAGATCGTCACCGCAGCCGGGATACAGGAGTCGATGAACACCATCATCGCCGGCATCAGTCTGGTCATGGTGGGTATCGCCAGCATCAGTCTGCTGGTGGGCGGCATCGGGATCATGAATATTATGCTGGTGTCGGTGACCGAGCGGACCCGGGAGATCGGGACCCGCAAAGCGGTCGGCGCCCGCCGCGGCGACATCGTGATCCAGTTCCTGGTCGAGGCCGTGGTATTGAGTGTGACCGGAGGGATGATCGGCGCGGGCCTGGGGACCGGCCTCGGGCTGCTGATCGGGGCGGTCACACCCCTGCCGGCGGCGATCACCTTCTGGGCCTTGGTCATCGCGTTCGTGACCTGTGTCGGTATCGGGGTGGCCTTCGGCGTCTACCCCGCGATCAAGGCCTCCCGGCTCGATGCCGTCGAGGCCCTCCGGTACGAGTGATCCTTCCGCAGCACCCAAAGGGGGCGTGATGAACGAGCGGAGTGTCTTCGAAGGCGCCATGAAGTACTTCGACGAGGCGGTGGAGCGACTGGGCCTCGACCCGCTGGCGATCGAATCGATCAAGCGTCCGCGCCGGACGATCATCGTGAACCTGCCGATCCGCATGGACGACGGGCGGGTGCGGGTGTTCGAAGGCTACCGCGTCCAGCATTCGATCGGGCGCGGTCCGGGGAAGGGGGGAATACGGTTCCACCCCGACGTCGACCTGGACGAGGTGACCGCGCTCGCTTTCTGGATGACCTGGAAATGCGCCGTGGTCAACATCCCCTTCGGCGGTGCCAAGGGAGGGGTGCGGTGCGATCCCGCCCAGCTCTCCCGTAACGAGCTGGAGCGGCTCACCCGGCGCTGGACGGCCGAGCTCTACGAGGTGCTGGGACCCGACTCCGACGTGCCCGCCCCCGACGTGAACACCGACGCCCAGACGATGGCCTGGATCATGGACACTTACTCCATGCACGCCCGCCAGCAGGTAACCGGGGTGGTCACCGGCAAGCCGATCGAGCTGGGCGGCTCGCTCGGCCGTCGGGAAGCCACCGGCCGCGGTGTGCTCATCTGTATCCGCGAGGCGACCCGGCGCCTGGGCATCTCCCTGGAGGGAGCACGGGTCTCCATCCAGGGCTTCGGGAACGTGGGGGGGACCGCCGCCGAACTCCTCCACCAGTCGGGGGCCACCATCGTGGCCGTCTCCGATGTCAACGCCGGTATCGTCGAGCCGAAGGGACTCGACTTCTCCGCTTTGATGGAACACGTCCAGGGGGCGCGGACGGTGGCCGGTTTCGAGGGGGGGCGGGTCTGTGAACCCGCCGAGGTCCTCGAGGTGGACTGCGACATCCTGGTCCCCGCGGCCCTCGACAACGTGATCCACAGCGGCAACGTCGATCGGATCCGGGCTCCCCTGGTGGCCGAAGGGGCGAACGGCCCCATCGCGCCCGAAGCGGACGATGCTCTGTCTGCCCGGGGGATCACAGTCATCCCCGATATCCTCTGCAATGCCGGGGGGGTCACGGTCAGCTACTTCGAGTGGGTCCAGGACCGGATGGGCTGGTTCTGGAACGAGGATGAGGTCAACGAACGCCTGGAGCGGATCATGGTCCGGGCCTTCGACGATGTCTGGAAGGTGGCGGCCGAGCACGGCACCGGCCTGCGGATCGCCGCCTATATGCTCGCCATCAAGCGGGTGCTCGACGTCCATCGCATGCGCGGGCTCTACGCTTGAGTCCAGGCGGTGAAGTGTGGATGCGCCGGGCGCTCGAACTGGCCGCCCGGGGCCGCTGGACCGCACCGCCGAACCCGGCCGTGGGGGCCGTGGTCGTGGCCGGCCCCCGGCTGGTCGGGGAGGGTTTCCATCAGCGGCCGGGCACTCCGCACGCCGAGGTCGTGGCGCTGGCCCAGGCCGGTGAAGCCGCCCGCGGTGCGACCCTCTACGTCACGTTGGAGCCGTGCGACCATCAGGGTCGCACCCCCCCCTGCACGGAGGCCATCCTGCGGGCCGGGGTACACCGGGTGGTGGCGGCGGTTGCCGATCCGCACCCCCGCGTACGGGGGCGGGGTCTGGAGCGGCTGCGCCGGGCCGGGATCGAGGTCGAGATCGGGCTGATGGCGGCGGCCGCCGAAGCGCTGAACCGGCGCCATTTCGAATCCGCCCGGGCGGGCCGTCCGGCCGTCGTGGTCAAGTCGGCCCGCACCCTGGACGGCCGGACCGCCCGGCCCGACTCCCGCCCGCTGGAGGTGACCGGACCGGCCGCGGCGGCCTGGACCGGCCGGCGCCGGAGCGAGTTCGCCGCCCTCCTGGTGGGGAGCGGCACCCTGCTGGCCGATAATCCGCGGCTCAACGCCCGCCTCCCCGACGGGGGACTCCATCCCCTCCAGCCCGCCCGGGTGGTGGCCGACAGGCGTCTGCGCACCCCCCCCGACGCCCGCCTCCTGCGGACCCCGGGGGGACCGGTGGTGATCGTGACCTCCCAGGAGGCGGCGGGAACGCCGCCCGCCCGACGGCTGGAGCAGGCGGGTGCCCGGCTGCTGACGCTTCCGACCGGGGGAGAGTCTGGGCAGGATCCGCTCCTCCTGCTGAGAAGGCTGGCCGAAGCCGGATTCGACAGCATATTGGTGGAGGGAGGACCAACCCTCACCGCCGTCCTGGCCCGGGCCGACCTGGTCGATCTGTGGCACTTCTGGGTGGCCCCCCGAGTGATGGGGGCCGGTCGTGGCAGCCTGGGCGCGCCCCTGGATCCGCCGGTCCGACTGGGCGCCTGCCGGGCCGAACCGGTCGGGGAGGACCTGCTGGTCCATGCGCTCCCGGCCGAGCACACATGAGGGAGCTGGCAACGATGTTCAGTGGAATCGTCGAGACCGTCGGGGAAGTGACCGGGATCGAGCCGGTCGCCGGCGCCCGCCGCTTCACCATCCGGGCCCCCGGGATCGCTTCCGAGCTGGGGATGGGGGATTCTATCTGCACCCAGGGGGTCTGCCTGACCGTGGTCGCGCACGACCGGGAGACCTTCTCGGTCGAAGCGATCCCCGAGACGCTGCGCTTGACCGCCCTGGGGGAGTTGGAGGAGGGGGATGGGGTCAACCTGGAGCGCTCCCTGAGCCTCCAAACCCGCCTGGGCGGGCATCTGGTCTTCGGTCACGTGGACGGGGTAGGGGTGCGGCTGCCGGGTCCCCCCTCCACTCACCCCGTCCGTCCGGTCTCCCCAGACGAGGTCGTCCACTGGTATAGTCTGCCGGAGGGGTTGCGGCGCTATCTGGCTCCGAAGGGTTCGATCGGGGTGCAGGGGGTGAGCCTGACCGTGGTCGAGGTGACCGATGAGGCCTTCTCGGTCGCCCTCATCCCCCACACTCTCGAAGTCACCACCCTCGGCCGGCTGGCCGTGGGGGAGCGGGTCAATCTGGAGGCGGACATGATCGCCAAGTACGTGGCCGAACAGCTCCGTCCCTTCCTCGAGCGGCTGGAGGGAGTGAGTCGGCCGCCGGACGGCTCCACCCCATGAACGGGATGGGTGGAACGGGGGCCCCCGAGGCCCACGCCCCCGGCTACCGGGGTCCCGCCGAGGGCTTCGACGGGATCGAGAGCGCCATCCGGGACATCCGGCAGGGCCGGATGGTCGTGGTCGTGGACGACGAAGACCGGGAGAACGAAGGGGACCTCATCCTGGCCGCCGACGTGGTGAGTCCCGAAGCGGTTAACTTCATGGCCACCCATGGGCGGGGACTGATCTGCGTAGCCCTCACTCCCGAGCGCCTCGAGGACCTCGACCTCCGTCCGATGGTGTCCAACAACACGGCCAAACTGAGTACCGCCTTCACCGTCTCGGTGGATGCGGTGAGCGGCACCACCACCGGCATCAGCGCCCAGGACCGCGCCCGCACCATCCGGGTTCTGCTCGATCCCGCGACCCGACCCTCCGACCTGGCCCGACCGGGGCACATCTTCCCCCTGCGGGCGGAGCGGGGGGGGGTGCTGACCCGGGCCGGTCACACCGAGGCCGCCGTCGACCTCTCCCGTCTGGCCGGCCTGAGCCCGGCCGGCGTGCTCTGCGAGATCATGAGCATCGACGGGACGATGGCCCGGGTGCCGGAACTGATGGAGATGGCCCGGCGGTTTGGACTGCGGATCATCACCATCAAGGACCTGATCGCTTTCCGCCGCCGGATCGAGTTCCTGGTCACGCGGGTCGCCGACGTGAACTTCCCCACCCGCTTCGGCGATTTCCGGCTCTACCTCTATGAGAGCCGGGTGGACGAGCACCATCACCTGGCCATCGTCAAGGGGGATGTGGCCGATGGAGAGCCGGTCCTGGTCCGGGCCCACAGCCAGTGTCTGACTGGCGACCTCTTCCACAGTCTGCGCTGCGACTGCGGTGACCAGTTGGAGACCGCCCTGCGCATGATCGAGGAAGCGGAGCGGGGGGTGCTCCTCTACATGCGGCAGGAGGGACGGGGGATCGGGCTGGCCAACAAGATCCGGGCCTACGCCCTGCAGGACCGGGGTCGCGACACCGTGGAGGCGAACGAGGATCTGGGGTTCCAGGCCGACCTGCGCGACTACGGTGTCGGGGCCCAGATCCTCTGGGACCTGGGGGTGCGCAAGATCCGCCTGTTGACCAACAATCCCAAGAAGGTGATCGGCCTGGCCGGTCACGGACTCGAAGTGGTCGAGCGGGTCCCCCTGGTGGTCCCCCCCAACGATTCGAACGCCCGCTACCTCGAGACCAAGCGCGACAAGCTGGGGCATCTACTGGCCGCTCCGGGCCGCGGGGAGGGGTCCTCGTGACCGTTCCCGGTCCCGCCTCGAGGCCGCGGCTGGCCGTGGTTGTGAGCCGGTTCAATCCGGAGATCGTGGCCGGTCTGCTGGAGGGGGCGCTCCAAGTGCTGGCCGGGGCCGGCCTCGAGCGCGCCGAGGTGCCGGTGATCGAGGTGCCCGGAGCGCTGGAACTGCCGGTGGTGGCGGCCGAGCTGGCCCGCCAGGGAGGCTACGACGGTCTGATCGCCCTCGGTTGCGTGATCCGGGGCCAGACGAGCCATCACGAGCATGTCGGCCGGGAGTCGGTGGGTGGACTGGTGCGGGTCGCGGTCGAGACGGGTATCCCGATCGGCATCGGGGTGCTCACGGTGGAGGACCAGGCGCAGGCCCGGGTCCGGGCCGGCCTGGAGCCCGACCCGGGAGGAGCGAAGGAGGGGGAGCGGCACCGCGGCCGGGAGGCGGCGCGGGCCTGCCTGGAGACCGTCGCCATCCTGCGGGAACTGCGCGCCGGGCGGTCGTGACATGGGCCGGCGGCGCAAGGCCCGCGAGCTGGTGCTCCAGGTGCTCTACGCCCGTGAGCTCAACGGCTATCCGGTCGCCGAGGTGGTGGCCGACCGGCTGGCCGGTTTCGAGGACCCCGAAGTCCTCGACTACGTCACCCGCCTGTGCGAACGGGTGGCCAGCCGGGAAGAGGAACTCGACCAACTGATCGCGCAGCGGGCGGCCAACTGGGACCTCAAGCGGATCGCCCTGATCGACAAGCTCATCCTGCGGATGGGGCTGTGCGAACTGCTCTGGTTCCCCGATGTGCCGGGGAAGGTCTGCATCAACGAGTCGATCGAGCTGGCTAAGAAGTACTCATCCTCGGATGCGAAACGGTTTGTCAACGGCATCCTCGACGCCGTCTGGAAGGAGATGGAGCCCGCAACCGATGCGACTGGCCCTGCTGAGTGATATGCATGGCAACCTCCAGGCGCTGGAGGCGGTAGCCGACGCCCTCCGGCCCCTGGCTCCGGACGCCGTTCTCTGCCTGGGGGACGTGGTGGGCTACGGGGCGGATCCGTCCGCCTGCCTGGCCTGGACCCGTGCGGAATGTGAGCTCACCGTGATGGGCAATCACGACCGGCAGGTCGCCTTCCCGGACGAGGGGGAGCGCTTCAACACCTCCGCCTTCCTGGCCTTGCGCTGGACCGCCGGGGTGCTCTCCGACCAGGAGCGGGCCTGGCTGGCCGATCTCCCCTACACGGCCACCCGGGGGCAGCTCTTCCTCTCGCACGGCAGCCCGGTCGATCCGGAGCAATTCTCCTATGTCTTCTACCGGAGCGAGGCCGACCGGGCCCTGGAAGCGATCGAACTCCCCTATCTGGCCGTGGGGCACAGCCACGTCCAGGGTTGCTACGTGCAGGGAGCGCGGCTCGAAGCCCCCCGGGCGGGAGCGGCGATGCCGCTCGGACCGGGACCGGCCCTGATGAATCCGGGGAGCGTCGGCCAGCCCCGGGACGGCGATCCGCGGGCCGCCTTCGGGATTCTCGACCTGGAGGCGCGGACCTTCACCCCCCAGCGGATCTCCTACGACATAGAGGGCGCCCGCCAAGCCATCCTGGCGGCGGGATTGCCCCAGGATCTGGGTGATCGGCTGCGGGTCGGGCGATGAGAGAACAGAGGGGGTAGCGAAGTGGCGGTAACCAATATCCTGAAACGGATGTTCGGGACCAAGCATGACCGGGAGGTGCGCCGTCTGCTCCCGCTGGTGGCGCGGATCAACGAACTCGCCGGATCGTATGCCGCGCTCTCCGACCCCGAGCTGCAGGCCAAGACGCCCGAGTTCCGCCGCCGGCTGGAGGAGGGGGAGACGCTGGACGACATCCTCCCGGAGGCCTTCGCGGCGGTCAAGGAGACCTGCCGCCGGCTGCTGGGCACGAAGTGGATGGTGACCGGCCGCGAGATCACGTGGGATATGGTGCCCTACGACGTGCAGCTCATCGGCGCCGTCGTGCTCCACCAGGGGAAGATCACCGAGATGGCCACCGGTGAGGGGAAGACCCTGGTGGCCACCATGCCCCTCTACCTGAACGCCCTGGCCGGCCGGGGCGCCCACCTGGTCACCGTGAACGACTACCTCGCCCGCCGCGACGCCGAGTGGATGGGGGGGATCTACAAGTGGCTCGGCCTGACGGTGGGCTGCATCCAGATGGGCATGGAGCCCGAACAGCGCCGCCAGATCTACGGAGCGGACATCACCTACGGGACGAACAACGAGTTCGGGTTCGACTACCTGCGCGACAACATGGCGGTGGTGCCCGAGCACCGGGTGCAGCGGGGGCACCACTTCGCCATCGTGGACGAGGTCGACTCCGTCCTGGTCGACGAGGCGCGTACCCCGTTGATCATCTCCGGCCCGGTGGAGCGGGAGGACACCCAGAAGTTCGACGAGTACCGTCCCCGGGTGGAAGCGCTCTTCCGGGCCCAGACGCAGGCCGTGAACAAACTCTTCATCGAAGCGGAACAGCTCCTGGCCGAGTTCGAGCAGGACCAGGAGAGGGATAAGGAATACCAGGCCGGCATCAAGCTGCTGCAGGTCCAGCGGGCGGCCCCCAAGCAGAACCGGCTCATGAAGCTGAAGAAGGAGACGGGGGTCATCCGGCTCATCGAGCGGGTCGAGAACGACTTCCTCCGGGAGAAGCGCCTCCACGAACTGGACGAGGACCTCTACTACGTCATCGATGAGAAGGCCAACACGGTCGACCTGCAGGAAGCGGGGCGGCAGCACCTCTCTCCCCGCGATCCCGAACTCTTCGTGCTCCCCGACCTCTCCGAACGGCTGAGCGAGATCGAGGGGAAAGCGCAACGGGGGGATATCCCGGCCGAGGAACTGGAGCTGCGCCGCGAACAGATCACCCGGGAGTACAGTGACAAGGGGGAGCGGCTGCAGAACATCCACCAGCTGCTCAAAGCTTTCGCCCTCTTCGAGAAGGACGTCGACTACGTCGTCCAGGACGGGCAGGTCATCATCGTCGATGAGTTCACCGGCCGCCTCATGCCCGGCCGCCGCTACTCCGACGGTCTCCATCAGGCGGTCGAGGCCAAGGAGGGCGTGCACGTCGAGCGGGAAACCCAGACGCTGGCCACCATCACCATCCAGAACTACTTCCGGCTCTACAGCAAACTGGCCGGCATGACCGGCACCGCCGAGACCGAGGCGGGGGAGTTCTGGGAGATCTACATGCTCGACGTGACCATCATCCCGACCAACCGGCCGGTCGTGCGGGAGGACACCGACGACGTGATCTTCCGGACCAAACGGGAGAAGTTCGCCGCTGTGATCGAGGAGATCGGTGAGCTCTACCGGCAGCAGCGTCCCGTTCTGGTCGGCACCACCAGCGTGGAGGTCTCCGAGACCCTCTCGCGGATGCTCAAGCGCACCGGGATCCCGCATGAGGTGCTCAACGCCAAGCAGCACCAGCGGGAAGCGGAGATCGTGGAGCGGGCGGGGCAGAAGGGGGCGGTCACGATCGCCACCAACATGGCCGGCCGCGGCACCGACATCAAGCTCGGTCCGGGGGTGGTCAAGCTGGGCGGACTGCACATCCTGGGGACGGAACGGCACGAGGCCCGGCGCATCGACCGTCAGCTGCGTGGCCGTTCGGGACGCCAGGGAGATCCCGGCTCCAGCCGGTTCTATCTCTCCCTCGAGGACGACCTGATGCGGCTCTTCGGTTCCGACCGCATCGCCGGGGTGATGGACCGGCTCGGGCTCGAGGAGGGGGAAGTCATCACCCACTCGATGGTGACCAATGCGATCGGGCGCGCCCAGAAACGGGTCGAGATGCAGAACTTCTCGATCCGCAAGCGGCTGCTCGAGTACGACGACGTGATGAACACCCAGCGCGACGTCATCTACACCCGGCGCAACCGGGCGCTGGAGCAGGACTCCCTGGAGAGGGATATCGCGGAACTGGTCGAGGATCTCGCCAGCGACCTTATCGAACGACACACCGACGAGAAGAGCTACCCGGACGCCTGGGACTGGACGGGGCTCGGGCAGGAGCTCCTGGAGACCTGCTTCGTCGACCTCCAGGTGGAGGAGCAGCAGCGCGCCAAGATCGACCGGGAACGACTCGCAGGGTTGGTCACCGAGGCGGTGACCCAGGCCTGGCGGCGCAAGGAGCGAGTCCTCGGCCCGGATTTCATGCGACGCCTGGAGCGGTACGCGGTCCTGCGGGTGATCGACCAGCGCTGGATGGACCATCTCTACGCGATGGACCAGCTCAAGGAAGGGATCAGCCTCCGGGCCTATGGGCAGAAGGACCCGCTGGTCGAATACAAGCAGGAGGCGTATTACATGTTCATGGAGCTGCTCGCGGGATTGACCCGGGAGACCCTCCAGATCCTCTTCCGGGAATCGACGGCGGTGGAGAGCCAGCTGCTTCAACGGGTCCAGGCCCGGCGCGCGGGCGAAGTGCAGACCCAGCACCAGGACTCGGCCAACCTGGCCTTCCGGGGTGCCCTGGCCGATGCCGGGCGGACCCGTGGCGGATCGGCCGGGCGGGGGGGTGAGGTTCCCGGTGAGGCCCCGCGGCCGGTCAGCGTGGAGCAGCAGCCGGGTCGGAACGATCCCTGCCCCTGCGGTTCCGGGAAGAAGTACAAGCACTGCCACGGGCGTTGAGCGTCGCAGCTCACGAGGTGGGAGGTCGCCCATGAAGGGATGGAAGTGGACGCTGGCCCGCATCCTGCTCCCGATCGCGGCCTTCGGGCGCGACCGCCGGCGGACGCTCAACATGGGTGAGGAACTGGGCGTGGTCGGACGCGTCCTGCTCGTCCTCCCCTTCGATCCCGTCCGCCGGCAGCAGGTCCTCACCCAGATCTTCCGGTTCCGGGCGGCCTTCCCCCGCTGGGCGCTCGACCTGTTGGTGGTCGGCGGCCCTTCCCCCCTCCCCGAGGGTGAGCCGGCCAAGGGGATGAACGTGGTGATGGTCTCCCTCGACGACCTCGATCCGATCGGGCTCCCCCGCCGGGCCCTTATCCACCGGCTCCGGGAACACGCCTATCACCTGGCCATCGATCTGAGCCTGGACCGGCACCCCTTCGTCCCCTGGTTGCTGCTCCGCTCCGGCATCGGGCTGCGCCTGGGGGTGGACGGCGCGGGCTGGATGGGGGGACGGCTCCACAACCTGCTCATCCGCCTCAAGAACCCGGATGAGATCATGGACCGGTTGGTCGAGACCCTCGCCCCGATCGTCGAGACCGGGGCCGCCTGAGGTGGGGCGGGGGGTCCTGGTCGTCCGTTTCTCCAGTCTGGGGGATGTCGTACTGACCACCCCGGTGCTGGAGGCGCTGCGGGCGGCCCGTCCCGATTCCCCCGTGGTCCTGCTGACCCGGGCCACCTACGCACCGCTCTTCCACGAAGATCCGCGACTGGCCGGGGTGTGGGGCTGGGATCCCGCTACGGAGTCCCTGGCCGCACTCGCCGGCCGGGTCCGGCGGGCCGGATTCGACCGCCTCATCGACCTGCACGGTTCGCTGCGCAGCCGGCTCCTGGCCCTCCTGGTCGGAGCTCCGGTGTCGCGCCTGCGCAAGTACCCGCTCCGGCGCGCGCTCCTGGTCGCCCGTCCTCCGCTCAAGCGCCGCCGCTCCCTGCCCCCCGTTCCGGTGCGCTACCTGGCCGCGGCCGGGTTGGAGGGGGCTGACCCCCGGCCCCGACTCCACCTGTCGGAGGCGTGCCGGACGGCGGGCCGGGAGTGGGGCCGGCGGATGCGGGGCGGGGCGGGCGGACGGCTGGTCGTCCTGCTGACCGGGGCGCGACATCCGGCCAAGCGCTGGCCCGCCTCTCACCTGCTCGAGCTGGGCCGGCGACTGCAGGTCCGCGGGGACCTGCCGGTGCTGATACCCCCGCCCGAAGGGGCCCCCGACCTGACTCGGCCCGAGTTGGCGGCGGCCGGGATCCGGTTCTCGGACGGCCTGACCGACCCGGCCGGGCTGGCCGGAGCGTTGGGGGCGGCCGACGGAGTGGTGGCCAACGACTCCGGCCCCCTGCACGTGGCGGCCGCGGTCGGCACTCCGGCCGTGGGGCTGTTCGGACCGACCCATCCCGCCCTCGGCTTCGCTCCCACGGGAGAGGGGGTGCGGTCCCTCTCCCTCGATCTCTTCTGCAGCCCCTGCAGCCGTCACGGCCGGCACCCCTGCTGGCGAGAGCGGCGCTTCTGTCTGGAGGATCTGGGTCCGGGCGCGGTCCTGGAAACGCTGGATCAGGTTATGTCCAGGTATTAAGACAGAAATCCCTTGATTCATAAGGACTTAGGCCCCATCTTATAAAACTTCCGCACAGGTTCCAACACGACCTCCCTCCACCGGTCGCCCGATAGCCGGCGGACCTTCGCAGGAGCACTGAATGAGCGCTATGCTGAAGGGCTTCAAGATCAACGATAAAATCGTCCACACCACTTGGGGCGGAGGCTATGTCCGCAGCATAACGACCAAGCTGGTGGCGGAAGAAGAGATTGAATGTTACGAAATCGAACTTCTTTTGAACAGTTCCAGGGTGTTCGTACCGAAACAGAACCTGGACGTGGCCGATATCCGGCTCCCGGGTACCAAGGCCCAGAAGAAGAAGGCGGTGGAGATCCTGAGGGGACGCCGCAGTCGACTGGCCAACGACTGGAAGGCCCGGGTGACCTTCCTGAAGAACCGGCTGGAAGCGGGGACGCTGGAATCGTACGCCGAGACGGTCCGCGACCTCCGCAGCGGCTACCAGAACGACACCATCTCGGCCACCGAGCGGAAACTCTACAACAAGGCTTACGACCTGCTGGCCAGTGAGGTGGCCCTGATCCGCGACAGTGATATCTCCGATGCCCACCGCTTCATCGAGAACCAGTTCGCCAACGACTGATCGGGCCGGCTACTTCGGTGACTGCGAGGGCGCCCGCCGGGCGCCTTCGTTGTTCCTGACTCGGGACACTAGGGTCCCAGCAGCGGGCGGAGTTCGGCCGCCGCCTCCCGCCAGGAACGGGAGCGGGCCCGGACGGACGCGGCCACCCCAAGCCGGGTCCGCAACCCATCGTCCCTCAGCACGTCCCGGAGTGCTCCGGCCAGAGCGCGGACGGTCTGCTCCCCTCCGGCCGACGGCACCAGCAACCCGGTCTCGCCGTCCCGGACCGTCTCGGTGACGGCAGTGGTCGCCAGGGCGACCGAGGGCACCCCCTGCAATCCGGCTTCCAGGAAGACCAGGCCGAAGGTCTCGTGACGGCTGGGCAGGCAGAAGAGGTCGGCTGCCCGGTACCAACCCTTGAGGGCCCCGATCCGCTCCTCCGCTCCCGCCAGGATCACCCGGCCGGGCGTTCCCAGCGCCGCCGTCAGAGCGCGCAGCCGGCCCGACTCGGGGCCGGAGCCGACCACCACCAGCGTGCCCGAGCCGAGCTGACGTCGAACCCGGTCCCAGGCGCGCAATACCAGGTCGATTCCCTTGCGGCGGTAGAGCCGGGCCACGCTGAGCAGCAGGGGTCGCTCCAGGGGGGTGGGGGGGGCGAGGGTGGGCTCGGTATCCCAGAGGTCGACATCCACCGCCAGCGGGACCACCTCGGGCTGCAAGCCCTCCCCGTAGCAGCGTCGCACGGTCTCGGCCGCGTAGCGACTGGGGACGGCGATAGCGTCGGCCCGGACCAGGTTCCGCCCTTCCCACCCGGCCTGGGCGGCGAGCAGGCGCCGGGCCCAGCCCGATTCGAACCGGAGGATGTCGGCCAGCGTCCCGCCGCAGAAGACGGTCAGGGGGGGGCGCCGGAGGCGATCGAGGCGGAAACCGTCCCAGTCGAATCCGAGCAGGGCGTCCAGCCCGCGCGCCTGGAGGATCCGGCGGGGCAGGCCCCGGTTGTAGCGGAGTCGTCTCAGCAGGGTGCCGGTCGCCGAACGGGCCGGGGCCACCTCTTCGAGCCGACCGACCTCGACCCCCAATCCCTCCAGTCCCCGGATGAACCCCTGCACGCTGGTCACCACCCCGCTCCCGGTAGTGGTGCGCATCGGCCAGGAGGTGAGCACCCCGAGGTGCATGGCTAGTGTCCTGAGTCAGAATTTCGCATCATTCCGTTGCGCCGACAGGGTAGCAGATGCCAGGCGCGGCGACGAAGGCGATGGACACTAGAACAGGTCGAGGTCGTTGAAGGAGGCGGGGGGGGCCTCGAGCAGCCCGGCGATGCGGGCGGCCACCACCCGGGGGTCGAGGAAGGTGGCCGGATCGAGACCGGCCCGGTCGGCCGCCGGCACGCGCTCCCAGAGCGGGGTGGCGGTGGCTCCGGGATGGACCAGGGATACGGTCACCCCGCGCGGGGCCGCCTCGGCTCCGACCACCTCCAGCAGCCCGCGCAGGCCGTATTTGGACGCGCTGTAGGCGGCATTGCCGGGCAGGGGATGCTTGGCGGCCACCGAACCGACGGCCAGTACATGTCCCCGGCCGGCCTCGTAGAAGCGGGGGAGCAGGGCCCGCAGGCAGAGGAAGACCCCGGTCAGATTGACCTCCAGCAGGTGTCGGAAGGTTCGTTCGGAGGTCTGATGGGCCGGCCGGAGGGCGAAGTCCCCGGCCGCGCAGACCAGGGCGTCGGGACAACCCCGGGCGGCCACCAGTTCCTCCACCGCCCGGTTCACCGAGGCCGCCACGGTCACGTCGCTCACCAGCAGCAGCATCTCGTCGGGCTTCGCACCGGTCCGATCGGCCGTCTGCTGCAGGCGGGCCCGGTCGCGGCCGGCCAGCGCGAGGTGCCAGCCGCGGCCGGCCAGCTCGACCGCCACGGCCGCGCCGATCCCGCTCGAGGCGCCCGTGATCAGGGCGCAGCGGTCGCTCGTCTCAGCGGACGGAGGCACCGGCCGGCAGGTTGCGGAAGAACTCCTCCCGCAGGTTCGGGTCGGTTTCGAAACGGCCGTGCAACGATGTGGTCACCGTGGTGCAGTGCTGCTCCTCCACGCCGCGCATCATCATGCAGAGATGATATCCCTCCATGACGACGGCCACCCCGTCGGGGGCCAGCACCTCCTCGAGGGCCTCGGCCACCTGCCGCGTGATGCGCTCCTGCATCTGCAGCCGACGCGCGAAGAGGTGGACGAGCCGGGGGATCTTGGAGAGACCGATGACCCGGCCGTTGGGGACGTAGGCGATGTGAGCCTTCCCGAAGAAGGGGAGCAGGTGGTGTTCGCACATGGAGTAGAAGGAGATGTCCTTGACCAGCACCATGTCCCGGCTGCGTTCGTGGTAGACCGCTCCGTTGACGACCTCCACGGGGCTCTTCTGGTAGCCCTGGGTGAGGAAGCGGAGGGACTGGGCGACCCGGTAGGGGGTCTTGCGGAGACCCTCGCGCTGGGGATCCTCCCCGACCTGCTGGAGGATCGCCTGGACGGCCATCTCCAGCCGTTCGGTGTCCGGGGCCGGGACCAGGAGGCTCGATTCCTCGTCGTACTCTACCTCGAGCGAGCCTCCCATCGGCTTGTGGATCGGCATGCTACTCCTTTACGCTGGGGGTCACGGCCCGCGCCCCCGGAACCCGCCGGGGACCAGGGGCGTCGAAGGGTGACTTCCGCTCCAGGAGGAAGGACCGCCACGACGCACCGGGAGGACCCATGGTTTATCTGACGAAGATCTTCGAGTTCAGTGCGGCCCACCGCTACCACAATCCCGACTTCTCCGAGGAGAAGAACCGGGCCCTCTTCGGTGCCTGCAACAACCCGGCCGGCCACGGCCACAACTACGGCCTGGAGGTCACCGTGGTGGGCGAACCCGACCCGGCCACCGGCTTCTTCATGAACGCCTCCGAACTCAAGCGCATCGTGCAGGAACGGGTGATCGAGGTGCTCGACCACAAGTTCCTGAACCATGATGTCCCGTACTTCGCCGACGTCATCCCCTCGAGTGAGGAGATCGTGAAGTGGGTCTGGGACCGGTTGGCCGGCGTCTTCGAGCCGTTCGGGGCGCGCCTCCACCGGGTCCGGCTGGTCGAGACGAGCACCATCTACGTGGAGTACTACGGGCCCGCACTTGCTTGACCGTTCCTTGGACGTCCTCAGAGGTCCAGCAGTTCCAGCCCCAGGTCGGGGTCGGGTCGGCGCGCCAGCCGGCCCTCGAAGACGCGCAGTACGATCTCCAGGGTGGCTCCCACCTCGGCCTCGAAGAGGTGCCCGCCGAGGGTGTGCATCTGCCGGTCCCCCAGCACGCAGTGGGTATGGGCGAACAGGCTCCCGTCGCTCTTACGGGCGATGTTCCCGGTGATGGCGAGCACCTCGAAGGGACCCTCCACGACCTGCTCCAGGTAGTGCCGGGCGGTCATGTCGAAATAGCCCAGCCGGGCCTTCTGGAAGGCTCCCAGGCCGGTGAAGGATGCCCCCTCCACCCCCCGATCCGCACAGAAACCGGTCAGGACCGAGAGGGCCTCCTCCCCCCGTTCCAGCCGCACGATCCAGCCCTCCTCGATCGGATGTGCCTGCATGGTGACCTCCCGGAACTCATAGCAGCGGACCAGCACCCCATGGACGCCGGGTGCTCTTCTGGGATATATAGGATGCAAACACGCCGAGGCCAACCCCTGGGATACCGTCCGGGAGGGAAGCGGATGCTGGTACGGGTCCGGAGTGCCCTGTTGCTGGCTCTGGAGGGCGTCTTCACGGCGCTCTGCAGCGTGATCGTGCTGCTGGTGGCCCTCACCCCCGGCCTGCGCCGTCAGAACGGGCGTATCCTGGCCTGGTGGGCCCGGAGCGTGCTCCGGCTGGCCGGGGTGCGCTGGCGCGCCGAGGGGGTGGAACGGGTGCCGGAGGGACCGTGTGTGGTGGTGGCCAACCACCTGAGCGCCCTCGACATCCCCCTCCTGGTGGCCTGCCTGCCCGGTCCCCCCCGGTTCATGGCCAAGCACACCCTCTTCTATGTGCCCATCTTCGGCTGGGCGATGCGGTTGGAGGGGTTCGTGCCGGTGGATCGGACCCAGGGACGCCGCGCCCGGGCGAGCCTGGAACCGGCCACCGAGGCGCTCCGCCGGGGCCGGCGCATCATGGTCTTCCCGGAGGGCACCCGCAGCCGCACCGGCCGGACCGGGGCCTTCAAGACCGGGGCCTTCCGGATGGCCCTGGCCACCGGCGCCCCGATCGTGCCGGTCGCCCTGATCGGCACCGACCGGCTCTTCCCCCCCAAGTCGAAGATCCTCTACCCGGGGGAGGTGGAGCTGGTGGTCGGCCCGGTCACCGAGACCGTCGGGTGGGCCTGGGAGGAGCGCAACCGGCTGCGGGACGAAGTGCGGGCGTGGGTGATCGCCCGGCGGGGTGAGGAACCTCAGCCGGTTCCGGGCGAGCCGGACGGAGAGGAGTGAGCCTGCTCCCAGGCGCCGAGCAGCGCTTCGGGGGGAGCCGATCCGGGCGGGTGACCGGCCTCGGCCAGGATCGCCTCCATCCGGGCGTAGCGTGCGCGGAACCGCCCCACCGCCCGGCGCAGCACCGATTCCGCATCGAGCCCGAGCCCGCGTCCCCAGGAGACTGCGGCCAGCAGAAGGTCGCCGAACTCCCGCTCGAGGGGCTCACCCCCCCCCGCCGCGATCGCCTCGTCCACCTCGGCCCATTCTTCGAGCACCTGGGCCCGGGCCTCTTCCGCACCGGGCCAGCGGAACCCCGCCCGTTCCACCTTGGCCAGGACACGGCCGGCCTCCAGCAGGGCGGGGAGCGGGATCGGAGGCTCCGAGTGGTCGCTGGTCTCATCCCGTTTGATCGCTTCCCAGTTGCGCAGTACCTCCCCGCTGCCGGAGACCTCTGTCCCGGCGAAGACGTGCGGGTGCCGCCGGATCAGTTTGGCCACCAGGGCATCGGCCACCCCCGGCAGGTCGAAGGCCCCGCGCTCGGAGGCGATCTGGGCGTGGAAGACCACCTGCAGGAGCACATCCCCCAGCTCTTCGAGCAGGCGCCCCTCGTCGGGCCCCTCGGGCTCGTCGAGCACCGCGAGCAGCTCCCAGCACTCCTCGAGCAGATGGGGACGAAGACTGCGATGGCCCTGCTCCCGGTCCCAGGGACACCCCTGGGGGGAGCGGAGCAGGCGCATCACCGCCTCGAGGCGGGCGAAGGGTTCGGCGGGCAGGGTCTGAGGATCGACCGGCATGGGGGCCTCCCGGGGTGGTTGACACAGGGGACGGGGCACAATAAACCGGTGGGGGGCCGTCACGTCCAGCGGTCGGGGGAAACCTGAGCGATCTCTTCACGGCACTCATCTGTGCCCTGGCCGTCCTCCTTCTGGTGGGGACCGCCGAGGGTTTGCGGCGCTTCCTGGGCGTGCCGACCCGCCTGACCCGCCTGTCGGTTCACCTGGCCAGCGGGGCGGTGGCCGCTCTGGCTCCCTGGCTCTTCCACCAGCGCTGGGCTCCCCTGACGGTCGCCCTGCTGGCCGCTCTCCTGCTCCGGCAGGCGGTCAGGCACGGCCGGCTCCCGGCCCTCCACTCCGCCCGTCCCGGCTCCTACGGCACGGTCTGGTTCGCCCTCTCGACCGCGCTCCTCTATCTGGTGGCCTGGGACCAGCCCGCCCTGGTGACCCTACCGCTGCTCGTACTCGCCTTCGCCGACCCGGCCGGCATGCTGGTCGGGGAAGGGTGGGAGCGGGATCCCGACCGGATCGAGCGCAAGACCCCGGGCGGGTCGGGGGCGGTCTTCCTGGTCGCCGGGATGGCCGTCACGCTTGGCTGGCAGGCGATGGGACTGGGGGGCGGGCTCGAGCGGGCGCTGCTGGTCGGGCTGGCCTGCGCCCCGGTCGCGCTGGCTGCGGAGGCGCTGATGGACCGGGGGCTCGACAACCTGACCCTGCCGCTGGCGACGGCCTTCACCCTCCTGCTGGTGCTGGGGGACTGGTATGCCCAGCCCGCCGCATTGTTGGCCGCCGAAGGGCTCGCCCTGCTGCTCGCGGTGGTGAGTGTGCGTTGGGGGCTGCTGAGCCTCGACGGCTCCCTGGGCGCCTTCCTGCTGGCCACCTGGACCCTGGGGGGAGGAGGCTGGGCCTGGACCCTGCCGCTCCTGCTCTTCTTCCTGCCGGCCAGCGCACTCTCCCGCCGGCGGGAGCGGCTCCGTCCGGAGAGTATCCGGATCAGCGAGAAGGGGGCGCGTCGCGACCTGGGACAGGTGGCGGCCAACGGGGGGGTGCCCCTGCTGGTCTTCGCCGCCTGGACGCTCGGCCTGCCGCTGGCCCTGGCCTGGCCGGCCTTCCTCGGTGCGGTGGCGGCGGCCGCCGCCGATACCTGGGCCACCGAGGTCGGGATCGCCTCGGGTGCCCGGCCGGTGCTGATCACCAGCGGTCGCCCGGTCCCCCCCGGTACCTCGGGGGGGGTCTCACCGGCCGGGACAGCGGGGGCGGCGGCCGGGGCGCTGGTTGTGGCGGCCTCTTCGCTGCTGCTCGCCCCGGCCCGTTTCTCCCCGGTCTGGTGGCCGCTGGCGGTGGCCGCGCCGGCCGGTCTGGCGGCCTCCCTGGTCGACAGCCTGCTGGGGGCCACCCTGCAGGCGCAGTACCAATGCGGGATCTGCGGGGAGGTGAGCGAGCGTCGCCGGCACTGCCCCTCGGCCGACGGGATCCGGGTACGCGGATGGACAATGGTCTCCAACGACCTCGTCAACCTGCTGGCCGGCCTGGTCGGAGCCGCCCTGGCCGCCTTGTTGAGCATCGGGTGGCGGCCCTGAGCGCGCGGGTGGTGTGCAGAGACTTGACACCCGGGTGGAGCGCCCGTACCTTTCGCAATCTCAACAGGTTAGGGGATTCCGGGCGATTAGCTCAGTTTGGTCAGAGCGCTGCGTTGACATCGCAGAGGTCACTGGTTCAAGTCCAGTATCGCCCACCATCCCCGCGTCGGGGGGGCCGACTCGCCCTCCCGCCGCGTATCGACGGTCCGACCGAGTACGACCCCCTGGCGGCGACGGAAGGGTGAGCAGGTGGTGAACGGAGAGCGGATCACGCTCAGATTGCCGGACGGTTCGGAGCGGGAAGTCCCGGTGGGGACCACCGCCGCCGAAGTGGTGGCCGGTATCGGCGCCGGGCTGGCCAAGGCCGCCCTGGTGGCCGAACTCGACGGGAGGCTGGTCGGACTCGACCAGCCCCTGACGGGGAGCGGTGTGTTCAAGGTCCACACCTTCGAATCGGAGATGGGGCGGGAGACCTTCTGGCACTCGACCGCCCACCTGACCGCCCAGGCCGTTAAGCGGCTCTGGCCCGAGGCCCGTTTGGCCATCGGGCCCCCGGTGGAGAACGGGTACTACTACGACATCGATTTCGGCCAGCCGATCTCCTCGGAGGACCTGGAGCGGATCGAAGTCGAGATGCAGCGGATCGTGAAGGAAGACCTGTCCATCCGCCGCTCCACCCTCGGTGTGGAAGAGGCCAAGGCCTTCTTCCAGGAGCGGGGGGAGACCTACAAGGTGCGCATCCTGGAGGACCTCCAGGCCGACGAAGAGGTCGGGCTGGAAGGGGGAGAGGTCAGCCTCTACACGCAGGGGGAGTGGACCGACCTCTGCCGCGGCCCGCATGTGCCCTCCACCGGTCGCCTCAAAGCCTTCAAGCTGACCCAGCTGGCCGGCGCCTACTGGCGCGGGGACGCCGCCAACGAGCAGCTCCAGCGCGTCTACGGGATCTCCTTTCCCGGGCAGGCCCAGCTCGAGGAGCACCTCAAGCGGATCGAGGAGGCGCGCCGGCGCGACCACCGGCGTCTGGGCCGTGAACTCGACCTCTTCTCCTTCCATGAGGAGGGCCCCGGCTTCCCCTTCTGGCATCCCCGGGGTATGGTCCTCTACAACACCCTGGTCGATTACATCCGGGGCAAGCTCGAAGCCCGCGGCTACCTGGAGATCAAGACTCCCTACATCCTGAACGCCGACCTGTGGCATCGCAGTGGGCACTGGGACCACTACCGCGACAACATGTACTTCGTGGAGATCGACGGCGAGGACTACGCGGTCAAGCCGATGAACTGCCCGGGGGCCTGCCTGATCTACCGCACCGCGCTCCGCTCCTACCGCGACTTGCCGCTGCGGCTGGCCGAGATGGGCATCGTGCACCGGCACGAACTGAGCGGGGTGCTGCACGGGTTGACCCGCGTTCGGGCCTTCAATCTGGACGACGCGCACATATACTGTACGCCGGAGCAGATCCAGGCGATGGTCACCGAGACCGTCGACCTGGTCCGCGAGGTCTACTCCGACCTGGGCTTCAGCGAATACCAGGTGGAACTCTCCACCCGCCCGGAGAAGTTCACCGGGACGGTCGAGATGTGGGACCGGGCGGAGGCCGACTTGAAGCGGGCCCTCGACGGGCTGGGTATCGCCTACAAGGTCAACGAGGGGGACGGGGCCTTCTACGGACCGAAGGTCGACTTCCATATCCGCGACAGCATCGGGCGCTCCTGGCAGCTCGGCACCGTCCAGCTCGATTACTCGATGCCGGAGCTCTTCGAACTCGAGTATGTGGGGCCCGACGGCGCCCGGCACCGGCCGGTGATGATCCACCGGGCCATCTTCGGCTCGGTGGAGCGCTTCATCGGCATCCTGATCGAGCACTACGCCGGTGACCTGCCGCTCTGGCTCGCCCCGCGCCAGGTCGTGGTCATCCCGGTGGGCGAGACGCACCGCGACTTCGCCCTCGGAGTGGTGGCCCGCCTGCGGGAGGCGGGATTGCGCGCCGAGGCCGACGGGCGGGACGAGAAGGTCGGTTACAAGATCCGGGATGGGGAGACAGGGCGGGTGCCCTACATGCTGGTGGTGGGGGATCGGGAGGTGGAATCAGGCACCGTCAGCGTCCGCCGGCGCAAGGAAGGGGATCTGGGCACCCTGAGTGTGGAGGACTTCATCGGACGGGCGGGAGAGGAGAGGAACAAATACTTGTGAGCCGAGAACGCGGACCAAGGGTGAATCATCAGATCCGGATCTCACCGGTGCGGGTCATCGACGAAGACGGAGAGCAACTCGGGATACTGGAGGTCCACGCCGCCCGGCAGATCGCGGAGGAGCGCGGACTCGACCTGGTCGAGGTCGCGCCGACGGCCCGCCCGCCGGTCTGCAAGATCATGGACTATGGGAAGTACAAGTACGAGCAGGCCAAGCGGGAGAAGGAAGCGAAGAAGAAACAGCACCAGACCGCGGTCAAGGAGATGAAGTTCCGTCCCAAGATCGACGACCACGACTACGACTTCAAAGTCTCCCACGTCCGGGAGTTCCTGGAGAAGGGGGATAAGGCCAAACTCACCATCATGTTCCGGGGCCGGGAGATGATGCACCAGGAGTTCGGCCTGGCCATCCTCCAGCGGGTCAAGGAGGACCTGGCGGACGTCTCGAGCGTGGAACAGGAACCGAAGACCGAGGGGCGGAACATGACCATGGTTCTTGCCCCTCTGCGGGGGGGCCGTTCCCGGGGCCCCGCCGGGGAATGACGATACCGGGCCACCGATCGAAGAGAAGCGAGAGAACATGCCGAAGATGAAGTCGAACCGGGCCGCCGCGAAGCGGTTCAAGCGTACGGGCACCGGCAAGATCCGACGCCGCAAGGCGTTCGCCAGTCACCTGCTCACCGGGAAATCGGCCAAGCGCAAGCGCAAGCTGCGCCATGGCACGCTGGTGGACGCGACCGACCGCCGGCGCGTCGAGCGCATGCTGGGCTGATCGGCTGAAGACGAACCGAAGAGATAAAGGCTGGAGGAGACCGTAAGATGCCGCGTGCCACCAACAACCCGGCGAGCCGCCGTCGCCGTAAGAGGGTTCTGAAGCAGGCCAAGGGTTTTGTCGGCGGGCGCCGCAAGCTGTACCGCACCGCCCGCGAGACGGTCGAGAAGAGCCTGCAGTATGCCTATCGAGACCGCCGGACCCGGAAGCGGGATTTCCGGCGTCTCTGGATCGTCCGGATCAACGCTGCTGCGCGGGAGCACGGCTTGAGCTACAGTCAGTTCATGCACGGTCTCGAACAGGCCGGTGTCCGGATCGATCGTCGGATCCTCGCCGACCTGGCCGTCCGCGACCGGGAGGCGTTCGCCGGACTGGTGGCCGCAGCCCGTGGCGACGGGCGCTGATACCACCGCATCCGGACGCAGCGAACCGGACAACCGGTCGGCTCCGAGCGGTGCCGGCCGGTTGTTTCGCTTGGAGGGGGACCGAAGGTGAGCCGCAGTTATGACGAACTGGCCGCACAGGCCCGGGCGGCGCTGGAGGGAGCAGGGGACGAGGCCGCCCTCGAACAGGTCCGCATCGACTGGCTCGGACGCCGGGGCCGGATCACCCTCGAGCTCAGAGGCATCCCTGCACTCCCCCCTGAGGAGCGCCCCGAGGCGGGTCACCGGCTCAACACCATCAAGAACGAACTCCAGGAACTGCTGGAGGAGCGGCGCTCCCAACTGAGCACGACGGCACCTCCGGAGGGGGAGGGGACCGACCTCACCCATCCCGGACGCACCCCCTTCATCGGCCGCCTCCACCCCATCACCCGTGTCCGGCGCCGCATCGAGGAGGTCTTCCGCGAACTCGGCTTCGATGTGGCCGAGGGCCCCGAGGTGGAGACCGAGTACTACAATTTCGAGGCCCTCAACATCCCGGAGCACCATCCGGCGCGCGGTATGTGGGACACCTTCTTCACCCGCATACCCCCGGGGCTGCTGCTGCGCACCCATACCAGCCCGGTCCAGGTACGGGCCATGGAGAGTCGGCCCGCTCCGGTCCGGATCATCGTGCCGGGACGCTGCTACCGCTGCGACGCCCCCGACGCCACCCACAGCCCGGTCTTCCATCAGATCGAGGGACTCTACGTGGATGAAGGGGTGAGCATGACCGACCTGCGCGGAGTGCTCGACGCTTTCGTCCATCGGCTCTTCGGCGCCGGGGTGGCCACCCGGTTCCGCCCCTCGTACTTCCCCTTCACCGAGCCGAGCGCGGAGCTCGACATGGGCTGCATGGGCTGTGGCGGGAAGGGCTGCCGCATCTGCAAGGGGACCGGCTGGATCGAGATCCTCGGCGCGGGGATGGTCAACCCGGTCCTCTACGGTTTCGTCGGCTACGACGCGGAGCGGTTGAGCGGGTACGCCTTCGGTCTGGGGATCGAGCGACTGGCCATGCGCCTCCACGGCATCGACGACATCCGGCTCTTCTACGAGAACGACCTCCGTTTCCTGGAGCAGTGCTGACATGCGTCTTCCCCTGAACTGGCTGCGCGACTGGGTCCCCTACGAAGGGACCGCCTCGGCCCTGGCCGAACGGCTGACCATGGCCGGCCTGGAGGTGGAAGCCATCGACCGGCCGGGGGATGCCTTCGACGGGGTGGTGGTCGGCGAGGTGCTGGAGGCCGGCCGTCACCCCGACGCCGACCGGCTCAGCGTCTGCCGGGTCAGCATCGGCGGGGAACCCCTCACGGTGGTCTGCGGTGCCCCCAACGTGGAGGCCGGACAGCGGGTCCCCTTCGCCACCGTCAGCACCACCCTGCCGAACGGGGTGAAATTGAAAAAGGCGAAGATCCGCGGCCAAGTCTCCGAGGGGATGATCTGCTCGGAGACCGAACTGGGGATCGGGGAAGATGCCTCGGGCATCGTGGTACTGCCCGGCGAGGCCCCGGTGGGGACCCCCTTCGCTACCTGGCTGGGCGTGGACGCAGAAGTGCTCGAGCTGGCCGTGCCCCCCAACCGACCCGACGCCCTGAGTGTCTACGGACTGGCCCGGGAGACCGCCGCCCTCTTCGGTCTGCCCTTGAAATCCTACCCCGAGGGGGTGGCCGAACGGGGAGCCCCGGCGGCCGAGACGATCGGGGTCGAGGTGGCCGACCCGCAGGGTTGCCCGCGCTACGCCGCCCGCCTGATCCGCGGTGTGCGCATGGGCCCCTCGCCGATGTGGCTGGCCGCCCGGCTGCGGGCCGCCGGGTTGCGTCCGATCAACGTCATCGTGGACATCACCAACTACCTCATGTGGGAACTGGGACAGCCGCTCCACGCCTTCGACCTCGCGCGGGTCTCGGGGGGCCGGATTGTGGTGCGACGGGCCCGGCGGGGAGAGCACCTGCAGACCCTCGACGGCGAGCAGCGCCGGCTCGACCCCGAAATGCTCCTGATCACCGATGGTGAGAACCCCCTGGCGGTGGCCGGCATCATGGGCGGGGCGGGTTCGGAGATCGGCCCGGCGACCCGCGATATCCTGCTCGAGAGCGCCTGTTTCGACCCGGTGCGGGTGGCTGTGGCGGGAGGACGGCTGGCCCTGCTGACCGAGAGCCGCCGCCGCTTCGAGCGGGGGACCGATCCGGCCATACCCCCCCGGGCGGCCGACCGGGCCGCCGCGCTCATGGCCGGACTGGCCGGCGGCGAGGTGGCTCCGGGGATCGTCGAGCAGATCGCCCCCGGGCTCCTGGAGCCCCGTCGGGTGAGGGTGCGGCGCGGCTGGCTCGACGCCTACCTGGGGGTGAGCATTCCGCAGCCGGAGGCGGTGGCCCGGCTGGCCGCCACCGGATTCGAGGTCGTCCCCGAGAGTGCCGCCTGGCGGGTCACCATTCCCTCCTGGCGTCCCGATGTGGCCGGTGAAGCCCACCTGGCCGAGGAGCTGGCCCGTCTCTGGGGCTACGACGAACTGGGGAGCCGGCTCCGTTTGAGCGGACCGCCGCCGGACGGACCCACCCCGCGGCAGCGGCTGCGCGATGAACTCGCCGATGCTCTGGCCGGGCTCGGCCTCTACGAGGTGGTCACCAGCTCCCTGGTCGCCGCCTCCAGTCCCCATCCCGCCTTCCCGGAGGCCGAGGCGGTGGCCCTGGAGAACCCGCTCAGCGAGGAGATGGCCGTGCTCCGGCGTGACCTGGTCCCGGGGCTGCTGGGGGTAGTCCGGCACAATCTGAACCGGCAGCGTACGGAGGTGCGGATCTTCGAGGTCGGCAACGTCCACCGGGTGGAGGAGGGGCGGCCGGTGGAGGAGGAGTGGGTGGTCGCCCTGCTCACCGGGGGGCGCAGCCCCCAGCCGTGGAGCAACGCGGACGCCCGGCTCGACTGGACCGACCTGAGCGGTCTGATCGAAGGCCTGGTCCGTCGGCTCGATCTCCCGGTGCCCGTTATGGTTCCCTTCCAGGGTGCCCTGCTGGCTCCCGGACTGGGTGTGGAGCTCAGGACCGGGGAAGGAGCCCCGGCCGGATCAGCCGGAGCCTGCGGGCGGGGGCCGGGATCGAACCGGACGTCTGGGCCTTCGGCCTCCGATTGGAGGCGCTCGAAGGATCGCACGGGAATGTGCGGACCTTCCAGGGGCTCCCCCGGTATCCGGCCAGTGACCGCGACCTCTCCCTGCTGATCCCCGATGGTCTCTCCCTCGGCCCCCTCCTGGAGCGGGTCTCCCGGGAGCGGCGGGTGGAACACGTCCTGCTCACCGACGAGTACACCGGCGCCCAGATCCCGGCGGGCTGGCGTGGGGTGACCCTCTCCGTACGGTATCGACACCCAGACAAGACAATGTCCGACAAGGAGATAGATTCTCTTCATAAGGCTATTCTTGATATACTTGAGAAGGACTTCCACGCCCGACTCAGGAGTTGAGTCCCATGCCGGGAGATCTTGATAAGGCGATCCGTCGGCTGGAGGAGCGCATCGACACGCTGACCGCCGAACTGCGGACGGCACGCACCTCACTGCAGGATCTGCGGGAGCACAAGGGGGATCAGGCCGGACTCCTGAAGGAGCAGGCGGACCAGATCGAACTGCTCCGCCGCAAGATCGCCGCGGCTTCCCGCGATCTCGACACCGGCTACCGCCGCCGCCGCGCCGAGATCCGGAACCGGCTCTCCGACCTGCTCCAGCGACTCGAAACGCTGTGAGGTGCCGATGAGTGTCAAAGTGAGCATCTATGGGACCGAGTACCCGGTCAAAGGGGACGCCGACCCCGACTACATCGAGGAGGTCGCCGTCTATGTGGACACCAAGATGCGGGAGGTGGCGCGCAGTCTGACCGTCAAGTCGACCACTAAAGTCGCCGTCATGGCCGCCCTGAACATCACCGATGAGCTCTTCAACGCCCGCCGGGACCTGGAGGAACGGGAACGGAAGCTGGAAGCGGAGATCGAGCGACTGACCGAGAAAACCCGTCAGGGCACCCTGGCGGGCTGAGCGGACGCGGGAATCGGGGGAGCGTGTGACCCGGATACTCTTCATCGGGGACATCATGGGACGCAGCGGGCGCCGGGCGGCCCGGTACGGCCTCGAGCAGCTCGAGCTGATCCGGCCGTTCGATCTGGTCGTGGCCAACGCGGAGAACGCGGCCGGCGGGTTCGGACTGACCGAGAAGATCGCCGATGAACTGCTCGCCCTGCCCATCGATGTCCTGACCGGCGGCAACCACAGCTTCGACAAGAAGGAGATCCTCCCCCTGCTGGCCACCAACCCGCGCATCCTGCGCCCCGCCAACCTCCCGCCGGGCCTCCCCGGGAGCGGTCTCTGGGTGGGGAAGGCCCGCAACGGGGCCCGGGTCGGCGTGCTCAACCTGATGGGCCGGGTCTTCATGCAGGGGACCGACGACCCCTTCCGGGCGGCCGATGCGCTGGTTGCCTCCCTGGCCGGGCAGACCGACCTGGTGATCGTGGACTTCCACGCCGAGGCCACCAGCGAGAAGACGGCCTTCGGCTGGCATCTGGACGGGAAGGTGGCGGCGGTGGTGGGCACCCACACCCATGTCCAGACGGCCGATGCCCGCATCCTCCCGGGCGGCACCGCCTACATCACCGATGTGGGCATGACCGGCCCGCTCGACTCGGTCATCGGGGTCCGCAAAGAGGATGCGCTCACGCGCTTCCTGCTGGGCATCCCGAGCCGTTTCACGGTTGCGACCGGGGACCCCTGTTTCAGCGCCATGACCCTGGAGGTCGATGAGTCGACCGGCCGGGCTACCGGCGTGACCCGCCACTGGATGAGGACGCAATCCCTGGACACCCTTACCGACGAGGCAGACGAATGAGCGCCAGCATCATCGACGGCAGAAGAATTGCCGCAGACATCAAGCAGGAAGCCGCTCAGGAGACCGAGCTGCTCCGGTCGAAAGGCATCATACCCGGCCTGGCCACGGTCCTGGTGGGCGAGGACCCGGCCAGCCAGACCTACGTCGGCATGAAGCGCAAGACCTGCGAAGAACTGGGCATGCACTCAATCTTCGAGAAGCACGACGCCGATATGTCGGAGGCGGACCTGCTGGCGCTGGTAGACCGCCTGAACAAAGACCCCGAGGTCCACGGTGTGCTGGTGCAACTGCCGCTGCCCAAGCACATCGACGATAAGAAGGTCCTCCTGCTCATCGACCCCGACAAGGACGTGGACGGCTTCCACCCCATGAACGTCGGTCGGATGATGGTCGGGGAACCCCGCTTCCTCCCCTGCACCCCGGCCGGGGTGGTGGAGCTGCTGATGCGTACCGGCAACGCTCCTTCCGGCAAGGAAGTGGTGGTGGTGGGACGCAGCAACATCGTCGGCAAACCGGTCGCCGTCATGCTGATGCAGAAGAACCCGCGGGCCGACGCTACCGTCACCGTCTGCCACAGCCGCACCAAAGGCCTCCCCGAGGTGGTGCGGCGGGGGGACATCGTCATCGCCGCCATGGGCTCTCCCGAGTTCATCAAGGGGGAGTGGATCAAACCGGGTGCGGTGGTGATCGATGTGGGCACCAACCGGGTGGACGACCCGACCCGGGAACGCGGCTGGCGGCAGGTCGGGGATGTCGAGTTCGAGCGGGCGAAAGAAGTCGCTTCGGCCATCACGCCCAGTCCGGGAGGGGTAGGACCCATGACCATCGCCCTGCTCATGGCCAACACGGTGAGGGCGGCGAAACTGGCGCACGGGCTCGACTGAGATGGCGGCGGGACCCCGAGAGCGGCTCGGGTCAGAACCGGATGACCGATCCGCTTCCGGAGCGGGGCTGAGCGAGGGAGCGGGGGGGCGCGTCTGGACGGTCGAGGAACTCAACCGTCGGGTGCGCGACCTCCTGCTCGACCGCCTGGGCACGCTCTGGGTGGAGGGGGAACTCAGTGGCGTGAAGTACTACCGGTCCGGCGGCCGGGAGCGGGTCTACGGAACGCTCAAGGACGCCCAGGCCGAAGTACGGATCGTGCTCTGGGAGGAATCGGTGGCCGCCCTCCGCTTCCGGCTCGAGGACGGTCAGAAGGTGCTCCTGCTGGCCGAAGTCACCCTCTACCCGCAGCGGGGCCAGTACCAGCTCATCGTCCAGCAGGTCCGTCCCTCCGGGATCGGTGAACTGGAGCTCGCTTTCCAGCAGCTTCGGGAGCGGCTCGAGCGGGAGGGACTCTTCGATCCCGCCCGTAAACGGCCCCTGCCGGCCCACCCCTTCCGGGTCGGGGTCGTGACCAGCCTCCAGGCCGCCGCCCTGCGCGATTTCCTCCAGATCACCGGACGACGCAACCCGGCCCTGCGCGTGCTGATCGCCCCCGCCCGGGTCCAGGGGGAGGGGGCGGCGCTCGAGATCGTGGCCGCCCTTCAGGCCCTGCAGCGGGTCCCCGGACTCGACTGCATCGTGCTCACGCGGGGTGGGGGGAGCCTCGAGGACCTCTGGCCGTTCAACGAGGAACGCGTCGCCCGGGCCGTC
>CAZFHZ010000036.1:0-30114 GCA_964519015.1 uncultured Gemmatimonadota bacterium | reverse complement strand
CTGCAGTACCGGATCTCCTCCCTCTATCCGGTACTCTGCCGCATGGAGGAGCGGGGCTGGATCAAGGGACGCTGGGTGGAGAAGGAGGGGCAGCGTCGCCGCTGCTACTATCAGCTCACCCCGAAGGGGGAGCAGGCGCTGGTCCGGGAACAACAGACCTGGGATGCGTTCACCACGGCGGTGGACCGGATCGTGAGGTTGAGCCATGCCTGATTGGGTACGCTACGTACGGGAGAACCTGCCGCTGGAGGAACTGAAGGACCAGCGCGGGGAGCGGATCGTGCGGGAGGTGGCCGCCCAGCTCGAGGACTTCTACCTGGAGGCGCTCGGTCGGGGGATGGGGGAGGCGGAAGCGGAGGTCTGGGCCCTCGGGCAGATCCCCGACTGGAGCGAACTCGCGGCAGGGCTCAGCGAGGTCCAGGGCCGGCACCGGGAACCCTCCTTCGAGCGGTGGGTGGAGCGGGCCGAAACCCGTGCCCGCGAGCGGGGGAGGAGGTTGGCAGGGCTGGCCGACCTGAGCCAGGACGTGCGCTTCGCCCTGCGCTCGCTGCGGCGTAACCCGCTCTTCTCCGGGATCGCCATAGCGGTGCTCGCCCTCGGTCTGGGAGGGGCGATCACCATCTACACCTTGGTGGACGGGGTGTTGCTGAAGCCTCTCCCCTTCCGCCAGCCGGACAGGCTCCTCGTACTCTGGGAGAAGCTGGCTTCGTTCGACAACGCCTCGGTCGCCTACCCGAACTTCGCAGACTGGCGCGCCCAGAACCAGGTCTTCGAGGACCTGGCGGCCTGGAGAACAACCAGCGGGAACCTGATTGGAGAGGGGGACCCGATCGTGGTCCGGGCCGGACAGGTCTCGGCTTCGATGTTCCCAATCCTGGGCGTAGAACCGGTCCTGGGAAGGAACTTCCGACCGGCTGAGGACGAGGTGGACGCCGACCCGGTGGTCATCCTGACCTGGCGGTTCTGGCAGGACCGGTTCGCCGGGGCGACCGACGTGGTGGGGCGGAGTATGAATGTGGATGGCCTACCGTTCACCATCGTCGGGGTGCTCCCCCGCACCTTCACCTTCCCCTATAACATCGATGCCGACGCCTTCGCGCCGATCGGACTGTTCGCCGCGAACTGGCTGCAGAACCGGGGGAACCACCCAGGGATCTCCGTGATCGGCCGCCTGCGCACCGGGGTCACGCTCGAACAGGCCCGGGCCGAGATGGAGCGGGTCGCCCTGACCCTGGAAGCGGAACACCCCGACACCAACGTGGGGAGTCGGGTCAACCTGGCCGCCCTCCATGAACGGATCAGCCGCGACCAGCGTGGACCGCTCCTGCTCATGTTCCTGGCGGTGGCTCTGCTCCTGCTGATCGCCGGCGCCAACGTGGCCAACCTGATGCTGGCCCGGGTGACGGCCCGCCACCGGGAACTGGCCGTCCGGGCCACCCTGGGCGCGGGGGGCGGGCGGCTGGTCCGGCTGCTGCTGGTCGAGAGCCTGACCCTCTGGCTGATCGGAGGAGCGGCCGGCCTGCTGATCGCGCTGGGGGGGACCCGCCTGCTGACCAATCTGATGGGGAACACCCTACCCCAGGTCCTCCTGGTGCAGGTCGACCTGAGGGTCATACTGGCCGCGCTGGTGATTGCGCTGGTCACCGGGCTCTTCTTCGGGCTGGTGCCGGCGCTGCGCTCGGCCCGGCGCGACCTGCTCAACCAGCTCAAGGAAGGGGGGCGCACCACCGCTGGCCGGAGCCGCCGGCGCATCCGCATGGCGCTCGTCGTCGCCGAGGTCGCTCTGGCCGTAGCCCTGCTGGTGGGAGCCGGACTGACCGTGCGCAGTTTCCACCGGATGACCTGCGGTGAGGTCGGTCTGGATACAGAGAACGTGCTTACCCTCCAGGTCGATCTGGCCGAGGCCCGCTACAGGGAACCGGAGCGACGACAAGCATTCTTCGACGGGCTGCTGGCGCGGGTCCGGGCGATCCCCGGGGTGGTCTCGGCGGCCACCTGCTACGTGGTGCCGCTGGGGCCCGATAACTGGCAGAACGGCTACCACGTGGAAGGGGAACCGCCCGAGGAAGGGAACGTGTTGGCCTACGCCGAGACCAACGCGGTAAGCCCCGACTATTTCCGGACCTTGGAGATCCCCCTGGTGCGGGGGCGGGACTTCACCGACCGGGACGGCCGGGCCGGGACGCCGCCGGTGGTCATCGTGGACGAGCAGCTCGCTCAGCGCTACTGGCCGGATGAGGACCCCATCGGCAAGCGGCTCAAGTTCGGCGACTTCTCTTCGACCAACCCCTGGATGGAGGTTGTGGGGGTTGCCCGGCACGTGGCGCTCTACGGAGTGCTCGAGTCCTCCGACTGGCAGCTCTACCTGCCGCACCCCCAGGACAACGACTACGGCTATTTCCTGACCGTAAAGACACAAGGGGAGCCGGAGCGCTACACCGAATCGGTCCGGGCAGCGGTCCTGGATCTGGACGGCGACCAGCCGATCCACCGGGTGCGGACCATGACCGACTACCTGCGGGCGAGCACGGAGCGGAGCGGCCTGCTGGCCCGTCTGCTGGCGCTCTTCGCGGTAGCCGGTCTGCTCCTGGCCTCGGCCGGCCTCTACGGGGTGATGTCGTACGTCACCCTGGAACGCAGCCACGAGATCGGTATCCGGATCGCCCTCGGCGCCCGGCGCGGGCAGGTGCTGGGGATGATCCTGCGCCAGGGGCTCGGTCAGGTGGGAGTGGGCGTGGGTGTCGGGCTGGTGCTGGCGGCAGTCTTCGCGCGAATCCTGGAAAGCGGGCTCTACGGCATCGCCCCGCTTGATCCGGTGACTTTCCTGCTGGCCCCCGGTTTCCTGGTGCTGGTGGCCGGACTGGCCATCCTGGTGCCGGCCCACCGGGCGACCCGGATCGACCCGGTGCGGGTGCTGCAGGTGACCTGAGGAGGAGGGCTCCGTGGTTGCCCCCGAGGTTGCTCCCGGCTCCGGTTCGGGGATCGGGACAAACCGGTGCGCACCGGAGCGGTGCCGGGCCGGAATCGGGCTCAGGGCTGGTCGGTCGGGTCCCAGCTGGTGCGCAGCCCCTCGTCGAGGGTATCCAGCCGGGCCATCTGTTCCTCGTTGAGGCGGAAATCGAAGACCTGGGCGTTGGCGAGGATGTGCATGCGCTGCTGTGACTTGGGGATGACCACCGTCTGGTGCTGCAGGCACCAGCGGATCAGGACCTGGGCGGGACTCCGGTCGCACTCGGCGGCGATGGCCGTCAGGACGGGGTGATTGAGCCGGTTTCCCTTGGTCAGCGGGCTGTAGCCTTCCAGCACGATGTCGTGGGTCCGGCAGAAGGCGAGCAGTCCCTTCTGGTAGAGGAAGGGGCTGAACTCCACCTGGTTGACGGCCGGCAGCACCTCGGCGTAGGTGAAGAGTTCCTCGAGGTGACGGATGGTGTAATTGCTCACGCCGATCGCGCGGCAGAGCCCCTCCAGGTGGAGTTCCTCCAGGGCCTTCCAGGAGTCGCGGCGCAGCCTTTCGACCGGCCAGTGGATCAGGTAGAGGTCGAGGTAGTCGAGTCCGAGGCGTTCCAGGCTCCGGCGGGCGGCCCGTTTGGTCTGCTCGTAGCCGTGGTCGGCGTTCCACAGCTTGGTGGTGATGAAGACCTCCTGTCGGGGCAGACCGCTGGCCTGGAGCGCTTTCCCGACATCCTCTTCGTTCTTGTAGACACGAGCGGTGTCCACGTGCCGGTAGCCGGCCTCCAGCGCCCAGGCCACCGCCTGTTCGGTCACCGGGCCGGGGGGGCTCTGGAAGACCCCCAGACCGAACCAGGGCATGGCGACCCCGTTGTTGAGGGTCACGCAGGACGTGATGGTCAGTTCGTCGGTCATCATGAGCGCGCGCGGCGGACCAGCGGGAAGAGGTCCGACTCGGTCCGGGCCTCCGACAGGATCGTCTCGATCCACGACACCTGGTCCGGATATTTCGCCGCCACGTCCCTCCGCTCCCCGATGTCCTGCTCCAGGTCGTAGAGTTCGATCGGCCGGTCGACGCGGGTCCGGATGCCCTTCCACTTCCCCCTCCGGACGGCCTGGGCCCCCGCGAACTCCCAGTAGAGGTACGCCCGGGGCGGTCCGGGCTCCGACCGCCCCTGGAGGGCTGGCAGAAGCGAGATCCCGTCGCTCGCTACCGGCAGGGCTACTCCCAGTAGATCGGCGAAGGTGGGGAGCCAGTCCCAGAAGGCGCAAGGCAGGTCACTGGTGACGCCGGCCGGGACGTGCCCGGGCCAACGCGCCACCAGGGGGACGCGGATCCCCCCTTCGTACAGATCCTGTTTCAGACCGCGCAGTCCTCCGGCGCTCTCAAAGAAGGTGGAGTCGGTGCCACCGTTGAAGGTAGGACCATTGTCGCTGGTGAAGATCACCAGGGTATCATCCGCGATCCCGTATTCCTCCAGCCGGTCCAGGAGCGTGCCGATCTCCCGGTCCATCCGGGTGATCATGGCCGCGTAGGCGGCCCGTGGCGTGGGGTGGGGGAGGTAGCTCTTCTCCCCCCGATAGGGGGTTTCGGGGAAAGCGCCGGCGTACTCGGCCAGGGAATCCTCGGGCACCTGCAGGGCGGCGTGCGGGACGTTGAAGGGGAGATAGAGGAAGAAGGGACGGTCGCGATGCTCATCCACGAACCGGCGCGCCTCCGCGGCCAGACGGTCGGGAGCGTAGACCCGCCCGCGATAGGCAGCGTAGGCGGTCGGGTCGGCCGGGTCCGCGGTCTCCGGCAGGCGCTGGTGGGGGTAGAAGTAGTCGTTGCCGAGCAGTTCTTGCTCGTCGTTCCGCCAGAGATGCGTGGGGTAGTAGTTATGGGCGATCCGCTGGCAGAGGTAGCCGTAGAAGAGGTCGAAGCCCTGCCGGTTGGGCTCCCCCGTGCTGCCGGGCCCGCCCAGCCCCCACTTGCCGATGGCAGCAGTGGCATAGCCGGCCCCCTGGAAGAGCTGCCCGATCGTGTAGGTCCCTTCGAGCAGAGGACGCTGCCCCTCCAGGGCGGGATCGTGCCAGACGTCCCCCCGCTCCCCCATCTCGTCGTTGTCGCGGATGTAGGCATGGCCGGTGTGCTGCCCGGTGAGCAGGGTGCAGCGGGAAGGAGCGCAGACCGGGCTGCCGGAGTAGTGGGAGGTGAAGCGCATCCCCTGGGCGGCCAAGCGGTCGAGGTTGGGGGTGCGGATCTTCCGCTGGCCGAAGCAGCCCACCTCGGCGTAGCCCAGGTCGTCGGCCATGATGAAGATCACGTTGGTCGGGCGCCGGCGGGTGAGCAGTCCCCCGCAGCCGGCCAGGGTGCCGCTGGAGAGGGCGGCCGCTCCCAGTCCGGCGGTGCGCACGAACTGCCGACGGGGCATGGGGTGACTCACGGCCGGCCTCCCTTCCATTCCGGGTTCGGGGTGGGCATCCGGGCGCCCACCCGGGAGCGCCAGGCGGTCAGGAGAGCGTGGAGCTCATCGCTTCGCGCCGGCTGGGGGGCGGCCAGGTCGTGCGCCTCACCCGGATCGGTCTCCAGGTCGTAGAGTTCCCGCGTGCTGTCCTCGAACCACTCGATGAGTTTCCATCGACCGGACCGCACGGCACCCGAGGGGCGATTCCCCGAACCGTGGTAATGCGGGAAGTGCCAGAAGAGGGCCTCCCGTTCCAGGCTCCCCCGATCGGTCAGCAGCGGGCTGAGATCGCAGCCGTCCAGATGTTGCCCGGGCCGGTGGGACAGACCGGCCAGGGCCAGCAGGGTGGGGTAGAAATCGTTGCTGATTACCGGCTCGTGGCGGATGCTCCCGGCCCGGATCCGGCCCGGCCAGCTCACGATCAGCGGTTCGCGGATCCCCCCTTCATAGAGCCACCCCTTGCCGGCCCGCAGCGGGAGATTGCAGGTCGGACCCCCCCGGGCGCCGGCCACCGTGCTCAACCCCCCGTTGTCCGACATGAAGACCACGATGGTATCCCGCTGCAGGCCCAGCTCGGCCAGGCGGGCCATGATCCGGCCCACACTCTCGTCCACACCGACCACCATCCCGGCGTATGCGGGTTCGTCCTGGCGCAGCCGGGTGGCGGCTCGATCGTGCTCGCGGCCCACCGGGGTTTCGCCGGGCAGTTCCCGCTCCCTCCGCTCACGGTAGGGGGCGGCCCGCTCCTCCGGTGACTGGATGGGGGTGTGGACGGCGTAGTGCGAGACCATGAGCAGGAAGGGGTGGTCGCGGTGGGCCTCGAGGAAGGTGATCGCCTCGGTGGTCAACCGGTCGGTCAGGTACTCCCCGGGCACCCCCTCATCCAATCCCGGCACATCCCAATAGGTGCGGCCGGGATCCCCGCTCCGGTACGGCCACCAGTAGGATGCGGGATGACCGGCGGCGTGCCCGGCCACGTTGACCTCGAATCCCTGGTCCTGGGGCAGGTAGCCGGGGCCCCCCAGGTGCCATTTGCCCACGAAGCCGGTGGCGTAGCCCGCCTCCCGGAAGGCCTCGGCCAGGGTGACCTCGGACAGCGGGAGCTGCTCCTCGTTCTTGGGTGGCAGGAGCATCCCGCGGTCGGCGCCACCGATCCAGTCGGTGATCCCCAGTCGGGCGGGGTACTTCCCGGTCATGATGCTGGCCCGGGTCGGGGAGCAGACCGGGCAGGCCGCGTAGGCGTCGGTGAAGCGCATCCCGGCGGCGGCCAACCGGTCGATCTGAGGCGTCAGGTGGAAGGGGCTGCCGTAGACCCCGGTGTCGCGCCAGCCCAGATCGTCGATCAGGATGAAGACGATGTTGGGGGGACGCCGGGGACCGGCACAGCCGGCCAGGCTCCCGGCCAGGGGACCGGCGGCCAGTCCCGCCATACCAAGTCCCACCCGGCCCAGGAACCGTCGCCGGGCCATCCCCGGTGTCGGCCCTCGTCCCGTCGTCACCGTCTCAGCGTCCCGCGGCCAGCTCGGTCACCGCTGCGACCGCCCGTTCGACATCGGCCAGGGTGTTGTAGATATGCGGGGAGAAGCGGATGTTCGTCCCCATCACGGCACAGCCCACCCCTCGCTCGTAGAGCGCCTGGAGAGCGGTAGCCGGGTCGAGTCCGGGCAACCGGAAAACCACCACCCCCCAGCTCAACTCGCGGGAGAGCGGGGTGGTGAACTCGACCCCCGGCGCCCGGAGGCGGAGCCCCTCCTTGACCGCATCGGCCAGGAGGGGGACCCGCTCGCCGATCCGCAGCGGGCCGACCGTCTCGTGGAAGGCGACCGCCTCCTCCATGGCCGCCACCCGGGCGTCGTCGCGTTGCCCGAGCGTCTCGAAGCGTTTTGCCCCGGCTCCCTGCGCTCCCTCCCAGCCCACGCCCACGATCAGCGGATGGAGGCGCTCGGCCAGAGTGCTCCGCACGTAGAGTACCCCGACCTCCTTCGGGCCGCAGAACCACTTGTGGGAGCTCCCGGTGTAGAAGTCACAGCCCATCCGGTGCAGCTCCACGGGGTAGCATCCGAAGGTCTGGGCGCCGTCCACCAGACTCAGGATGTTCCGTTCCCGGGCGGCCGCGCAGAGCCTTTCGACCGGGAGGCGCTGGCCGGAGGTGTTGGAGACGTGGGAGCAGGCGAGGGCCCGGGTGTGCTCATTGAAGGCGGCCAGAAAGGGCCGGAGCAGGTCGTCGGGGGACGTGGGTCGCTCGGGAGTGGCCACCCGCACCACACGGTAGCCGTAACGACGCGCACGCACGTCCCAGGCCACGTTGGCGGTCGGATGGTTCTGGTCCCAGATGACCACCTCGTCCCCCGCCGCCAGCTCGAGTCCGCCGATGACGACGTTGTTCCCCTCGCTGGTGTTGCGCACCAGGGCGAGCTCATCGGGGTCGGCTCCCAGGAAGGCCGCCAGGCGGGCCCGGGCGCGCTCACGCAGCGCATCGAACTTGGCCCGGTTGGTGAAGGATGCGTCGCTGTCCACATCGCGGGTCAGCTCGAAGACCCGCTGCTGGACCGTCCAGGGGGAGGGGCAGAGATTGGCCGCGTTGACCAGCACCAGATCCTCCCGCACCGGGAACTGTGCGTTCACCTGGGCCCAGAAGGTCTCCTCTTCCAATAGACCGTCGGCCCACCCGGCGGCAGTCCTTTCCCACCGGCGGGCGGGCCGGACGGAGGCAGCCTCCACGGTCAGCGGCAGGGCGGCCAGGGCGGCGGCGGTACCGCTCAACCGCTGCAGGAATCGGCGGCGCCCGAGACGGGTGACATCCTGTGGGAAGTTGTAGATGCGGGGGGGGACCATGGGCCTTCTCCTGTGGAGGGGGGAGCGCTCCTCCCCGGAAGGTACCCGGAGGCCGCCGCTCCCTTCAAGACGCTCCTGCCCGTCGTTTCCCGTTGCCGGGCCGGGGCCGGGGGCGTTTGACTGACCGGGAACGCGGAGGAGACCGGGAGGAAGAATGGCCCGCAAGGTACCGATATCCGGACTGAAGCTCGACCCGGCGGGGAAGGTCCCCCCCTTCCACGTCATGGCCAAGCCGCGCGGGCCGGTCTGCAACCTCGACTGCGCCTACTGCTTTTACCTCTCCAAGGAACGGCTCTATCCCGGCTCCGACTTCCGCATGTCCGATGAGGTCCTGGAGCGCTTCATCCGGGACTACCTGGCGGTCCAGCCCTACCCGGAAGTTACTTTCGCTTGGCAGGGGGGAGAGCCATTGTTGATGGGACTCGACTTCTTCCAGAGGGTCGTGACGCTGCAGCGGCGGCACCGCCGGCCCGGCCAGAAGGTCGGTAACACCATCCAGACCAACGGCGTACTGCTGGACGACACCTGGTGCGAATTCCTGGCCGAGCACAACTTTCTGGTCGGGATCAGCCTGGACGGGCCCGCGCGGCTCCACGATGTCTTCCGGGTGGACAAGGGAGGCGCCCCCACCTTCGCGGCGGTCCACCGGGGACTGGAACGGCTGCAGGCCCATGGGGTGGAGCACAACGCCCTGGTCTGCGTGCATGCGGCCAACGCCCCCCATCCCCTTGAGGTCTACCGCTGCCTCCGCGATGAGCTGGGCCTCCGCTTCCTCCAGTTCATCCCGGTCGTGGAGCGGGTGAACACCAGCGGTTACCAGGAAGGGGAGGAGATCACGGAGCGATCGGTGACCGGGCGGCAGTGGGGGGAGTTCCTGACCGCGGTCTTCGAAGAATGGGTCCGGCGGGACGTGGGAAGCGTCTTTGTGCAGCTCTTCGACGTCTCCCTGGCCGCCTGGCTGGGGATGCGACCCGGCCTGTGCGTCTTCGAGGAGACCTGCGGGACCGCCCTGGCCTTGGAGCATAACGGGGACCTCTACGCCTGCGACCACTTCGTGGAACCCCGCCGGCGGATCGGCAACCTGATGGAACGGCCGCTGGCGGATCTGGCGACCTCGGAGGTGGTGCGCCGGTTCGGTGAGGCGAAGCGGGACGGACTCCCCCGCCAATGCCGGGAATGCGACGTGCTCTTCATCTGCCGTGGAGAGTGTCCCAAGAACCGGGTGGGGACGACCGCCGACGGGGAGCGCGGACTCAACGCGCTCTGCGAGGGATACCGGGCCTTCTTCCGGCACATCGACCCGGCCATGCGCTTCATGGCCGCCGAACTGCAGGCCGGCCGCCCCCCGGCCGGCATCATGGAACGCTACCGCCGGACCATCCGCTGAAACTTCTCCCCCACTTGTCCCGTAAACCACATAAGCGACTTACATAAACTGATTAGGTGGTTTGGGTATACGCAGCGAACGGGGGTGCTCATGGCCCGCATCCGGGCAGGACGGCTCTACGGACATCTCGATCTGCTCATCCTCAAGATCCTGGGACGGGGAGAGCCGCTGCACGGGCTGGCCATCGCCGACGGGATCCAGCAGGCTTCACGAGGAGAGCTCACCATCGAGGAGGGGGCGCTCTATCCCGCCCTCCACCGGCTGCAGCGGGCCGGCCTGATCGCAGGGGAGTGGCGGGTCTCGACCAAGCGCTATCGGGCCCGGTTCTACGACCTGACCCCAAGGGGGAAGCGGGAACTCGGGCGGAGGCTGGCCGAGTGGACCCGCCATACCAGTGCCGTCGGCCGGGTGCTGGAGATCGCCTGGGAGGAACTGTCGTGAAGCGCACCGACGGCTGGAAGCGGCTGCTGCGCCGGGAGGACTCCGAGGCCGGTCTGCAGCGCGGCCTCGAGGAGGAGATGCGCTTCCACCTGGAGGAACGCACCGCCCGCCTGATGGAACGGGGGATGGATGAGGCCACCGCCCGGGCTGAGGCACAACGCCGGTTCGGGGACCGGGAGCGCCATGGCGCCGGGGCGGAGCGTCAGGCCCGCCGGGCGCGCCGGGAAGGTCTCCGCCGGGAGTGGCTCTTCGATCTGCTGCGCGACCTGCGCTTGGCCGTACGCCGGGCCCGCCGCGCCCCCGGGTTCGCCTTCACGGCCATCACGCTCGTGGCGCTGGGCATCGCCGCCGCCACCATCGTGTTCAGCCTGCTCTACGGGGTGGTCTTCCGGCCGCTCCCCTATGCCGATCCGGAGCGCCTGGTGGCGGTCTGGCAATCCAATCCATCCATCGGTCGCCCGCGGGCATCCGCCTCGGAATCGAACTACCTCGACCTCAAGGCCTTGAACCGCACCTTCGCCGAACTGGGGGCCGTTGGGTGGCAGCCCTTCGTACTGACCGGCCGCGAGACGCCGCTCAGCGTCGACGGGCTGCGGGCCAGTGCCAACCTGCTTAGGATCCTGGGCTACGCGCCGGCACTGGGGCGTGGTTTCACCGAGGAGGAGGATTCCCCTGCTTCCGGGGAGCGGGTCGTGATGCTCAGCCAGGAACTCTGGCGCTCCGAGTTCGAGGCCGATCCCGGCTGGCTCGGCCGCACGCTCATCCTGAACGGCGATGCCTATTCCATCGTCGGGGTCCTGCCGGCGATGGAGGGATTCCCCTCCGGCTCGGACGTCTGGGTACCGTTGCGAGCCGATCCTGCCTATCCCCGGGGCGACAAACGGGTCAACCTGTACGGGCGGATCCGACCGAGCATCCAACCGGCGCAGGTCCAGGCCGACCTGGACGAAGTCGGTCGCAGTCTGGCCGAGACCTATCCCGACACCAATGAGGGCTGGGGTTTCTCGGCCGCCTCCTTTTACGACTGGTTGATCGACCGGCAGACCCGGGCGGGGGTCTGGATCGCCATGGGGGCGGTGGGGATCGTCCTGCTGCTGACCTGCGTGAACCTGGCCGGCCTGCTGCTGGTGCGGGTGATGCAGCGCCGGCGGGAGATCGCCATCGCCCTGGCCTTCGGTTCCGGCCGGGGGCGGGCGGTCCGTCAGGTCTTCTCCGAGTCTTTCCTGCTGGCCCTCTCCGGCGGCTTCCTCGGTGTCCTGCTGGCCTTCGGAGGAGTGGCCCTGCTGCGCGGGCTCCAGCCGTCCGGCATCCCCCGGATCTCAGGGATCGAGGTGAACACCCCGGTCCTCCTCTTCGCGCTCGGGGCGACCCTGCTGGCCGGTCTGCTGACCGGCCTGATCGCCGCTCGGCAGAGCAGTCTCGCCCGACCGGCGGACGCCCTCCGGGAAGGGGGCCGGCACGTGATGGGGGGACCCGCCGGGAACCGGCTCCGTGGGCTGCTCGCCGTCGGGCAGCTGGTGCTGACCACGGTGCTGCTGGCCGGGGCGGCGCTGCTGGTGCGGAGCTTCGTACGCCTGCAGGACCAGGATCCCGGACTGGAGGTGCAGGACCGGCTCTTCATCGGGCTCAACGTCCCGCCGCAGCGGTATCCCGATTTCCGGCTGGCCAAGCAGTTCTACAGTGGCCTGATCGAGGCGCTCCAGGCCCGGCCTGAGATCGTCTCGGCCTCCGTCATCATGGGCGGGGTTCCCCTCGTGGACGGCTTGAACGCCCACATGGATCTTGATTTCCCGGGTCGTGAGGATGCCGGCCGGTCGATCCCGGAGGCGGGTGAATGGCGCATGGTAACCCCCGGTTGGTTCCGCACCATGGGTGTGCAGCTGCGGGCGGGCCGGGACTTCACCGACACGGATGACCAGTCGGCACCACTGGTCTGCATCATCAGCGAGAACCTGGCCGAGGACCTCTGGCCGGGCCAGGATCCGCTGGGCAAACGGCTCTGGCTCTGGGCCCGTTCCGAACAGCCGGCCACGGTGGTCGGTATCTGTGGGCCGATCCGTGAGCGGGGACTCGATCAGGGAGTCCGGCGTTCGGTCTTCCTGCCGCTCTACCTTTCGCCCCCGATCCTGGAGACCCCGTTCATCCTCCACATCGCCGGGGACACCGGGGCGGCGGTCGCCGCCCTTCGGTCGGTCCTCAAGGAATTCGATCCGGGACAGCCGATCGGCAGCGTTCAGCAGGCCGAGGAGGTCTTCCAAAGCGGCCTGGGGGAGCGGCGATTCGTCCTGATCGTGCTGATCCTCTTCGCGGGGGTGGCCCTGCTGCTGGCCGTGGCCGGGATCGCCGGTGTGATCGGATTCACGGTGACCCAGCGGATCCCCGAGTTCGGGATCAGGGCCGCCCTGGGCGCTTCCGGATTCCAGATCGTCGCTCCAGTGGTTGGGCAGGGACTGCGACTGGCGTTGATCGGGATCGCGGTCGGGACGGGCTGTGCATTCCTGCTCAGCGGCCTGCTGGCCAGCCAGTTGTGGGGGATCGCACCTACCGATCCCATCTCCTACCTGGCGGGAGGGTCGCTGCTCCTGGCCGCCGCCCTCATCGCCGTGACGGTCCCGGCCCTCCGGGCCCTCCGGATCGATCCGGTCCGGGCGCTCAACGCCGAGTAGTCCCCGGCAGGCCCCCGGTCGTTAACGGCCGGGGGCCCGCTCGGGATGGGCAAGCCCCCTCCGGCTCCGGTATGTTCTCGGGCGCTGGAGGGGACCCTCGACCGGTCTTCCTCTCCGCGACACCGGAACACCTGGCCTGGAGCGCGACGATGTCGGAACGGAAAGGCGGACTGCGGCCGGAGGCCTACGAGGAGATCCCCGGTGACCAGTACGAACCGTATATCCCGGCCTCAGTGGAACCCGCTGAGTTCACCTGGAAGGCGATCATCCTCGGTTCCCTCTTCGGGATCGCCTTCGGCGCGGCCAACGCCTACCTGGGCTTGCGCGTCGGTCTGACCATCTCCACCTCGATCCCCATCGCCGTCATGACGGTGGCGGTCTTCGCCCTGCTCAAGCCGATCCTGGGGCCGGCCACCCTGCTGGAAAGCAACATGGCCAAGACGGTCGGCTCGGCCTCCTCTTCCCTGGCCTCCGGGATTATCTTCACCGTGCCGGCCATCTGGCTCTGGGGGCTGGTGCCCAACTACGTCCAGGTCAGCCTGCTGGCGGCGATCGGGGGCTGCCTGGGGGTGGCCTTCATGGTGCCGCTGCGCCGCTATCTGATCAACGAGGAGCACGGCAAGCTCCCCTACCCGGAGGGGACCGCCAGCGCGGAGGTCCTGCTGGCCGCCCAGGAGGGGGGGCGTTCGGCCCGGAACGTCTTCACCGGCATGGGGATCGCCATTGTCTACGCCTTCTTATGGAAGGCCCTGCAGCTCTGGCGGAGCGAGATCGCCTGGCGACTCCCCTTTGTCAAGAAGGCCCAGTTGAGTCTGGAGACCTCGCCCGCCCTGCTCGGGGTGGGCTACATCCTGGGTTTCAAGATCGCGACCATCATGGTCTGCGGCGCGGCGCTCTCCTACCTGGTCATCATTCCGGTCATCGCGCACGTCTGGGGGAGCCAGGTGATCCCTCCGGCCGAAACGATCGTGGACAGCCTGAGCCTCTCCGAGATGCGCAACTTCTACATCCGCTACATCGGGGCGGGGGCGGTGGCCAGCGCCGGCATCATCACCCTGATCAAGTCGATCCCGACCATGATCAAGTCGTTCCGGATCGGGCTCGCCAAGATGAAGGGGGCGGCCGCCGGTATCGAGGAGAAACGCACCGACCGGGACCTGAGCCTGAAGACGGTCGGCCTGGTGGCCCTGGCCGCCCTGCTGATCATCACCGCGCTCCCCTTCCTCTTCCCGACCATCGATCCCTGGAACTTCCTGCTCCGGCTGGGGATCGGGGTGCTGGTGGTGGTCTTCGCCTTCTTCTTCGTCACCGTCAGCGCCCGCATCGTGGGGCTGGTCGGGGTGACCAGCAACCCGACCTCGGGGATGATCATCGCCACCCTGATCTGCGTCAGCACAATCTTCGCTCTGGGGGGCTGGACCGACGCCACCGGGAAGGTGACCATCATCGTGATCGGGACGATGGTGGGAGTGGCCGCCTCGATCGCCGGCGACACCAGCCAGGACCTGAAGACCGGGTTCCTGCTGGGAGCCACCCCCAGCCGGCAGCAGGTGGGGGAGATGATCGGGGTGCTGGCCACCGCCTTCTTCGTGGCTGGCTCCGTCTTCCTGCTGGCCAGCCAGTACGAGATCGGGGGGCCCGAGCTGGGCGCCCCGCAGGCCAACATGATGAAGCTGGTGGTGGACGGCATCATCGACCAGTCGATCCCCTGGAGCCTGGTGCTGGTGGGAGTGGGGATCACCCTGGCTATCTTCCTCCTCCGGTTGCCGACCCTGGCCTTCGCGGTGGGGGTCTACCTCCCCCTCTCCACGATGACGCCGATCTTCGTGGGCGGTCTGATCCGCCGGATCGTCGAACGGCGCAGTGCCCACGACAAGGGGCTGCTGCAGCAGCGGCGGGAGAGCGGGATCCTGTTCGGTTCCGGGCTGGTCGGGGGGGAGGGGTTGATGGGGGTTGGGATCGCCGCCTACGCCTTCTTCGCTGGCCGGCCGACGCCCGTCCTGCCCGGCTTCCTGGCCTGGCTGGAGCCCTACCCACAGCACCTGCTGAACGTCCTGCCGATGGCCCTGCTGGTCTGGCTGCTCTGGCGGGCCATCCATGCCGGAGAGGGGACGGGACCGGGTCGGGCTCCAGGGGGGACCACGGGGGTCTGATAGAGGAAAACCTCTTTCCGAGTTCCAACGTATCCATCATAGAGGGAACTGCTGCCGGACGATGAGTGGATCGTCCCATTTCCCGCCCAGCCTGGAGCCGAACATGTCGGCGAACGATCTCCGCTCCTTCTGGCGCCGCTCCTGGCGCCAGCCCGGTGTCACTCTGGTCATCCTGGCCACCCTGGCCATCGGCATCGGGGCCAACACGGCCATGTTCAGCATCCTCGATGCGGTGATGCTCCGCCCGCTCCCCTACCGGGATGCCGACCGGCTGGTCATCGCCCGCAAGTCGTACGATGGGAACGTCACCAGCAACGGTCCGGTGTCCGGCTACGACTGGTATGACTATCAGCAGCAGAACCGGTCGTTTGACTCCCTGGCCATGATGATGTGGGGGTCCTACCGGATCACCGTAACAGGGGGTGAAGAGCCGGAGCGGACGGACGTGCTCTTCGTGAGCTGGGACCTCCTGCCCATGCTGGGGGCCGCCCCGTTGCTAGGACGGCCCTTTCTTGAGGAAGAAGCAGTGGTGGGGGGGCCGTCCGTCGTCATGCTCAGTCACGGCTACTGGCAGCGCCGCTACGGCGGCTCGCCGGAGGTAATCGGTACCACCATAGATGTGAACGGCAATCCGTTCACCATCATCGGGGTCATGCCCGCTGACTTCCGTTTCCTTTTCGATACCGATGCCTGGACCCTCACTTACCGCGACGGGCCGGCGGCCGACGCCCGGCGCTGGCACAACCTGCTGGTGGTCGGCAAGCTGAGCGATGGGGTGAGCCTCGATCAGGCCCGGCAGGATGTGGACATCATCTCGGCCTCCCTGGCCGAGCAGTACCCGGAGAGCAACGAGGGGAAGTCGCTCATGCTCACTCCGCTGCGCGACTACATGATCGAGAACGTCCGCACCGGCCTGCTGCTGCTCATGGCCACCGTCGTGCTGGTCCTGCTCATCGCCTGCGGCAACGTGGCCGGCCTGCTGCTGGCCCGCGGGCAGAGCCGCGTCAACGAAGTGGCGGTCCGTTCCGCCCTGGGGGCTTCCCGCCGGCAGCTGGTGCGGCAGCAACTGATCGAGAGCCTTCTGCTGGCCCTGGTGGGAGGAGGAGTGGGGATTCTGTTCGCCCTCCTCTTCCAGGGGGTGCTGCTGCGCCTGCTCCCGCTCGGACAGGTGGGCGCCCGACCGAGCCTGGACGGTGGGGTGCTCCTCTTCACCCTGCTGGTGGCGGTGGCAACCGGCCTGCTCTTCGGGATCATGCCCGCGCTCCGCAGTTCCGCCGTCGACCTGACCCGGCAACTCCGCTCCGGTTCGCGCAGTTCCGAGGACCGCCGGGGCGCCCGGCTGCGTTCCGCCCTGGTCGCCTTCCAGGTGGCCATGGCCGTCTTCCTGCTCATCGGTTCGGGACTGCTCATCCGGAGCCTGGCCGGCCAGCTCGGAGTGGATCTGGGTTTCCAGCCCGAGCGGTTATTGACCGCCAGTGTCCAGGTCCCGAGTTCGAAGTACCCCGACCCGGCCCAGCGGGAGCACTTCTTCCAGGAGTTCCTGGCTGGGGTGCAGGCCCTGCCGGGCGTGAAATCGGCCACTCTGATCAACCAGCTGCCCGTCCGGTCCCCCTGGAACGACATCTACGCCTGGCCGCTGGGTTCTCCTCCCACCTCGGCCCAGGACACCCGTTCGGCTTACGATCGGCTCGTCCGCCCCGGCTATTTCACGACCATGGGGATCCCGCTCGTCCTGGGCCGGGATATCGAAGAGACCGATACGCCGGAGGCTCCCCGGGTGGTCGTGCTCGGGGAAGGGATGGCCCGCGAGTTCTTCCCCGACGTCAGTCCGCTGGGGCAGCACATCGTGATCGACATGGGGCAGCAGGTCGAACATGAAGTGGTCGGGGTGGTCGGGGATGTACGGATGACCAGCGCGCGCAGTGACGCTTACCGGACGATGTACACCGCCCACACCCAGCGGGGGAACACCCGCATGGACCTGGCCGTGCGCACGGCGGGCCCGCCGGAGGCCCTGATCCCGCCCATCCGCCAGCTGCTACAGCAGATGGACCGGGACATCCCGCTGGCCGAGCCGGCCTCTATGATGGAGGTGCTCGACCGGACCATTACCGGGTTCCGGGTGGTGACCCTTTCCCTGGGGCTCTTCTCCGCCATCGCTCTGCTGCTCACGGCGATCGGGCTCTACGGCGTGCTGGCCTTCTGGGTGAGCCAACGGCTCAACGAGTTCGGGATCCGGATGGCCCTGGGGGCGACCGGAGCCGACACGGTCCGCCTGATCGTGAAGCGGGGGCTCTTCCTGGTCGGATTGGGGCTGGTACCGGGTCTGGTGGCCGCCCTCTTCGGCACCCGCCTGATCCAACAGCTCCTCTTCGGGGTGCCGCCGGTCGACCCGGTCTCCTACCTGGGCGCGACCCTTTTCCTGGCCGCGGTGGCGCTGGCGGCCTGCCTGCTGCCGGCCCGGCGGGCGGTCCGGATCGACCCGGTCAAGGCGCTCCGGGCGGAGTAGCCGGGGAAGGGAGCGGGCCGGGTCCGGCTACCCCCACCAGTGCAGGCCGAGAAACCGGCCGAAGGGGCGCACGATGTGCCAGAGCAGGCTGTGGGTGCCCAGGTAGACCCGGGCCACCCCGGTCATGCCCGGGCGTACCCCCTCGGGGGCTTCGATCCGTGAGGTCACGATCAGTACCCGCTCCCCCTGCTGGGTGTTGAGCGCCGCCGGCGCCAGGATGTCCACCCGTCCCTCGAAGGTCCGCTCCGCGTAGGCGTAGAACTTCATCCTCACCCGCTGGCCGATCTCCACCGCGTGCCAGTCCTTCTCGGGCAGGGCGATCTCCACCCGCAGGTCGTTCAGCGTACCCACCTCGCAGAAGACATCCCCCGAGGCCAGGAAGTCGCCGCGCCGTTCCTCCAGGTGGGGGGTGAGCACCACGGCGGGGAAGGGGGGGGCGATCCGGGCGGCGGCCAGCTGCCGTTCCAGCAGCCCCTGCTGCTCGGTCAGGGAGGCGTGGTTGATCCCGGCCAGGTGGGCGGCGGTCAGGTCCCCGCGGGCGCGGGCCGAGGCCTCATCGCGCCGGGCCCGTTCGAGCGCTGACTGCACGTCCTGGTACTTCAGTTCCAGGTCGAGACTGCGCACCCGACCGACCGGCGAGTCGGGCCCTACGATCGAGCCTTCGAAGGCGAATACCTCTTCGACGATGCCCGGGATGGGACTCCTCAGTTCCAGCCGCTGACCGGGGAAGACGGCCGCCACTCCGCTGGTCCGATAGGGGGCCCGGATCACCAGGAGCACAACCAGCAGGGCGGCGATCCCCAGGGCGATGCTTCCGATCCGCCGCCGGCCGGCCGCCCAGATCCGGCGCCGCTTCTCCAGGAGCGGCTCGAGGAAGCCGATGAAGGGGACCTGGTTGTACAGTTCCGCGTTCCGGATGGCGACGGTGGCCTGGTTGGCCATGATCCGGAGCAGTTCGGTGTCCTCGGCTGCGGGAAGCCCGCCCATCTGGGCCTGGCAGTAGGCGCCGAGGACTCCCTGCTCGTCCTTCAGGGGGATTCCCCAGAGACTGTGCGCCCCCGTCTCTTCGAAGTACTGCTTCAGTAGACTGCCGCTCTCCCCCTCGGGCAGCTCCCTGCGGGTGGCGCTCACCTCGGTCCCGGCCAGCGCCACGAACTGGAGCAGCCGTTCGAGCGTCTCCCGCTCTTTCCGGTCGGGTTTGTCGCCACCGGTGGCATCCAGTCCCAGCGAACCGCGGCGCTGGATACCGATCGCGCATACCCTCAGGTCGGCCAAAGCGGAGGCCATGGTGACTACGGTCTTGAGGATGCGGTCGAGGTCGAGCGTGGAGGTGATCTCGTGGCTGATTTTCAGGAGTGTATCGAGGTCGTGCAGGCGCTTCTCGAGCTGGGCGTAAAGCCGGGCGTGGCTGAGCGCGACCGCGGCATGATGCGCCAGGTTCGCCAGGAAGCTGAGTTCGCTCGGGTCGTAGGACTCCCCGGTCGTCTTGGCCCCCACCACGACCGCCCCGATCAGATCCTCCATGATGATCAGGGGGACGTAGACCGCAAAGGCGGGATGGGACTGGCCACCCGCCCATTCCTCCGACTCCTCGACGGCGACCCGGGTGACCGGGGCCTCGCGCAGCGAGGCGATCCAGAGCGCGGTGGATTCCGCTTCACTCCCCTTGAAGGCCTCCAGATCCTCCTCGGAGACCCCCTGGGCGGAGACGACCTCGAAGGTGGTCCCGTCCGGGGAATAGAGAAGGGTCAGCCCCCGTTCCGCGAACACGCTGTCGAGGATGCTCGCCAGCAGTTCCCGGGCGATCTCTCCGACGTCGTGGGACCGGGCTGTTAGCTCCCCCGCCTGGTTGACCAGGATGAGGCGGCTGGCGGTCTGTTCGAGCTGGCGGTAGACGGTGTCCAGCTCCTGTCTCAGGCGATCGCTGTTTTCAGTCATGGTCACAGGAAGAAGTCAAGCCGGAGGGTCTGCAGCGTGCTCCTCAGGAGCTGGCCCCACAAGGACCGGCTCCGGCCATACAGGCGCACACTCCCCCTCTGGCCGGGCAGTAGCCCGAGTTCATGATTGTCGACGAGAATCTCGACTCCGTAGAAGGACTCACGGTCCTCGGCCCGTTCCCCCTGCAGGTCGATCACCACCACCTGTCCTATGGCTACGCGCCACGGCCGGCTCTCCGGCTTGAACTTCACCCTGGCGCCGATGAGCACATCGGCCATCTCTCGCTCCGGGATCTCCAGCCGCACCCGCAGCGAATCGACCCGCCCGACCTGCATGAGGAGTTCTCCGGAACGGACGAAGCGGTAGCGGAGATCGGCCAGGTGGGAGGTGAGCACCCGGCCGGGTATCAGAGTGGTGACCCGGAGCCGGTCGCGACGGTCGCTCAGAAGCCGTTCGCCTTCGGCCAGCCGATCGGCCTCATCCTGCAGGCGGTCGGCCTCGGCGTTCCGACCGCCGGCGGCGGCCCGGGCGGCCTCGGCCTGCCGCAGCAGCCGCTGCCGGTGTACCTCGGAGAGTTCCAGTTCCAGGCTGCTGCTCTCCATCACGGCCAGGAGCGCTCCCGCGGCCACATCCGCCCCCGTGTCGACGTACAGCTCCTGCACGAATCCCGGCGCCGGGGCCTCGATGTCGGTCTGCGCGAGGGCTTCCAGGATGGCCAGCCGCTTGTCGACGGTCGGCACCCGGATGACGGCCGGCAGGGTGATCAGCAGCAGCAGCGCAGTCACCACCAGCGGCAGGTTGCGTCGGACCATCCCGGAGCGGTCGAGGGAGACCAGCCGGAGGAACGCCGTCCCCTTTTTGAGATGGCTCTTCAGGATGAGATACATGGCAAGCACCAGCAGGATCCAGCCGGTGGCGGCCAGTCCCCCCACCAGCCAGCGGCGCAGCAGGCTGAAGATCAGGGCGATGATCATCAGCGAGTAGACGAACGCCGCCACCCCGAACAGCAGGTAGATTACCTTCTCCTTCCGCCCGCCCACGGGGGCTTCCGCCGGGAGCCGGAAGAGACGGTGCTTGAAGAGGTAGCCCAGATACTGGAAGGCGCGCTTGCGCAGGTTGGGGAGCTCGATCATCTCACTCAGGGCGTAGTAGCCGTCGTAGCGCAGCAGCGGGTTCATGTTGAAGAGCCAGGAACTGATGCTGCTGAAGATCACGATCTTGAAGGCGAAATCATGGATGAGCAGGGTGCGGTCGGTCAGCCACCAGATGTAGACGAAGGCGCTCCCGATGAACATCTCGACGATCGGGCCTCCGAAGATGACCATCAGACGGTCGCGCTTGCGGGGGAAGCGGTAACTGTCGCTCACGTTACAGTAGAGGGCCGGGTTGATCAGGTAGATGAGCAGGAAGCCCATCTGGTGGACCTCGCCGCCGTAGTACTTGCAGGTCAGTCCGTGACCGAACTCGTGGACGACGATGATCAGGATGATCACCACATAGAGGAGCACAATCTGCCCGACCGACCAGCCGGTGAACATGTAGAAGGACGCCAGGCCGTGCCAGGTATGTTCGAGGTCGATCAACAGGAGCAAGTAGGAGCCGAGCACGAAGAGTGCGTAGAAGAGCACGAACGGTCGGCTGGTCATCCAGCGCAGGCGTTCCATCAGCCAGCCCAGGAAAGCGTCGGGGTCGAGCGCGGGGAAGGTCATGTGGAGCAGGGTGTTGTGCTTCTCCCGCTCCCGCCGCACGCGCTCCATGAGCAGCACGTTGTAATCGAAGCGGTCGCGGAAGACCAGCTTCATCTCGATCAGGTGCTGCACGTAGTCGCGCACGTAGTCGAGGTCGAAGTCGAAGTCGGGGAACTCGCGCGAGAGTTCCACCACCAGCTCCTCGAGCGTGTGCCCGCCGTCCAGCAGATGGCAGAGTTTCCAGCCCAGAAGGTCGAACTGCATGTACTTGCGGCGGACCGGATCCTTGGCGATGAACGTCTCCTGGCCCCGGAGTACGACGCGACTGAAGGTGACGTCGTCGCGCAGCTTCGGGTAGGTCGGGACGTCCGGCATTCCGTCAGCGGACCGGCTTCAAGGTGACCGGCAGACCGGAACGGAGACGCAGGTCGGCGTTGGGGATCTCGACCGTGACCTTCACCCCCTGGCTGGCCGGGTCCACGATCGGGCTCTTCAGGGTCACGACCCCGTCCACCGCGAGCGCCTCTCCCTCCGGGTCCACGGTCAGGTGGACGGTCTCTCCCGGACGCAGCTCCGACTGCACCGCGTTCGGGACGACGAAGACGGCCCGCAGCGTCCCCAGGTCGGAGACCGTGAAGAGGTGGTCCTGGTAGCCCACCCAGTCCCCGCGGGAGATGTGCCGTTCGACCACCCGGCCGGGGATGGGGGAGCGGACCCGGGCGTAGTTGAGTTCCTGTTCCCGCAGCGCGGAGTCGGCCTGGGCCTTGCGGTACTCCGCCCGGGCGACCTCGACCTCCAGTTCCGAGACCACCCGGATCGGCCCCCCTTCCTGGAAGCCTTGAAGGTTGCGCAGGTATATGGCGCGGGTTCGTTGCGCCTCGGCGGCGGCCCGATCGCGGTTGAGCCGTACCTCATCGTCCTCGAGCGCGGCCAGCACCTGTCCTTCGGCGACCCGGTCCCCCTCCTCGACCAGGAGGGTGCGGACCAGACCGTTCAGCCGGCTGCGTACCTCGACCTGGTAGCGTGGCACCAGGATGGTCCGCATCCCGGACCGGTCCATCCGGGCTTCGGCGGGGGAGGGCGGGGTGAACGCTCCCCCGGGTCCGGCCGCCGGTGAGGCCGGGCCCCCTCCGGGAACGGTCGTCTCAAGAGAGGGGGCGGGCCCGCCCCGGTGGCAGCCGGAGCCGGCGGCGACCGCCAGCAGCACGATCATCATCAGCGGATACCTGCGCACAGGCCGGTCTCCTCTCTGGTGTGGAGGCCTCACAGCCGGTTCATCCCCCGGCGGACCGTCCGGTAGACAGCATACACGAGGATCAGCAGCACGTCATGCCAGGCCACATAGACCAACAGGGCGGTCGAGGCGGCCAGGCGCAACCCTTCCAGCAGCACCTGGGGCCGCGGTGCCCGGCGCCACCGCCCGGCCCAGCCCTCCTGCCGGAACGCACGGGGGAGCAGCGCCCAGCCGAGCGCGCTCTGGAGCATCAACGCCATGTCACTGGCGCCGGTCGGTGCCCAGGCGAGGACGATGAAATAAACACACTGAGGCACAAGGAGGAACAATGGAATGTATCCAGGTGCCAGGAGCCACCATATCCATGCACCCAGCCACCAGAAGGTGTCACTGAGCAGTCCTCCGCCGTAATACCAGAGCTTCTCCGGGGTCTTCTGGAGGACTTCGCGGTTACTCAGCACGTAGAAGTTGAGGTTTCGCTGGACCCCGATCTCGGGGACCTCCCCCCCCAGCCGGTGAACGGCCAGGGCGTGCCCCAGCTCGTGGAAGAAGGCGGTGACCATATACCCGAGGTAGTATGAGACCAGGGTGGCCAGCGCCCCCCAGGGGGGGGCGGTGCGGATGAGCCGGGAGAGGGGGGGGGGGAGCCCCGCTCCGTAGCCGAGGGTCAAGCCCAGGCCGGCCAAGGCGGCCAGGACGGAGAATGCGGCCAGCCAGCGGCGCCCGAATAGGCCGGCCAGCGGCCGCAGCAGCTTCAGCAGGGGGGCGGGATCGAGCCGCACCAGGCGACGGTGGGGAAAGGGTGTCCCCTCCAGATACCCGTAACGCGCCCACTTGGTCAGGATCTCCCGCAGGTCGTCCACCGAGAGTGTCCAGCCGTAGCGGTCCCGGAGTCCCACCGAGAGTTCGTCCAGGCTCCGTCCGTCGCAGGCCTGCAGCACGCCGGCCGTCCCGCCGTCGGTGATAAAGGCGTCGGTCTTCGGGCCCCGGACCAGGACCGAGCCCCGGCTCAGTTCGGTCAGGGTCGTCCCCGGACGCAGCCGGGGGGCATCGGGGACGGCCGGGTGGGGGGCGATCATCGCTCGCCTCCCTCCCCAGCGGGTTCCCGGCGGAAGCGGCAGCGGATCCGGTTCCGGCCCTCCTCGGTCCGCTGATAGGTCAGAGCGTCGACCAGGCCGGCCACCAGGGTCAATCCCCGCCCCCCTTCACCGTCCGTGGCCGTGGCGGGGCCGCCACTCCGGGGATCGAACGGGGTCCCCTCATCGGTGAGTTCGAGCACCACCTCGGGACCGTCGAGTTCCACGACCAGTTCCACCGGCCCTCCCTGGCCCTGGTAGGCGTGCCGGTGGATGTTGGTGATCAGTTCCTCCACGACCAGCTCGAACTCCTGGAACCGACTCCTTTTGAGTCGGTCCTGCAGGTACTCCCACAGTCCCACCTGGATCGAAGCGATTGCCCGCTCCCCGGTCTGGAAACTCATTCGGAGTCCGGAGGATCCCATAGGCCATTTCGCAACGCGGAATTCCGCACTTGTGCGGAGGGGGGTTCGGCAGCGGCCCGTGGAATTCTACAGCGGCCGGGCCGGGCCGGGTCGGGAAGGCCGGCCCATCGACGGTGGGGTGTATCCTCCTGGAAGCCCGTAGCCGTGGGTTCCGTGGCCTGCCCAAGGGGGACCGGCGGCGGCTCACGTCGCTGCTGGCACACCAGTTGCGTTTCGAGGAAGCCGGACGAGGACCCCAGGCCAAGGAGGAAGCGCATGCTGTTCAAGAAGAAGCCGAAGCCGGTCTCCAAGGACCGCGCCGAAGAGCTCGAAGAGAAGGAGGCTCCGCGTCGGGCGCCGCTGGGCGGGGAGCTCGAGGAGAAGGAGGCCCCGCGTCGGGCGCCGCTGGGCGGAGAACTCGAGGAGAAGGAAGCTCCGCGTCGGGCGCCGCTGGGCGGTGAGCTCGAGGAGAAGGAGGCCCCGCGTCGGGCGCCGCTGGGCGGAGAGCTCGAGGAGAAGGAGGCTCCGCGTCGGGCACCGCTGGGTGAGGAGCTGCAGGAGAAGGAGGCTCCGCGGCGCGCCCCGATGGGTGGGGAGCTCGAGGAGAAGGAAGCCCCCCGGCGTGCCCCGATGGGCGGGGAGCTGGAGGAGAAGGAAGCCCCCCGGCGTGCCCCGATGGGCGGGGAGCTCGAGGAGAAGGAAGCCCCCCGGCGTGCCCCGATGGGTGGGGAACTGGAGGAATAACCTCCCGCTGAGGCGGGCGACCGGCCCACCCGTGGTCGGTTCCCTCGGAAGGGCACCGGAGTTCGGCTCCGGTGCCCTTCTTCCTTTCCCCCCTCCTTGGTCACCTCAGCGCCCCGCTTTCACGAAGGTCTCGGGAGGATGGGTCCGGGGCGTCACGGGGAGCCCGCGCGCCCAGTCCCACAGGGTGATCTCCATCAGGGCGAAGGTGTCCAGGCCGCAACCGGCCAGAGCGTCCAGGTAGAGCGACTCGGTCTCCCGGTAGCGCTGCTGGGCCAGCAGCAGGTCGGTCAGCGGGATATCCCCCTGGCGGTAACGCTCGCGGCTGACCTCGTAGGCACCGCGGGCCAGCACCCGGTTCTGTTCCTGGAGCCGCAACCGCTCCTGGCTGGCCGCCACGGCGGACACCCGGGCCCGAACCGACTGCTCCAGGTCACGGGCTGTCTCCTCGGCCTGCCGTTCCAGCACTTCGATCTCGGAGCGACCCCGCAGGACCCGGGCTTCGTTCTCCCGGCCGTCCAGCAGGGGGATCACCAGCGACAGGCTGACGTTGGTGTTCGGCTTCAGGTTGTCGGGAGCGAACCCGGCCGAGAGGTGTCTCGACCAGGGATCGGTCGGACCGTACCCGGAGACGGGGAGGGTCGAGTTGCCGGTGTAGTCGAAGCCCACGTTGAGCTGCAGGTCGGGGCGTCCCCGACTGACCGTCTCCTGAAGGTCGAGACGCGTCTGCTCGAGCGCGATGCCGTTCTGACGGACGTCGGAACGGTTCTGCCGGGCGAGGTTGAGCGCCCGGTCGAGGTCGACCGGAACCGGCGGCTTCTGGGGGGTCTCCAGCCAGGCCTGTTCCTCCAGGGGAAGCCCGATCCGGCGATTGAAGGCCAGTTGCTGGGCGTGATGCCGGGTCCGGGCCTGGAGGAGACGATCCCGGCTGTTGGCCAGGGTCACCTCGAGGCCCAGTTTGTCCATCTCGGAGACCAGGCCGAGCCGGTAACCGCTCAGAACCGCCTCGTAGATGAGGGTGTCCTGACGGTAGACCTCATCGGCGACCTCGAGCAGGTGCTGGCGTCGGAGCAGTTCATAGAAGTCGGCCGTCACGTCACCGATGCGCGAGAGCTCCACCTCATTGTAGCTGAGCTGGAGGCTCTCCAGGTCGAGCTGGGCCCGGCGCAGACTCCCCTTGATGCGGTTGTACTGGAAGAGGGGCTGGTTGAAGTCGATCGAGAGTCGGGGCATGACGTAGCGCAGGTCGCTCGGCGTACCGGCGCTGGTCTCCATCGACCGCTCGTAGCCGGTCAGCGATGTGCTCAGCGAGACCGAGCCGTTGGTGATCAGGGGCTGGATGACGCTCACTCCGGAGGAGAGCTTGAAGATCCGGTCGCTGAACAGCTCCAGGGCCAGGGTCCCGCTGAAGTCGTTGTAGAGCAGGTTGGTGTAGCCCTGGCTTATGCCCGGCAGAACCGAATGGAACTCGACGTGCGTCTTCAGGCTCCGGCGGGCGGCCTCCAGGCCGTAGGCGAGCTGGAGGTAGCGCTGGCGCAGTCGGTAGATGTCGAAGGAACGCTCCAGCGCGGCGTCCACGGCCTGCTCGAGGGTAAGCACCAGGGTGGCTTCGCTCCGGGAGAAGACCGGGATCTCTCCGGCCGCCGTCTGCTGCCCTCGGGCCGGGTGGCCGACGAGCAGCAGGAATACGAGCACGGGCAGCGCCCGGCTGCCTGAGGATAGGACTCGAGACATGGGGACCGCTCCCTTCGCGACAGACTCCGTATCCGTTCCCGGCTACCAGTTGAGCAGCGTCGGCCGGTCGTCGTAGCCACCGGCCACGTAGAGCTTGCCGGCCACGAAAGCCGCGGCCGCTTCCGAGCGCGCCGTGGGCATAGGGGTCAGGGTCGTCCAGCTGTTGGTGCCCGGGTAGAAGGTCTGGAAGACGTCGAGGACGTACTTGTCCGTTCCCTCCTGCCACAGGCCGCCCACCACCCAGAGCTTGCCGTCGTAGACCCCGCCGTCCATCTCCCCCCGGGCAGCCGGCATGCTGGTCGGATTGGTGGACCAGGTGCTCGGGGGGGTGAAGACCTCGTGGGTGTCGGTGACCGAATCGGCGTCGATGAAGCCGCCCACCACGTAGAGCTTACCGTCGATCACCCCACCGAAAGCCTGCCACCGTCCGGTCGGCATGCTGTTGAAGGGGAGCCAGCTGTTGGTGGCCGGGTCGAACACCTCGCAGGTGCCGATGTCGTGCTTATCCACATCCAGGCCGCCGGCCACGTAGATCTTCCCGGCGATCACTCCGACCGTCGGCCCGTAGCGGGCGGTGGCCATGGAGGGTCCGTTCGTCCAGGTCCCGCCCGTTCCGACATCCGGGTCGTAGACCTCCATCGTGTTGTAGAAGACGGCCGAGGAAGAGGCTCCCCCCATGACGTATATCTTTCCGTTCACCACCGCCGCCCCGGGGCATTCCCGCTTGGTGCCCATATGGGTCTTCGTCTCCCACGTACCGGCGACCGGATCGTAGGCTTCGACCACGTTGTACCGGGGCCGCCCCGGGGCCTTCCAGTCGGAGCCGCCGATCACATAGAGCTTGCCGTCCAGTTCCACTGCTGCAGCGGTGCTCCGTGGGGTTGGCATAGCGGCCACGGTGCCCCAGGTGCTGGTGGCGGTGTCGTAGACCTGAACGACATCGAACTCGTGTGGGACTTCGTTCGTTGTATTCTTCTTGCCGCAGCAAGCCGAACCGAACACGAGCCCGGCGGCCAACAGCAGACAGATGGGCAGTCGGATAAAGGATGGGTGCTTGGTCACAACCGGACCTCCTGATCGATGGGGTGCATCGGGACGCTCATGCCTCCCGGGCGGTCACCGCACGTCCCCGCCCGGGGGTTGCCAGAGATAGTCGGCCAGCTGGTCGAGCACGGTCAGGTAGTCTTCAGGCAGCTTCAGGAACTTGCCCCGCAGGACCATCCGGGCGTCCGGGGTATCCCGGCAGCCTTCCAGGACCAGACGGGCCGAGGTCAGGTATCCCGCCAGGCGGCGCCGGACGGTGCGGACCGAGCCCTCCGCCTCTCCGGCGATGGCCCGGGCCGCGGCGTCGAGGTCACCGCGGCATTCCAGAAAGAAGCGGAAGCACTCCACCTGGAAATAGTAGGTCAGGCTGCTCCGGTCGGTCAGCGGAGGGGGGTTGTCCGGGGAGCGGTGGGCCATCGCGGTCAAGGTCTCGGCCGAGGCCTTAACGTTGAAGCGGTGGTCACGCAGCACCTCGAGCACCCACATCCCGCGTTCGACCCCCGCCTTTTTGGGGAAACCGTTCGGGTAAGCGGGCGCGGCCGGTGCCGGACCGACCGGTGGACCCTGCTGGAAGTACTCATCGAGCAGGGGGGTGTCCATCACTCCCCGGCTGCGGGCCCTCAGGAGGGTGCGCTCGATCAGATGGCGGAGTTCCCGGACGTTGCCGGGGAAGTCGTAGGTCTGCAGCCGGGTGAAGAATCCCTCGTCGATACGGGGGGCGGGCAGGCCGTTCTCCCGGGCGCACAGTTCGGTGTAGTACGCGGCCAGCCGCGGGATGTCCTCGCGCCGTTCGCGCAGGGGAGGGACATGGATGGGGAAGACGTAGAGCCGGTAGAAGAGGTCTTCGCGAAAGGTCCCTTCCTCCACCGCCATACGCAGGTCGCGGTTGGCCGCGGCGATGACCCGAACATCCACCTCCCGGGTCTCTTCCCCGCCGACCGGTCGGAAACGGTGCTCCTGCAGGACCCGCAGGAGCCGGTTCTGGGTCTGGATGGGGAGGTTGGTCACCTCATCGAGCAGGAGGGTGCCGCCGTGGGCGAGTTCGAATACCCCGCGGCGGTCGTGGACGGCGCCGGTGAAGGCCCCCCGGGCATGCCCGAAGAGTTCGCTCTCGATCAGGCTCTCCGGCACCGCCCCGCAATCCAGTTCCACGAAGGGCCCGTTCCGGCGGGTACTCAGCTCGTGGAGCACCCGGGCGGTGAGTTCCTTGCCCACCCCGGTCTCCCCGATGAGGAGCACGGTGAAATTGGCCGGGGCGACGGCCAGCAGGTTCCGGTAGAGATCCACCACCGCGCTGCTGTCACCGACGATCCGGCGGAGGGCGGGATACCGCTCCCGGTAGCCGGAGGCCGCGGTCGGCTCCTCGGACACTGGGAACGGGAAGTCGGTCAGCGCGCGGGACAGGGCACCCGCGGTCAATCGGGCGAACTCCTCGAGCAGGTGATGGTCGGTGCCTCCGGCCGCGGTCGCGGAACCGGGCGCGGAGAGGGTGATGAGTCCCAGCAGGTCCCCCCCCTCGACCAGGGGGAGCAGGTGGGTCGGACCCCGCGCGGAGAGCCAGTCGGGCAGGGGGGGGAGCCGGTCGGTGGTACCGTCACCAGGGTGGACCGTTCCCCCCGGTTGGAGCATGCTTCCCCGGGTGAGCAGGTCGGACCAGTCGGCGGACAGGACCACGGACCGGCTGTGACCCTGGTCCTCACCGCTGTCCGCCAGACAGCGGAGCCGGTTCCCCTCGGGGGAGAGGAGCCAGAGGGATCCCTTCCCCGGACCGACTTGGTCCAGGAGTGCGCCGAGGGCGCATTCCGCGATCTCTCCGGGACGGGCAAGTCGGACCAGACGGCGACTGAAGCCGTAGAGCCGTTCCAACTCGCGGGGACCGAGCTCGGTCAACCTGGCCTCCTGGGGGCCTGATTTTCAGGCTGGATAAGCCTCCGGAAAGCACGCTAGAGTCTAGCACGTCGTCGCACGGACGGGGAATGCAATGTTCCGACAACCCCGATCCACGGGCTCCGGGTGCCCTATCGCCCCTGCCGCAAGAGGTTGCGCCATGTCGCTGGACATCAGCTATACCCATCAGGATGACGACCGCTGCATCTTCCATCTGACGGGCCGACTCGATGCCCACGAGGCACCCACCGCCTATGACCGCATGATCGCCCACCTGGGGGATCGTACCCGTGTGGTCCTCGACCTCGAAGGGCTCGACTATATATCCTCGGGAGGTATCAGCATCCTGATCCGCCTGGCCCATCACCTGCGTCAGGACGGGGGAGACCTCCACCTGGCCGCACCCCAGGCGTTCGTCCGCAAGGTCTTCGACATCGTCTCGTTCGACGCCATCCTGCGGATCTTCCCCGACCTCCAGGAGGCGACCGACTCCTTCGCGGCCGCTCCCTGACCGGCCCCCGCCCCGTCCCCCCCTCATCGCCGGACGGATCCGGCCCCGGTCGTTCCGCTTCCAGGGGGGAGGACCGGTCGTTTCCGTACGACCACCCGGGTCACCGCTCCCGCCCAGGCTTCCGCCGTCCGTCCGGTCTCGAACTCCCCTTCGCTCAGGTAGCGGACCAGGGCCCCGGTATGGGCCAGCCCGGCGCTGCAGACCAGCTCCAGCCAGTCACCGGCGGCCACCTCGTCGGGGGCCTCGCTGGTGGATGAGAACCAGGTGATCCGGGGATTCCCGACATCGCTACCGGTGACCCGACGGCCCCGCAGCGACTGGTAGACCAGAATCCCGCCGTGGAAGTACTCCCGGAAGTCCTCCACATCCTGACGCCCGTACTTGGCGTATCGGGCGTAGAGCCGCCGGTTCATGGCGTTCACCTCGGGCAGGCCCGTGATGGCGGCCGCGATCGAGTCGAGCACCGCGAA
>CAZFHZ010000035.1:30592-30948 GCA_964519015.1 uncultured Gemmatimonadota bacterium | reverse complement strand
AGTTCGTGGTTCTCGGCTTCCTGCAGCAGTTCGGTCATCCGCTCGATGTTGCTCGAGTAGTTGCGCTCGATGGCCGACTGGATGCTCTTCTCGGACGCGATGACCGGTTCGATCTCCTTGCCGGTCTTGAACTTGAGGATGTCGATCACCCGCAGGTTGGTCGGGTCCGCCATGGCCATGGTGAGCACATCGTTGGACTCGTACAGCGGCATGACGCCGTACTGGCGCAGCATCTCCTCGGGGATGGTCTTGAGCAGCGCCCGGTCGAAGATGAAGTGCTCCAGCACCACGTGCTGGACGTCCATCTGGGCAGCCAGCACCCCTACCAGCCGCTCCTCGGTCAAAAAGCCCAGGCG
>CAZFHZ010000035.1:20359-30582 GCA_964519015.1 uncultured Gemmatimonadota bacterium | reverse complement strand
GGGTGATGCACTTCCCGAGCTGGTCGCCGGTCAGCTTCTGCTCGGTCAGCCCCTCCTCCACCTGGGTGGGCGTCAGCAGACCGTGCTCGACCATGATCTCGCCGAGCGGTTTACGCTGCTTGAGCTGGATCTGCTCCCCCAGCACACCGGTCAGGTCGTCCTGGCTGATGTGGCCGAGATTGACCAGCACGGTCCCCAGGCTCACTCCGGTCCGGCGGTGCTCCTCCAGCCCCTGCGCCAGATGCCGGCTGGTGATCAGATTCTGGGCGATCAGGATCTCGCCGAGTTTCTTCCAACGACGATGGGCCATCGGGTTCCTCGTGGTGCGTCCCGTTCGGACCGAATGGACTGGGAATTGTAAGCCATCCGAAGCATCCCCGGCAATCACGTTGAAGGCCGCCCGGAGGGGGGCCCGATCCAGGCCACGATCCGCCGGATCACGTCGGGGTCGCGATGGGTCAGGCGGTGGCCCAGGCCCGAGGTGACGAGCAGTTCCGATCCCACCCAGGCACGGTGGAGCCGTTCGGCATCGGCCAGCGGGACCACCGGGTCCTCCCGGTCGTGCACGATGAGCACCGGGGTGGTCTGTCCCCTCCCCAGGTTCTCCGCCTCCCAGGCTACCCAGGGCACCCCGGTGCGCCGGGCCAGCCGGTCGAGCATCCGATCGGCGGCCTCCTGGGTGATCCCGACCTGACGGATGAAAACGCGGGCGAAGGAGAGCATCTCGCCGGGGGGGCTGATGAAGACCGTCCGGCGCAGCGGCAATCCCCACTGGAGCGCCATCCCGGTCACCTGGCAGCCGAAACTGTGACCTACGGCGACCTCCAGCCCGCCCAGGTGTTCGGCTACCAGAAGCAGCAGGCGGGCGGTGTCGGGGGCGGTAGCGGTCCGTGAGCCGGACTCCCCGTGCCCGGGGGCGTCCCAGGTGACGACCCGGTACCCGGCTGCCGTCAGCGGGTCGACCAGGTCGACCAGCCGGCTCCCCCGGCTCCCCCAGCCGTGCAGCAGGAGCAGGGTGGGACCCTCGCCCCAGGCGTGGAAGGAGAGGCGGATACCCCGGACGGTCGAGGAGAAGGACTCCGACCGATCCAGCACCGGCCGTTCCTGGTCACGAACGGGTGGGCGTCCCGGGATGCAGAAGAGGTGTCCGGCCAGACGGGCGGCCAGCGAGGGGGCGAGCAGGGAGAGCCCCCGCATGCCCATCCGGAAGAGGGCGGGGGTGCGGTAGCGCTCTTCGGAAGTGATGTCGCGGATGGGCGGGTCGGCGCGGTCCACGGGGTCCTCGACCTCAATGCGCCAGGATGCCCAGCAGTTTCTGGATAACCCCCGAGTAGGTCACCGTCACACCCGCCACCACCACCGAGATCATGCTCATCAGCTTGATCAGGATGTTGAGCGAGGGCCCCGAGGTGTCCTTGAAGGGGTCGCCGACCGTGTCTCCGATCACGGCCGCGCCGTGGATGGGATTCTTGGTCCCGTCCGGGAGCCACTTGCCGCCGAAGTTCCCCTTCTCGATGAACTTCTTAGCGTTGTCCCAGGCGCCTCCGGCGTTGGCCATGAAGATGGCCAGGATGAAGCCGCTTGAGAGCGCGCCGGCCAGCAGACCCATCACCCCCGGCACTCCGAATACGAGCCCGATCACGATCGGGATGCCGATGGCCAGGAAAGCCGGCAGCATCATCGCCCGCTGGGCACCACGGGTGGAGATGTAGACGCACCGGGCATAGTCGGGGGTGTCCTCCCCCTTCATGATACCCGGCTTCTCCCGGAACTGGCGGCGTACCTCCTCCACCATGTCCCCGGCCGCGTTCCCAACCGCCCGCATGGTCAGGGCGCAGAAGACGAACGAGGCGGCCGCTCCCAGGAAGAGCCCCACCAGGACGAGCGGATTCATCAGGGTGACGTTGTAGGCCTCGACCAGCTGGGTGATGCCGGCGTGCCGGATGTTGGCTACCAGGTCCCCCGTCCCGAAGGCGCTGAAATCAACCGAGGGGAGGAGATGGCCGGCTTCCACCGCTTTGGCCAGATAGAGTTTGATCTCCTCCACGTAGGAAGCCAGCAGGGCCAGGGCGGTCAGGGCGGCCGAGCCGATCGCGAAGCCCTTGCCGGTGGCGGCGGTGGTGTTGCCGAGCGAGTCGAGGGCGTCGGTGCGCTGGCGGACTTCCGGATCCAGGTGGGCCATCTCGGCGTTGCCGCCGGCGTTGTCGGCGATCGGGCCGTAGGCATCGGTGGCCAGGGTGATCCCCAGGGTGGCCAGCATGCCGACGGCCGAGATACCGACCCCGTACAGACCGACGGCGACGTTGGCGAAGCCGCCCGCCAGCCCGAAGGCGAAGAGGATCCCCAGGCTGATCACAACCACCGGGGCGCCCGAGGAGAGCATGCCGGTGGCCATCCCGCCGATGATGACGGTGGCCGGCCCGGTCTGGGCCTGAGCGGCGATATCCTTGGTCGGCCGGTACTCATCGGACGTGAAGTACTCGGTGATCTTGCCGATCAGCCAACCGGCCAGGAGGCCGGCGATGACCGAACCCCAGACCCCGATCGGCAGGCCCAGGTAGCGGATGACGAAGAAGCTGCCGATGGCCGTCAGCAGGGTAGCGGCGTTCACCCCTCGGGCCAGCGCCTTGAGCAGCTCGCGCTGGGTGGCATCCTCTCCGGTCCGTACCAGCAGCGTGGAGAGGCAGGAGAAGATCACGCCCAGCCCGGCCACGATCATGGGGGCGATCACCCAGGTCTGGGTGTCGATGGTCATCCCCTTGTAGACGTAGCCCACCACCGCCGCCCCCAGGGTGGCCGTGGCCAGGATCGAGCCGGCGTACGATTCGTAGAGGTCGGCGCCCATACCGGCCACGTCCCCCACGTTATCGCCCACGTTGTCGGCGATGGTGGCCGGGTTGCACGGGTCGTCCTCCGGGATGCCCGCCTCGACCTTCCCCACCAAGTCGGCCCCCACGTCGGCCGCCTTGGTGAAGATGCCGCCGCCGACCCGGGCGAAGAGGGCCTGGGTGGAGGCGCCCATGCCGAAGGTCAGCAGGGTGGTGGTGATGGTGACCAGGTCCGCCTGGTAGACGCGTTCGAGCACCAGGTACCAGATCGTGATGTCGAGCAGGGCCAGTCCGACCACGGTGAGGCCCATGACGGCTCCGGAGCGGAAAGCGATCTTGAGTCCGCTGTTGAGCGAGGTCCGGCAACCGTTGGCAGTCCGGGCCGAGGCGAAGGTGGCCGTGCGCATCCCGATGAAACCGGCCAGCCCCGAGAAGAACCCGCCGGTCAAAAAGGAGAACCAGACGAACCGGTTCTGCACGTGCAGCACGAAGGCCAGGAAGGCGAAGATCGCCGAGAGGACGATGAAGACCATAGTCACGACGCTGTACTGGCGTTTTATGTAGGCGTACGCACCTTCGCGGACGTAGGCGGCGATCTCCTTCATCCGGTCGGTGCCTTCCGGCGCCTTCATCATCGCCTGATAGAAGAGCCAGGCGAACACGAGCGCCATGGCGGACCCGATGGGCATCAGGACCCAGAGGATCTCCGTCTGGAAGACGAACGGGTGCGGCATCTATACCTCCGTTGGAGTATGGCTGGAACGGGGGCACAGGTTAGTAACGCGGACCGGTCGCGTCAACGAATCACTGGAGATGGGCGGACCGGGCGGATGCGCCGGGTCTCCGGGTCGGACAGGGGAGGGTTCTGAGCGGCTGGCCGGTTCGAGCGGGGACGGTGTACGATTCCGGCCGGACGCGAAATGGGCACCGGAGGGGGGCTGCATGGCGATCATCGAGCGGGACCGCACGACGATGGAGCGGGCTCTGGTGGAGGCCGACCAGGCCGCCCGGCGGGGGGACCTCCCGGTCGGAGCGGTCCTGACCATCGGCGGCGAGGTGGTCGGGAGCGCCGGCAACCGGGCGCGCACCGGTCGGGATGCCACCGCCCACGCCGAACTCAGCCTCCTGCGCAGTCAACAGGAACGGCTCAACCGGTCCGAAGGCCGCCTGATCGAGGTCCACACCACCCTGGAGCCCTGCCTGATGTGCCTCGGCGCGATGCTGACCTGGGGGGTGGACCGGGTGGTCTACGGATGCCCCGACCCGGTCGGTGGGGCCACGACCATCGCTCCGGGGATCCTCCCCCCGTGGTATGAGCACCGCTGGCCGGCGATCGAGGGAGGGCTGCTGCAGGAGGCCTCCTTCGACCTGCTGGTCGCCTACCTGAAGACCGACCCCGATACCTGGGCGGGTATCCTGGAGCGCTTCGAGGAGATGCGCTCGGGCTGGTAGGGGTCAGCGCCGGCCCGGCGGCACCACCGGCTGGGTCCAGGCCCGTTCCATGTCGCCCGGCACGGCCGGGTCGGGCTCGGGCTTGGAGGAGACCACCTTCACCCGGACGTAGCGCTCGTCTCCCTGGAAACGGTAGACGGCCGGATTGCGGGTCGTCTCCAGCAGGACCTCGCCGACCGGGGCGCCCGCTCCGCGGCGTGTTCCGATGAAGAGGGTGGTGTAGGTGACCTCCGGCTCGGCCGCGATCGTCACCCGGTAGCTCCGCCGGTCGTGCCGCACTTCGGTCAGTTCGACCCCGGTGGAGGCGTAGAAGTCCCCCCGTGCCATGGCCGTCATGAGCGAGTCCGCCTGCAGGGCGCCTGCCCGGACCCAGATCCAGCCTCGCAGGGGAGGGGAGACATCGGGACCTCGCTGGAAGTAGTTGTGAGCGTCATCGGTCGCCACCCCGTAGAGCAGCGGCCGGTTCCCCTCCAGCCGGAGGATCAGTGCCTGATCCCACATCCCGTCGGTGCTCGGGTGGGTGGCGTCCCCCGCGTTGTTACATCCGGTGCTGGCGTTGTAGACCTCGAAGAAGTGCAGGTCGGCTTCCTGCGCCAGGTCCCGGGCCGTCTGGGCCCAGTGCCAGTTGGGATGGTTGAGGTGGAGAAGCATCGGATGGTCGGAGCCGGCCCGCTCCCGCTCGAAGGCGGCCACGTCGGCCGTCAGCGAGGCCGCCATGGTCGCTCTCCGCGCCTGGGGGACGATCCGGGTGGTGTTCAGGGCGTTGAAGTGGAGGGGTCGCCCTTCCGCCCCGTCCGAGATCTCATGCCCGGGAACGAGCAGGAAGACTCCCGGTTCCTCGAATCGGGCCTGCAGTTCGGTGAAGGTCTTCAGACGCATCTCCCGCCGGCCGGCGACGGCCCGTTCCTCGATCCAGCCCGGCCCGAAGACCCGAGTCAGATCGGCGATGCGTTGCGGGGTGAGCTTCCCCTTACCCTCCTCCGACACCCGGTACCAGCGCTCCCCGGTCTGGAAGATGTCGTGATCGGTCAAGACCAGGAAGTGGTAGCCCGCCTCCCGGTAGCGGGCCACCACCCCTTCCGGGGCCAGGTCGCCGTCGCTCCAGAGGGAGTGGGTGTGGGTGTTGCCGCGGTACCAGGTGCCGGCGGGGCCCCGGCCGCAACCGGCGGCCAGCAGGAGGGCCAGCAGGAGACCGGCACCGGTCGGGCGGAGGCGGATAGGACGGATCGGGATGTGCATGGCAGGTGTTCCTCTCGCGATCGGGCTCACCGGAGAGCCCGCCGCAGGCCGACGGACCGCGCCGTCGCTACGGCGGCCTCGAACTCCTCGGGTCGCAGAGGCCGGTCCACCTCGGGCCGGCGATGGGCCCGGTAGTGGGGCCGGTACTGGTCCATCACGTTGACATAGGTGTCCGACGAGATCTCCTCGGCCAGGAAACGGAGGCACGCTTCGGTGTCCGACTGCCCGCCGGGCAGGACCAGGTGCCGAACCAGCAGTCCCCGGCGGGCCACGCCGTCTCCTCCGACCTCCAGGTCACCGACCTGCCGGTGCATCTCGCGCAGGGCGGTCCGGGCCACCTCGGGATAGTCGGGGGCCCCCGAGAGCCGGCGGGCGTGGAGGGGATCGGCGTACTTGAGGTCGGGCATGTAGATGTCGACCACCCCCTCGAGCAGACGGAGGGTCTCCAGCCGGTCGTAACCACCCGAGTTGTAGACCAGCGGCAGGCGCAGGCCGGCCCGGGCGGCGAGCACCAGGGCCGCCATGATCTGCGGGACCACATGGGTCGGGGTGACCAGGTTGATGTTGTGGCAGCCGGATGTCTGCAATTGGAGCATCAGGCCGGCCAGGGTAGCGGCGTCCACCGTCCGTCCCATCCGGCCGTGGCTGATCTCGGCGTTCTGGCAGAACCAGCAGCGCAGACTGCAGCCGGCGAAGAAGATGGTGCCGCTGCCGTGGCGACCGGAGATGGGGGGCTCCTCCCCGAAGTGGGGGTGGGCCGAAGCGACCACCGCCTCGAGCCCGATCCCGCAACGGGCGCGGAGCGGTTCCGCCCGGTCCGCCCCGCAGCGGTGGGGGCAGACCTCGCAGTCGTGCAGCGAGGCCTCGAACGCCCGGGCGCGCCGCTCCAGCTCACCGCTCTCGCCAAGCTCGAGGTAGGAGGGGTACATTGTCGGTACGAGTCTAATCCGCCTCCGCGCCGACGTCATCCGGCAGCTGTGCCGGCCGGATCGTGAACCGGATCCCCGCGCCCGCCTCCCGCTCCCCGGCTCCGGTCCAGCTTCGAAGGGAGTCGTGCCACCGGATGAGCAGCCCCATCACCTGCGACATCGCCATCCTGGGTGCCGGCCCCGGCGGCCTCGCGGCCGCCCTGGCGGTCTCGGCCGATGGAGGTTCCTGCATCGTCCTGGAGCGGGCAACCCATCCCCGGGAGAAGGTCTGCGGTGATGCCTTCAGCGGCAAGGCGGTGGCGATCCTGCGGCAGCTCGCCCCGGATTTCCTCGACCGTCTGCGCACCCGGCCGGAACAGATCGGCTCCCGCGGGATCCGTTTCTACTCGCCGGCCGGCCGCCCGATCGAGATCTCGGCCGATGCGGTGCGGGGCGGGGAGCGGCCGCCACCGGGCTTCCTGGCGCGGCGGCGTGACTTCGACGCGCTCCTGGCCGATCGGGCCCGCAGTTCCCCGGGGGTGACCCTCATCGAGGGCTTCGAGGCCGACCGGTTCGAGCGGGGGGAGGGGTGGTGGCGGATCGCTGCACGAGCGGGGGAAGGGAGGGTGCGGGCCCGGCTGCTGATCGACGCCTCCGGTGCCGGCTCCCGCTTCTCCCGATGGGTTGGTGCGACCACCAGGGGCCGGTCCGGCTGGAGCACGGCGGCCCGGACCTACTACGAGGGCGTTACCGGTCTCGATGGAAACGAGGGGATTGAACTCCATTTCCTCCCCGGCCTGCTCCCGGGCTATTTCTGGATCTTCCCGATGCCGGAGGGGAGGGTGAACGTCGGAGTAGGCATGCCGGCGGCCTTCGCGCACCGGCACGGCCTTAATCCGAAGCGGGAACTGCTGCGCATCGTCGCCGAGGAAGAGGCCATCCGGAAGCGCTTCCTCCAGGCCCGCCGGGTCGGGCCGGTCGAGGGCGGGGGGCTGCCGCTGGGGACCCGCCGGCGGCCCCTTTCGGGAGACGGCTGGATGCGGGTCGGGGACGCCGCCGCCCTGGTCGATCCCTTCACCGGGGAGGGGATCGGCAACGCGATGCTGAGCGGCGGCCTGGCGGGGCGGCAGGCCGTCGCCAGCTTGGGTTGTGACCTTACCGATGCCTCTTCCCTGGCCGCCTATGATGCGGAACTCTACCGGCGGATCGGGCCCGAACTGCGCCTGAGCACCCGGCTCCTGACCCTGGTTCGGATCCCCGGCCTGTTCGATCTCCTGGCCGGCCGTCATGCCCGCAGCCCGCTGTTGAAGGAAACCATGAACGGGGTCTTCGGCGACCGGAAGCTGCTGAACCGTCTCTCCCGCCCCGGGTTCTACCTCCGGCTGCTTCTCGGAGGCTGAGGAGGGGATTGCAGGTATCCCTCAACGCTCGAACGGTTCCAGGACCCCGTCCAGCATCGGATAGTGGCGCCGGTTGAAGGTGGCCAGGGTGGCCTCATGGCGCAGGACGGACGCGGCGATGAGTGCGTCGGCCAGACCCGTCCCTGACCCTGGCCCGTGTTCGCGTCGCAGCAGTCCGCCCAATCGGGCGATCGAAAGGTCCACGGGTACGACCTCGAATGCGCCCAGGAAGCGTTCGAGCGCTTGCTCTTCCCGGTCGTCCCGGACACCGCTGAAGAGTTCCGCGACCGTGACCGTTGATACCAGCAGGTCCTCGGTACGGGCTTCCAGCCAGTCGACCGCCGCTTTCCGGCCCCGCAGATACTCGATCAGGACATCGGTATCCAGAAGCAGGCGCTCCGTCATCGGTCGGTTCCGGTCCCACCGGACCGGGACCGTTCGAATTCTTCACGCAAACGCCCTGGATCAGGCAGTCCGGTATGGTCCCGCCAGATCCCACGGGCGGATTGCAGCCGTTCACGGCGTTCCACGTCCACCTCGCGTTCGAGATAACGGTCGACCGCTTCACGGATAAGGGCACTCTGGGGGCGCCCCTGGCGTTCAGCGAGGACCCGTAGGGCCCGGCGTTCTTCCTCGGTAAGATAGATCTGTGTCCGGCGCATACCCACCTCCCGGGTACCGGATGATGTATACATTATAATGTGGTGTATATCCCGAATCAATCCTGATAAGGTCGGACGGCTCCGGTCGGCTTACGGGTAGACCAGTCCCGTCACGGCCGGTACGAGCCGGAAGACCGTCGGGACACTCTCCCCGCTCACCGGGTCCTCCACGAAGGCGGTCAGTCGGTCCCCCCACAGCCCGATGCGCACGGCCGGAGCCAGGGTCGTGCCGAGGTAGCGGCCGTCGGCGGCGATGACGTGGAAGCGGTGCCCCCGTCCCTCGTCCAGGCCGAGTTCCTCTGACCAGGTGTCGAGCAGCCAGACGTTGCCCGCTTCGTCCGTCGCCGTCCACAACCAGAGTCCGGGGCGTTCGGGATAGAGCAGGTCCCGGACCGGCTGGGGGGTGCGGCCGCGCCGCTCGGCGGCGGCCACCCGCTGCTGCCAGAGACGCTCCTCGTACTGCCGTTTGACGGTCTCGGTCAGCTCGTGGGCTTCCAGTTCGAAGAGGATGCGGCGGTCGAGTTGCCCCTGGAGGTCGTACCAGCGCAATTCGGGATGGTCCCCCTCGGCCAGCAGGAAACCCCGCCCGGGCACCCAGGCGGCTGCGGTCATCGGCAGGAAGGGGAGATCCATGCTCAGGGTGGACCAGGATCCATCCCCCACCTGGATGCGTTCGAGCCGGTTCTCCGCCACCAGCCCGGTGGCCAGGGCCCAGAGGGTGTCGCTCCCGTCGGCGGAGAGGAGCGTGAGCGTGCGCCCCGACCAGCCGATCTGATCCTCTTCGCGGGAGTTCACCCCGGAGCAGAGGATCTCGCCGCCAGGGAGCCGCTGCAGTCCGATGGTCAGACCACCTCCCGGCAGGCGCACCGTCTCCAGCAGCCGCCCGGCCGGATCGAAGCGCGATTCCCGCTGCTGGTTGAAATCGAAGACCGAGACCACCCCGCCGGTGAAAGGCTGGAGCATCGGCTGAAGGAACTCGCCCGGTCCCTCGCCCGAACGCCCGATGGCCTGCACGAACCGGCCGGCTTCGTCGAAGACCGCGATCCGGCTGTTGCCATAGTCGGGGACGTAGCAGCGGCCGTCGGGCCCGATCCGGAAGGAGTTGGCCCGGAAGAGCAGGCTCTCGGGTACTTCGGGGTCCTGCTGCAGGGTCAGAAGCGGTTCGAGAGTGAAGAGCTCCCCTTCGAAGAGCGGCCCGCCGGTCGTCCGGGCGACCGTCACCCCCTCCTCGACGCTCACCCGGAAGCGATCGGTCCCCGGGCCTCCCTCCCGTCGGGTACAACCGGGCAGGAGCAGTGCCGCCAGCAGGAGGAACCAGGCGGGTCGGTAAAGACGGATCGGGGAGGCGGGATGATCGAGCGGCATGCGGCGACTCCGGCGAAGGGTGGCCTGCTTCTTCTTCAACGTATCCGGTCTCCGGAAGGTTCGCGGGCGTGACGCCTGGTCCGGACGTGATAGAATGGGCCGCACCGATATGACGCTCCTCATCCTGCTCACCGTGGGTTACCTGGCCTGGCTGGCCGTCGAGGCGGTACGCCATGAACGCCGGCTCGCCCGCCTCCCTCTGCGCATCGCCGTCACCGGCACCCGCGGCAAGTCGGGCGTGGTACGCCGGCTCGCGGCCGTACTGCGGGCCGACGGCCGGCGGGTCTTCGCCAAGACGACCGGCTCGAAGGCCCGCTGGATCCTCCCCGACGGCACCGAGCGGGATGTGCCGCGGCGCGGTCTGGTCTC
>CAZFHZ010000035.1:9822-20259 GCA_964519015.1 uncultured Gemmatimonadota bacterium | reverse complement strand
CTCTGGGACCGGGTGGTCACCGGACAGGGCGGGGTCCTCCACGTAGTGCCCCCCGACACCTACACCGGGGTGGCCGGGGGAGACGCTCTCCCCCCCGATGCCATCTTCGGGACCAACCTCGACCTGGTGGCGGCGGTGGCCCGCCGGCTCGGGGTGGGCGAGGAGGCCCTGCAGTCCGGGGTGCGGGAGGCGACCCCCGACCCAGGGGCGCTGCAGCTCTGGCGCTGGCGCACCGGTGGGGAGGAGCGCCTGCTGGTGAGCGCGTTCGCGGCCAACGACCCGGACTCCACCCGGCGGGTGCTGGAGGCTCTGGCGGCCCGGATCGGGCGGGACTTCCCCCCCTCGGGGGGTGTGTACGGCTTGCTCGCCCTGAGGGGAGACCGGGCCGACCGGACCGGGCAGTGGATCACGGCCCTGCGCGCGGGGCGTTTCTCCGACCTGGCCGGTCTCTTCGTTCTCGGTCCGGGGGCGGGGATCCTCGCCCGCCGGGTACCGTCGGCTCAGGTACTGCCCGCTGACCCGGAGAGGGTCCAGCGGCTTCTGGCCGAAGCCACCCCGGCCGGCAGTTGGATCGTGGGGATGGGCAACATCGTTGGGGTGGGGGAGACCTTGATCGCCCGCTGGGAGAGGGAGGCGACCGCCTATGCCGGTTGAAGGACTTTTTATCGGACTCCTCCTGGCGCTGGCCTTCACCGGCCTGACCGGGTACTACCCGGGCGGGTTGATCGTGCCCGGCTACCTGGTGCTCTCGGCCGAGGAGCCGCTCCGCATCCTGGGTACCCTGGTGGTCGCGCTCCTGGCCTGGCTGCTCTACCGCCTGGCCGCCACCCGGTTCCTCCTCTTCGGCCGCCGCCGCACCGCGCTGATGGTGCTGCTGGGCGCCTGCGGTGCCGTCACCGCGGCCGCCCTGGCGCCGGCGCTCTTCCCGTCCGTACTCGAACTGCGGGTCATTGGGCTGGTCGTGCCCGGTTTGATCGCCAACCATTTCGAGCGGCAGGGAGTGGCGGTGACCACGGCCGCCCTGGTGGTGGTGACCAGCGCCGCCTGGCTGCTCACCTTGAGCCTGCGCTCGCTCGGGCTGACGCCTTGAAGGCGCCCGCCCGGTGGCGACCGTTCCACCCCGACCTGGGGGATCGCTCTCTACGCCGGCGCATCCTTCTCTCCGGGGGGGCCGGCTTGCTGGCCTGGGCCGGGATCGTCCTGCTGCCGCGGGCGCTCCCCCGGGAGGCCGAGGTGATGGTGGCCGCGGCCGTCCGGATGGAGGCGGCCAGCTCGGCCGTACGGGACCGGCGTGACCGTCTCGGCCCGCCCATCGATGCGACCGCGGATCCGAACCGCACCGGACTGCTCGGCCCGGAGGCCGGGACCTGGATGACCAGCCTCGGCTCCCTCGAAGCCAAGCGCACCGCCGCTTCCCCGGAGATGGCCGCGCTCATCGCCTACCTCCTCCGGCGGGCCGGAGTGGGAGCGGGGGACGGCGTGGCGGTCGGGGCCTCGGCTTCTTTCCCCGGCCTGCTGGCCGCCTCCCTGGCCGCGATCGGAGCCCTCGGAGCCCGCCCGCTGACCATCCTCTCGCTGGGCGCTTCGACCTGGGGGGCGACCGATCCCGACCTCGACCTGCTGGCCATCCATCGGATCCTGGAGCGGGCCGATCTTGCCCCGGGTCCGCCCCTCCTGGTCACCCCCGGCGGGGGGGAGGATATAGGGGGAGGGCTCGAGCCGGAGGATCGGGCCGGACTGCTCCGGCGTGTCCGATCCAGCGGAATCCCCAGTCTGGAAGAGCCCGACCTGCGCCGGAACGTGGCGCAACGGATGGTGGTCTATGAGCGGGCCGCCGGCCCGGGGGGGATCGGGGCCTTCGTGAATGCCGGCGGGAGCTGGGCCAACCTGGGCACGAGTCCGCTTGCGCTCGCCCTGCGTCCGGGGTTGAATACGCGGGTAGCCCTCCCGCCCGAAGAGGAACGAGGCGTGCTGTATGAGATGGCCGCCCGCGGTGTCCCCGTGATCCACCTCCTGAATCTCAGGGGACTGGCCGACCGCTATGGCCTGGCCTGGGACCCCGTGCCCCTCCCCGATCCGCACGATTCCCCCTTCATCCGTGCCCGTTCCCGTCCGGCCGGGGAGATCACGCTCCTGACCGTGTTGCTGCTGGCCGTCCTCGGGGTGCTGCTCTGGCCACGCCGGGTCGCGGGAGGGGGGATGAGCGGGGGTGGGGGAGCCGAGACGTGGTGAGGATGAGGACGGGTGGAGACGGTGACGAGGATCTTCGCGAGATGATGAGGTCGATCGTGCGAATGGAGGAGGTCGTGATGAAGCGTCGTGCAACCGCCCTGGGTGTCCTGCTTGCCGTGGCGACCATACTGGTCGCGACCGCTCCCGGCGGCTCGGCCCAGGCCGTGCCTAAGGGGCAGGAACCGGTCATGCTGGCTTCCTGCGGCCAGAGTCCCGGGCCGGTCAAGGTCAAAGTCTTCATGGACCGGCTCAAGATGGACTACGTCTACAACGCCACCGCGACGGCGGCCGACCTGGTGACCGCGAAGAACGCCGGCAAGCCGTTCAAGGCGCTCATCATCGTCACCGGCGCCAGCTTGAAGGGGATGGGGGCCGCCGGGGTCTCGATCGAGGACGAGCTGCAGCGCACCGCCGCCCTGATCGCCGAGGCGAAGAAGCAGGGGATCCTGGTGGTGGGTGCCCATGTGGAGGGGATGGAGCGCCGCGCCCAGGGGGCGGCGCCGGGAGACAATTCGGACGAGCAGTCGATCGATGCGGTCTGCCCGAACAGCCAGGTGATGATCGTGCGCCAGGACGGCGATGAGGACGGTCGCTTCACGACCATCGCCCAGGCCGGGAAGATCCCGCTCCTGCTCTTCGAGAAGAACATGGAGCTGCAGGACGTCCTGAAGAACTTCTTCGGCAAGTAGGCGGGCCCCGTGGACGCCTTCTCGGCCGCCGGCCTGATCCTGGGGGTGATGGTGGCGGCCTATGCCGTCGCCAAGATCCTGAAGCTCTCCACCGAACTCTCCATGTTCGTGGCGGCCATCGCCGGCGCCCTGGCGGGAGGAGCGGGCATCCCGGCCCGGCACATCGCCGAGGGGACCGTCACCTACCTGGACATCAACCTGGTCTTCCTCACCGCCACCCTCTTCATGAACCTGCTCAAGGAGTCGGGGGGGATCGCCTTCGTGATCCGCCGGATCCTGGTCCGGTTCCATCGCACCCGGGCACTCCTGCTGGTGCTGCTGACCGCGCTCCTGCTGCTGCCGGGCGCGCTCACCGGGGCGGGGAGCGTGACCGTGCTGATCACCGGCGGCCTGGTGGCGGTGGTGCTCCGCTACATGGGGATCTCGCATGTGCGCACCGCGGCCATCGTCTTCATCATCGCCGGATTGAGCGCCGCCGCTCCGCCGGTCAGCCTGTGGGCGATGATGACCGCGGCCGGGGTCAACATGCCCTACGTCGGGTTCTTCTGGCCGTTGCTGCTCCCCTGCGTGTTCGGTGCCCTGGTCACCATCTTCCTGCTCGGCTGGAAGGGGACGCCGGCCGACCTGGAGAAGGCGCTGGCCGAGCTGCCGGAGCCGCCGGCGGGGATGAACTGGTGGCGCGTCTTCGCCCCCTTCGTCGTGTTCATCGCACTCGTCTTCATGGGACGCCAGTGGCCGCACACTACCCCGGTGGTGGGGCTGCCCCTGATGTTCGCCGCCGCGGCGGTTCTCTCCTACCTCCTCTCGCCGGTGCGCCTGGAGTTCCTGCGTATCGCGCGCGAGACGGTCGAGCAGCTCCTGCCGCTCATCGGGACGCTGACCTGCGTGGGGGTGCTGGTGCAGATCATGACCCTGACCGGGGTGCGCGGGCTGCTGGCGGTGACCGCGGTCACCCTGCCGGTCACGGTGGTCTTCGCCACCCTCTTCCTGCTCCTGCCGGTCTCCGAGGCGGTCCTGATGTGGGGGGCGGCCCCGGTGATCGGGGTGCCGCTGGTACTGCTCTTCAACACCATCGGGCTCAACCCGATCGTGGCCCTGGCCGGCATGAGTGTGATCTGGCCGCTGGGAGACGCGCTGCCGCCGACGGCCATCATCGGACGGCTCACGGTCGACGTGGTGGATTACCGGGAACCGTACACCCGGTTCCTGAAGACCTGCCTGGTGCCGGCGGTCATCATCATGGTCCTCGGCACCCTGATGGTGATCTTCAGCGGCCGGCTCGGCTTCCTGACCGGCCTGTGAGGGAGGTGATCCCGTCATGATGGAGATCCTGCAGACCGTCATCACCGTCCTCTACTACCTGATGGTCGCCTTCACGGTCGTCCTGATAATCTGGAACTACATCCGGACCCGGGATCGGGAGAAGGAAGTGCTCTACCTCATCGTGCTCCTCCCTTTCCTCCTCCGCCTCTTCCGGCTCAAGTGAGAGGAGCGTGACCGTGAACCGCGACCTGGTCCGCAAACTCCTCTTCGGCGCCATCGCCCTGGCCCTGCTGGTCGCCTCGGGCGCCGCCTTCTATCGCCACCGTCACCTGGCCGAGCCGGTGGTGCTGGGTCCCGGGGTGACCCGGGTGGCCCGTCTGAGTGACTGGTCGGACGGGGTGAAGGGGACGGTGAACGACTGCAACGTCTACATCCTAGAGGGCGCCGAGCCGGGGGGAACCTTCTTCGTGATGGGGGGGACCCACCCGGAGGAGCCGGCCGGACGGCTGGCTCCCTGGCTGCTGGTGGAGAACGGAGTGCTGGAGAAGGGGCGGCTCATCGTGGTGTTGAGCGCCAACCGGAGCGCCACCACGGTCACCCGGGTGGGGGGCGCCTATCCGACCGACTTTGCCATCCCGACCCCATGGGGGGAGCAGACCTTCCGGATGGGAGACCGCTGGGCGAACCCGCTCGACCAGTGGCCCGATCCCGAGGTCTACATCCATTACCCGAGCGGCCAGAACCTGGCCTACGTGGACATCCGCAACCTGAACCGGGCCTGGCCCGGCCGCCCGAACGGGACGCTGACCGAGCGGACCACCTGGGCCTTCATGGAACTCATCCGGCGGGAGCAGGTGGATGTCTTCATCGACCTGCATGAAGCCGAACTGCAATACCCGGTGATCAGCACCATCGTGACCCACCAGAAGGGGCAGGACATGGCCGTCTTCGTCTCGATGATGCTGACGGACATGGAAGAGTTCAAGATGGGCACCGAGTTCTCCCCCCCCAACCTCCACGGGCTCTCCCACCGGGAGGTGGGGGATTTCTCGGATGCGGTCTCCCTGCTCTTCGAGGCCCCCGAGCCCTTCCTGGACGCCACCCGGGGGCGCACCGACGCCCGCTTGCTGCTCACCGGGCAGGACCCGTTCGTGGTCAAGGCCGGGCAGCACGGTCTGCTCTTCGAACGCATCGACGAGAAGGGCTGGCCGATCGACATCCGGGTCGGCCGGCACACCTCCGCCATCCTCCAGACCATGGAGACCTGGACGGAGGATAATCCCGACCGCGCGGTGGTCTGCACCGGTGTACCGCGCTACGCCGAGGTCATCGCAGCCGGAGTGGGCGCCTTCCTGAAGGATCCCGCACCGGCGGAGGGGAAGAGGGTCATCATCGAATGAACGGTCGTGGAGACGCCCGGCCGGTGGGCCGGATCTCCGCGGACCGAACCACGCGCAGGCAAAGGAGTGACCTCGTGAATCGGGGAATGCTGAAGAAGATCATGGCCGTCGGTGTCCTGCTGCCGCTGGTGGCGGTCCTGACCGCCGCTGCCACTCGTGCCCAGGTGCCGGGGGAGCAGCTCTATGCCTGGGAGGACGGCTTCCAGGGTTGCACGAGCATCATGGTGGGCCGGCTCGCCTCCGTCGACGGATCGGTGATGACCGCCCACTCGTGCGACGGCAACTACCGGCAGTGGGTCAACATCGTGCCGCGGCAGACCTTCCCGGCAGGAGCCAGGAAACGGATCTACTGGGGGCTGCTCCACACCGAGACGCCCGACGATATGCGGCGGCTCACCTTGAAGGGAGAGATCCCCGAGGTCGAGGAGACCTACCAGTTCATGAATGTCGCCTATCCCTGCATGAACGAGCACCAGCTCATGATCGGGGAGACCACCATCGGCGGGCGGCGCGAACTGCGTAACGACGAGGGGCTCTTCAACATCGAGAACCTCCAGGAGATCGTGCTGCAGCGCTGCAAGACCGCGCGCGAGGCGATCCAGATGATCGGCCGGCTGGTCAAGGAGTACGGCTACGGCGATTCGGGGGAGTGCCTCACCTTCGCCGACCCCAAGGAGGTCTGGCACTTCGAGATCATGGGGGCCGGACTGGCCGAGATCGGCGCGGTCTGGGCGGCCGTGCGCATCCCCGATGACCACGTCGGGGTCTCGGCCAACATCCCGCGCATCAGCACCCTCGACCTCTCCAAGCCCGACTTCTACATGGCCAGTGAGAACGTGCACGCACTGGCCGAGGAGATGGGCTGGTGGGACCCCAAGAGCGGCGAGCCGTTCAAGTGGTGGAAGGCCTACGGGAGCCGTGACCGGGATGGCAAACCCTACTGCTACTCCATGCGCGAGTTCTACATCCTGAGCACCATGGCCCCCGGGCTCAACCTGAACCAGGAGATGGAGGAACTCCCCTTCTCGGTCAAGCCGGAGCAGAAGGTCTCGGTGCAGGATATGTTCCGTTACTACCGGGAGACCTATGAGGGGACTGAGTTCGACGCCACCAAGAACCTGGTGACGTCCCGGACGATGCGGGGGCGGGGGGGTGAACCGGCCGGCGCCCAGCCCGAGCTCGTCAAGAGCCCGATGGTCAACAACTGGAGCATCGCGAGCTGGGCCCCCCTCTTGAACGCCCTCAAGCCGGGTACGGTCGAGACGGTGCGCACCATCGCCATCGCCGGCTGCTCCTACTCGCAGGTCAACCAGGCCCGCGGCTGGCTCCCCGACGCGGTGGGCGGAGTGGCCTGGTTCTCCCTGGACAACCCGGGGCAGAGCCCCCGCATCCCCATCTTCGCCGGAGCGACCGAGCTGCCCCCCGCCTTCGCCATCTGCGGGCAGAAGAGCTACCGCGAGGACTCGGCCACCTGGTGGTTCCGCCGGGCCAACCGGCTGGCCCAGGTCCGCTGGGGAGTGACCCGGGAGTACATCGAGAAGGGGGTCATGGACTTCGAGCAGCAGGCTCTTATGGAGCTGCCCATGATCGAGCAGAAAGCGCTCGAGCTCTACAAGAAGGCGGGCAACAACCACGACGACCCGGACTACCGGGCCCTGCTGACCCGCTACACGAACGACTTCGCCCGCGCCACCATGGCCAAGTGGTGGGAGCTGGGGGACCTCTTCTTCACCATGTTCGCCCGCGGCTTCTGAGCGGGCACCGGGGGGGCCGATGATCAAGGAGATCCGGATCGAGGAACTGAACCCGGCGGCCTTCATCGCCGAGAAGACGGCCGAGATCGCCGCTGCCGTGGGGGAGGGTACCGCCGTCAACGCCCTCTCGGGGGGCGTGGACTCCTCCGCGGTGACCCTGCTGGGGCACCGGGCGCTGGGGGAGCGCCTGAAGACCTACTTCATCGAGAACGGCCTGATGCGCGAGGGAGAGCCGCAGCGCGTGGCGGCACTCTTCCGCGACCTGGGCGTGCCGGTGGAGATCGTGGATGCCCGGAAGGAGTTCTTCGCCACCCTGAAGGGGGTCATCGATCCCGAGGAGAAGAGGGAGGCCATCACCCAGACGTTCTACAAGAAGGTCTTCGGACGCCTGGTCCGGGAAAGCGGGGCGCACTTCCTGTTCCAGGGGACGATCCTGACCGACGTCGACGAGACGGTGGCCGGGATCAAGCGGCAGCACAACGTCTTCGAGCAGCTCGGCATCGACCCGCAGAAGGCCTTCGGCTATCGCATCCTGGAACCGCTCGTGCAGATCCGCAAAGACGGGGTGCGCAAGGTGGCCGCGGCCCTGGGGCTGCCCGAGTCGGTCTGGAACCGGATGCCCTTCCCCGGGCCGGCGCTGGCCGCCCGGGTGATCGGCGAGGTCACCCCGGAGCGGATCGCCACGGTGCGCACCGCCACTACGATCGTCGAACAGGAGCTGGCCGAGGTGCCCGCCTTCCTGAAGCTGGCCATCCTCCATGAGGACCGGGTCACCGGGATGCGGGAGGGGAAACGGGACTTCGGTCTGCAGATCGAGGTGCGCTGCTGGGAGAGCGTAGACGCCCGGGTCGGCACGCCCACCGAGATCCCCTGGCCCCTCCTGCGCCGGCTGGCCGACCGCCTGACGGCCGAGGTCCCCGGGGTGGTCAGTGTCACCTACAACCTGGCTCCCAAGCCCCCCTCCACCATGGAGGCGATCTGAACACAGCACGGGCCCCGGAACCACCAACCACAGGTTCCGGGGCCCGTACCATCTCCCGGTCGGACCGACAGCCGCAGGAGGTCTCTCGCCATGCCCGCGCGAATCCATTCCCGGCGGCGCAACCCGTGCCCTGTACGCTTTCTCCTCCTGCTGCTCCTGCCCCTGGCCGGGTGTGGCCGGACCCAGCCACCGGATGAGACCGCCATGACCCATCGAGAACCCTCCATCCGTCCCACCTTCGACTTCGAGACCAAGCGCTCCGCGGTCATGGGCCTGCGGGGGGTGGTGGCCACCAGCCAGCCGCTGGCGGCCAACGCCGGGCTGGACATCCTGAAGCGGGGGGGGAACGCGGTGGATGCGGCCATCGCCACCGCCGCCGTGCTCACGGTGGTGGAGCCGGCCGCCACGAGCCTGGGGGGGGACCTCTTCGCCCTGGTCTGGCTGGCCCGGGAGAAGAAACTGGTCGGACTCAACGCCAGCGGCCGGGCGGCCGCCGGGGCAACCCTGGAGGAACTGCAGGCCCGGCTGCAGGCGGAGGGGCGCCGCGGCATCGGCGGGATCTACTCGGTCACCGTCCCGGGGGCGGTGGACGGCTGGTGCGAACTGCTGGAAACCTACGGCACGATGAACCTGGCCGAGGTGCTGGAACCGGCCATCTACTACGCCGAACACGGTTTCCCGGTCACCGAACGGATCCAGAGCACCTTCGTGAGCAACCGCCGCAAGCTGGCGGCCGAACCCTCGGCCGCCGCCACCTGGCTCATCGACGGCCGTCCCCCCATGGTGGGGGAGGTGCTCGTCAACCGCGACCTGGGGAAGAGCCTCCGCCTGCTTGCCCGGGAGGGGCGGAAAGCCTTCTACGAGGGACCGATCGCCGAGGCCATCGTGACCTACGGACAGGAGAAGGGGGGCTTCCTCACCCTGGAGGACCTGCGCGCGCACACCTCCGACTGGGTCGAGCCGATCTTCGCCGATTACGAGGAATACCGCCTCTTCGAACTCCCCCCCAACGGGCAGGGCGTGGCCGCCCTGGAGATGCTCAAGATCCTCTCCCACGCGGACGTGGCGGCCCTGGGCCACAACTCCGCCGAGTACCTCCACTACCTGATCGAGGCCAAGAAGCTGGCCTACGCCGATATCGACCGCTGGAACGCCGATCCGGCCTTCCACGACCTCCCGGTCGAGCGGATGATCTCGGAGGACTACGCCCGCACCCAGTTCGAGCGGATCGACCCCCGCCGGGCCACCCAGCGGGTCCGCTCCGGCATCGAGGGCCCGGGGGACACCGTCTACCTGACCGTCATGGACGCCGAGCACAACGCCGTCTCGCTCATCTACAGCATCTACAGCGAGTTCGGCTCCGGGCTGGTGGTGCCCGGCTACGGCTTCACCCTGCAGAACCGGGGTTCCCTCTTCTCCCTCGACCCCGACCACGTCAACGCCTACGCCCCGCGCAAGCGTCCCTTCCACACCATCATCCCGGCCATGGCCTTCAAGGGGGAGGACCTCTTTATGAGCTTCGGGGTGATGGGGGGCTCCGTCCAGCCGCAGCAGCACGTGCAGGTCTTCCTCAACGTGGTAGCCTTCGGGATGAACATTCAGCAGGCCTTCGAGGTGCCCCGCATCAACCACGACGGGGGCCTGCGGGTGACCACCGAGCCGGGCATCGACGAGCGGGTCCTGACCCGGCTGGAGGCGCTCGGGCACGCGCTCACCCGCCGGACCACCATCGGCGGGGTGGGGGGCGGGCAGGGAATCCTCTTCGACGCCGCCACCGGGGTCATGATGGGGGGTTCCACTCCCCACAAGGATGGAGCCGCGGTGGCCTGGTGAAGGTAGAAGGGCTCGGACCGGAAGTCTTGCATTCGAGCATGAGTGGAGCATAATCTCGAGCGCGAGGACACCGGGTAGCACAGGTCCAGAGGCAAGATGGTACACAGGAACTCTCAACGGGGCTCGGAGAGCGATCCTGACCTCACCTCCTCCTGGCAGGTCGTGCCGGAGGTGTCCCCGTGAACCGGACACGACCGACCCACCGGGCCCCGTTCCGTCGGATGTCCCGCCTCTTCCTCCTGGCCGTCCTGCCTCTGATACCACGATACGGTCCCCATCCTACT
>CAZFHZ010000035.1:4098-9812 GCA_964519015.1 uncultured Gemmatimonadota bacterium | reverse complement strand
TGACCACCTGCACCCTCGAGCCCGACAACAGGGAACCGACGGCGGCGTTCACGGTAACGCCATCGGTCGGGACCATCGACACCCTGTTCGTATTCGACGCCTCCGGCTGCAGCGACCCGGAGGAGGAATGCCGGTTCCTCCAGGTCCGATGGGACTGGAACGGTGACGGGGTTTGGGACACGATGTGGGGGGCGGGGAAGCGACGAGAGCACCGTTACCAGGATCTGGGTACGTTCGCTGTCGGACTACAGGTTCGTGATTCCTGGGGAGCAACGGCCTTCACCGTCCAGGAGACGTCCGTATATGGGTCGCTAGTTCCCCCTGAAGCCCGATTGACGGTCCAGCCCACCCATGGGACCACGGATACCCTCTTCCTGTTCGACGCCGGAGCCAGCGAGAACCGCAACGGAGCCAACAACCTCCTGACCGGACACTGGGATTGGGAAGGCGACGGCGAGTGGGACACCGACTGGTCGACAGCGCTGACGCAGACACACTCGTTCGATACCATAGGTCAATACCGAGTCATCCTCGAGGTCCGGGACAACCGGAGCCTCACCGACACGACCTCGGTGTCGGTCTTGGTACATCCCTCCAACACGCCCCCGGACGCGGTGCTGACCGTCGCACCTTTGAGCGGGACCTGCGAGACCTACTTCCAGTACAACGCGGGGGGCAGTACGGATGACATTGATCCGGTCTCCGATCTGCTTGTGCGCTGGGACTGGGAGAATGACGGCATCTGGGACACGACCTGGTCGACCGAGAAGCTCCGCAGTCATCGATTCGATCTCAGCGGTACGGTGACCACCCGGATCGAAGTCCAGGACAGCTACACTGCGACCGACACCACCAGCGTACAGGTGACCATCTCGAACACGGCGCCGCAGGCTGCCTTCACGGTCAATCCCACGATGGGGTGGCCCACCACCGTCTTCCGTTTCGATCCTTCGGGCACGACCGATGCGGAGAGCCCGTTGGAGCGTCTGACGTTCCGCTGGGACTGGGAGCAGGACGGGACCTGGGATACGGAATGGAGGAGTGACACCCCGCTCGTCGAGCATTCCTTCCCGGCGACCGGCGAGTACGCGGTGACCATGGAAGCCCGCGATCCGGCCGGCGCCAGCGACACTACTGCGACCAGTGTAACAGTAATCTCAAGTATGTTCTTAGGATCTGAGCTCGATCTCCCGGTGACCGTTAACGACCGTTCAGTGGCAATCCGGAACTCCGGCGAATATGTGGCGGCGGACTCTGGCACGGGACTCCATCTCTACGCACCGGACGGGGTCCTCATCACATCAGCGGTCCTGCCGGGGCTGCCCAAGACCGCACCGGTCATAGCTTGGGACGGGCGGGTATATATCGGAACCACCGACGGATATCTGGTCGCTTATGACCACGCGCTCAATCATGCCTGGACGTTCGATACCGGTTCAAGAAACCACGGGATCGCCGCGTGTCCGGCGATCGGGCCGGACGGCACGTTATATGTCGCCGCCCAGAACGACACCCTCTTCGCCGTCGATGCAGACGGTCAGCGAAGTTGGGCCAGATACATTCCGGGCTACGTGGATGGTGCCGTGGTCTATACGCCGGCCGGTCTGGTGGTGGTCGCGACCCGGAGCTTCGGGGTGCGTGCTCACGATCCATCCTCCGGGACCCTGGTCTGGAGCCGGACCCTGACAGGCAATGTGGTAGGTCCCCCGGCGGTTGGCCCCGACGGAAGTATCTATATCGCCACCAGTACCGGCCTGGTGACGGCGATCTATCCAAATGGCACTCTGCGCTGGAGTGCCAGTGCCGGGCGTCCCCTCGCCCAAACCGGTCCGGCAGTGGGACCGGACGGGCGGGTCTATGTCGGTTCCACTTCCGGCTACCTGGTCTGTCTCGCCCCGGACGGCCAGGTCCTCTGGGAGCATTTCACCCTCGATGAGGTCAGGAACACCCCCGTGATCGCCGATGATGGTACGATCTACTGCGGAACGATGGGTGGATACGTATTCGCGGTCGACGAGGGAGGCCAGGGGCTCGGTCACATCAGCATCGGATTGGCTGTCACCGCTCCCTTGAACATGACGAGTCAAGGCGGTCTGTTCGTCGGTACCGCGTCCCCCCACCTCTACCGTATCGGGACCCGCTCGAACGGACTGGCGACATCCGGCTGGCCTCGGTTCCAGCATAACGCTCTCAATATGGGACGTTACTACTATCCCTGACCTGGATTCCTCTCGTACCACCATCGGCGGGGTGGGGAAGGGCAGGGGATCCTCTTCGACGCCGCCACCGGGGTGATGATGGGGGGCTCCACCCCGCACCAGGACGGGGCCGCCGTGGCCTGGTGAGCGGGGGCTGGAACTTTTACCGGCCGTTCAGCAGTTGAGCAGGAAGGCGGCCCGGAAGTAGCGGGCTACGGCGAGAGTGGGTCTGGCTGGAGGACCCGCTGCTCTGCCCCCACTGCGGAGGCCGGATGCGGATCCACTCGTTCATCACCGATCCGCCGATCGTGGACCGGATCCTGCGGCATGTGGGCTGGCGTCCCGGGGAGCCGGCACCCGACCTCATCCGGGTGCCCCCTGCCGTCCTGAAGGTAGCCGAAGCCCCACCATCCCTTGGTGAGTACCCCCCTCCCCGATAGACGATGGTGCCGCCCAGGTCGAGGTCTGCCCGATCTGGCGACTGAATCTGTCGCAACAGCCCTTGCATGAATATATACGTATTTATATAATAGGGTATGCGCAACAAGCCACTTACATGGGTTGGCTCAGCTCTGGAAGACCTGCGGGCGTTCCCTGAGGATACTCGGCGAATGGCAGGGTATCAGCTACGTCGGGTACAGTCCGGAATGATGCCGGATGACTTCAAGCCCATGCAGAGCGTCGGACCAGGAGTACAGGAGATCCGGATTCAGACGGGTCGAGCACATCGAGTCTTCTACATTGCCAAGTTCGAGGAGTCAATCTATGTGCTCCATGCCTTTGAAAAGAAGACGCAGCGAACGAGTCAGGCGGATTTGGAGATAGGTAGGAAGCGGTTGGCGGAAGTAATGCGTCACCGGATGAAGAAGTAAGGAGGTCGGCATGGGTACCAGAATGCGACGGGGCAAGGCCAATGTGTTTCAGGATCTGGGATTCGATCCCAAGGAATCCGAGAATCTCCGGGTGCGTGCTGACCTGATGATCGAGCTGAGCCGGCTGATCGAGAGCAAGGGGTGGACTCAGGAAGAAGCCGCAGAGATCATGGGTGTCTCACAACCCCGAATCAGCGATCTCATTCGAGGAAAGATCGATCGGTTCAGCATCGATTCCCTGGTCTCGATGCTGGGTAGTGCAGGAATTAGAGTCCGGATTTCAACTTCGGTGAAGAGTGTTGCCTAAGAGAGCCCACTCCATACCAGCAGCGTCGGAGGATCAGGTGGGCGCAACTCATCCGCCGCACCACCATCGGCGGGGTGGGGGGCGGGCAGGGGATCCTCTTCGACGCCGCCACCGGGGTGATGATGGGGGGTTCCACCCCGCACAAGGATGGAGCCGCCGTGGCCTGGTGAGCAGAAGACGCTTCCCGGCTCGGGGTCTGCCCGAGCGGGGGGAGGAATCGGCCTCAGGGGCTTGAATCAGGGCGGGGCGGTGGAACAATGGTTCGGCACCGATAGTCCGGCGAGTCCGACGGAGGATCAGGAGGGGGGGGAGGGGGCTCGGAAGTGGATGGCAGGTACCGCGATGGGCGTCAGGAGCCTGCCTGCCGGCACGCCGCGCAATTCGAACTTCCTGCACCCCGGAACTATGCGATTCGTGCAGACGTAATGACCGTCATGGGGAGAAATCACGGGCCGAGTCACACGTTCGGGTTCTCCCTGAGCGGGGATCAAGATCGATAAACACCAGACGAACACTTCGCTCGAGGCTGTCTGATGGTCGGAGGCACCTTCATGAGAATCCTGTTCTCCTGTCTGGGAGCGCTTCTGGTATCGGGCGGCATTGAGGCCCAAACGCTGCACGAGGCGGTCAAGAAGGGGGATGTTCGGGAGGTTCGATCCCTGCTTACGAACCAACCTCATCAGGTGGATGATCGGAATGATCAGGGATACACACCGCTGCACATCGCCGCCAGGGAAGGATCTCTCGAAATCGGGGAGTTGCTTCTGTCGTTCGGTGCCGATCCGAACCGTGTGGACTGGGATTGGAGAACTCCACTGCATTGGGCTGCCGTTTCGGAAAGAGAAGACTATATCCGGCTGCTGCTCGATAAGAAGGCGAATCTTGAGGCTGCGACCTACGAAGGGATGACGCCGCTGCATGAGGCGGTGAGCAGGAACAAGATCGGCTCGGCCAGGATTCTGGTGGAACTGGGCGCGGAACTGGCTACGGAAGCCAACGGGGGCATATCCCTGCTTCATAGCGCAGCTGCAGCAGGAGATACTTCGATGCTCGGATGGCTCCTGTCGCAAGGTCTGGATATCCATTCGCGTACCGCCTACGGATTGACGCCCCTCCATTTTGCAGCGATTCACGGTAACCTGGATGCGGTGCGTCTTCTCATAAGACAAGGTGCCTCAGTGGATGCGAGGGCTTTGGATGGACGTGCTCCCATCCATTGGGCCGAGGAGAACGGTTTCAAGGAAGTGGAGAATGTTCTCCGTTCCATGGGGGGAGGCGGGCCGCGCGAGAAGCCGGTGATGCGCGGACCTTATCTTGGTCTTGAGCCCCCGGGCAGAACACCCGAGAGGTTCGCCCCGGGAGTCGTCTCCACCCATGGATTCGAATTCGCCATCACCTTCACACCGGACGGAAAGGAGTTGTACTTCACGCGCCGTGAAGGGGAAGCGCGGCTCGCCACGAACACCATCATGGTCATGAGGGATTCAGAAGAGGGCTGGTCGGAGCCGGAAATTGCCTCCTTTTCCGGCCGCACCTTCGATTTTGAGACTCACATCACGCCGGATGGGACGCGTCTGATCTGGGGCAGCGCACGGCCCATGCCCGGAGACAGCCTGTCCACGGGAGTCCATCAGTGGTTCATGAACCGAAGGGACGGCCAATGGTCTGAACCCAGACCCATGCCCGAACCTTTCTGGAGAATCTTCGTCATGTACGTTTCGACAACCCTCGCTGGTACGGTCTATTTCACCGGAATGAATCCGGCCAATACCGGGGGGCTGTTCCTCTCCCGTCTGCTTGACGGCCAGTATCAGACGCCGGAGTTGCTGCCGAAGGAGATCAACCGGTTTCAGCAGTCGGCCCATCCATTCGTGACTCCGGACGAGTCCATTGTCCTGTTCGACGCCCAGCCGAACAGTCCGATCAGCTTCGAGGGAGCGCTCTACGTCAGTTTCCGCAGGGAGGATGGTTCCTGGACGCAAGCGGAACGGCTGCCCGATTTCGTCAATGCCGGACCCGAGATCATGTGCGCCAGTGTCTCTCCGGACGGGAAGTACCTGTTCTACGCAATGGGTGGGGATATCTACTGGGTGGATCTTCGGGTGGTGAATGAGATGAAATCGGGCAGCCCGGAGGATCGGGCTGGACGAGACGCTCCACGAGGGCGTTGATCACATCAACTCGCCCCCGTAGGTGCGAATCTCCGGGCCGGCGCTCCCTTCCAGAGGCAAGGCAGCAGGATCGGAGACGGATAAGGAAGTCAAAGGGACTCGTAAGAGGATTATCGATGTCGATCCTGTTCCTTTGTGCATCCTTTCCTGCCGGTGGCAGGGATGG
>CAZFHZ010000035.1:0-3998 GCA_964519015.1 uncultured Gemmatimonadota bacterium | reverse complement strand
GTCTGATCCGTCTCACGACCACGAGCGATGTGTTCGACACGGAACCGGCCTGGTCACCGGACGGCACACAGATCGCTTTCACCAGAGCCCATCCAGGCCAGACCTCCAAGAGCGAGATCTGGGTCATGAACGCCGGCGGAACGAACATCCGACGTGTCACCGACACGCCCTCCAATGCCACAGCGATCAATCCGGTCTGGCGGCCAGCCTCTGCAGAAGGTGGCCGGTCCCTCCGTCGGCATGCCCGGGTCCTCGCGGAGGAGGTTGGAGAGGCTCCTCGTGAAGGTCCCGGTCGGCAGGATGCACTCGCGGGCAGGGGATCCTCTTCGCCGCCGCCACCGGGGTGATGATAAGGGGCTCCACTCCGCACAAGGATGGGGCCGCGGTGGCCTGGTGAGTGGGGGCAGGCGGCCCAGGTCGTGGCTCGCGGCCAGTGGACGGCATGACACCAATGATGTATCCACATCAGCGCTCCTCACGCGTGTGCCATAAGCGGAGGATATAGATCGTCTGCCCCTGGATCTCATACCGCAGCTCGTACCGGCCCACGAGCAGGCGGCGCACTTCCCTCGGTGCGAACTCCTCCAGCCACTCACCGATACGCGGATGTTCCAGCAGATGGATCGGCGCGACCGCAAGTGCCTGGATGGTCCGGATCGCCGCTCCGCTTTCAAGGGCGGACAGGAACGCATGGAGTCGGACCAGATCCGTAAGTGCACTGCTGGTCCAGCGAAGATCCATCAGACGGGAGGGGGGAGGGGGCGGTCTGTCTCCAGACTGTCTGCCCAGGCCTGGACCGCTTGATGATCGGTGACGCGTCCTGCATCCACATCATCGAGTGCGGCGATGGTCAGGCGCCTGTGCTCCTCCTCCTTCGCGATCCACTCTGTGAGCGCTTCCTTGATGATCCAGTTGCGCGAGCGCTCCAGACGTTCCGCCCACTCCTCAACCTTCTCGGCGAGTGGAACCGGCACGTGGGCAGTCAGCACCTTCTTCACCTTCTTCTCCATGCTCACCTCCTCATTCGCCGCCTCAGAATTCATCAGATATAATCATAATCAATCATAGTCAATAATACAGGCGGTGGCAATCGGTTCTGCGCCCTGTGACCGGTCCGGTACGGGATCCGGAACGGGGTCGTGCCGCCACGAATCGTCCGGGAAGGGGCCGCTGTGGCCTGGTGAACAGGAAACGTTCCCGGCTCGAGGTCTGCCCGAACGGGGGGAGTAATCGGCTTCGGGGCTTGAATCGGGGCGGGGAGGTGGAATAATGGTTCGGCACCGATAGCCCGGCGAGGCCGACGGAGGATCAGGAGGATGGGGAAGCCTGCTCGTGAGATGCGGGGATTAGCCGCACTTCTCGTCGTCACAACGAGCGTTCTCACTGGTCGTGTGTCGGTACGTCAGGAGCCGCCGGCCGTGGATACACCGGCAGGTCGCATGCCACGGTCATCCGCTTCCCTGCCCCAGGGAGTTCTGAAAGCGGAATTCCTGTTCGAGAGTATGCCCGTTCCGAGCGTTCACGCCTCGACCCTCCTCGAGACCGGGGATGGTCTGATCGCTGCCTGGTTCGGTGGCCGTCATGAAGGTGCCGACGACGTCGGGATCTGGATATCGAGGCACGTGGGGGGAGCGTGGAGCCGGCCGTCGGAGGTGGCCGACGGTGTTCAACCGGACGGCACCCGCTACCCGTGCTGGAATCCGGTGCTGTTCAGGATGCCGGATGGAACGGTGACCCTGTTCTACAAGGTGGGTCCCGGCCCGCAGACCTGGTGGGGAATGACGCGAACCTCCCGCGATGACGGAAGAACATGGGGCGACGCAGAAAGGCTGCCGGAGGGCATTCTCGGTCCGATCAAGAACAAGCCGGTGCAGCTGGCAGACGGGTTGACCATCTGTCCGAGCAGCACCGAGTCGAGCGATCGCCCGAGCAGGTGGCGTGTTCATTTCGAGCTGACGGGTGACGCCGGCCGGACATGGATCACGGTGTACCCGCAGACCTCTCCGGGCGAAGGAGAGATCAACGCGATCCAGCCCAGTATTCTGGTTCACTCCGGGAACCGGCTGCAGGCCGTCGGACGTACCCGATCGAGCCGCATCTTCGTGTACAATCACACCACGCGTGACCGTTCACCGTTGAACCTCGCGATATCACGGGATGGCATTCTCTGGGAGGCCGCCCTGGTGCTGGAGCGTGAGGCCGGTGAGTATTCGTACCCGGCCGTGATTCAGACAGCGGATGGTCTGGTGCATATCACGTACACGTGGCGGCGTGAGCGTATCAAGCATGTGGTTATCGATCCGAAGGATATCGTGTCGGTACCGATGCCCACGGGAGAGTGGCCGTCCGAGGTCCACCTTCATCGGGCGAGGCCGCGGAGCGATCTCATTGTGGCCGCTCCCCCTCGAGCACCCGGATGATCCGGAAGCCGGTGTAGAACTGCCTGTGCATGTCGGTCGTTCTGACCCGGATCAGGTGCCCTCCCGCCGGCAGGTCGGCCGGCAGCCGCCCCTCCCACATCTGGCTGCTCCGGTTCCCCTGCTGCTCGCTCTGCCGTGCCGCCACCCGGGAGTAGACCGGGTCGGGCTGGGGGGAGTGCCACATCTCAATCCACTCGTCCGAATCCCCGACCGACATCTCCACCCTTGAGCGCGTGCTGCTGTTGAAGATGTTGGCGAGGATGGGAGTGTCCGCCAGCTCCACCCGGAATACCTCGTCCGGTACAGCGATGAACATCTGGTAGTCTGCCGGCCGGCGGGCGGCCTTATAGCGGGTCGAATAGCCGTTCCCGTCGAAGGTCACGATGAAGTAGCCGTTCGGAATCCCGTCCGATCCGGTTGCATGGGGGATGTCGGTCTCGTCGGTCTCACCGGCCCACCAGCGGCCGCAGGCGGCCCCCGCGTTGATGTGGTGATGCGGTTCCGGTCCCGGCCATCCGACCGTCATGTCCAGGAACATGTGGGTGAGGGTGTGCGAATGGGCGCTGAAGGATAGGGTGTGCGGACGGTCCTGGAGCAGTCCGTACAGCCGGCCGAAGTCGGGGGTTCTTTCGGCGCTGCCGGGCGGGATGTGCATGGCGAGCACGACCAGCTGGTTCTTCGGTACGAAGGAGAGATCAGCTTCGAGCCAGTCGAGTTGACGCTGGCCGAGACCGGCGATGTACCTGGTGCCCCCCTCTGGGTAGAGTACGTCGGCCAGGATCACGAAGTGAACCCGACCATAGTCGAAGGAGTAGTACGGGGGGCCATAGAAGGTCCGCCAGGTTTCGTAATGGTGATGGGTGTCCGTCCCCCCGTCGTAGTTGGCATCGTGGTTGCCGAGAACGTGGTAGAAGGGGATACCGACCGTGCCAACGGCCTGGTTGATGGCCGGGTAGTTGGCGAGGTTGTCGAAAGTGAGGTCGCCGAGGGTGATGGCGAAGAGGGCGTTGGTACCGTTTAGTTCCTCCAGGATGTCATGGGCGAACCAGTTGACCTCAGTAAGATCGCGCGGTTGGGGATCGCCCATGATGACGGCCTCGAACCGGTCCGGTTCGAACTGGTGCACCAGCGGGAAATCGATCGAGGAAGGGAGGGGGCCGGACCGGAGAACCGTCGGGCTCTGGAGCTGCAGCGGCTCGGTCTCCTTGTGGAGGTAGTAGAACCTCGGGAGGTTCTCATCCGAGAGGGGCGTCATGTACCTGCGCGGTTTGATGACGAAGAAGACCGCCTCCTCGTGGGCGGGCAGCTCCCAGCGGCCCAGCCGGTCGGTCTTGGTGACGGTCCGCTGATCGGAGACGCGCACTCCCGCCAATCCCGGCTCGCCCCGGTCGCGGGTGCCGTTCCCGTTGCGGTCGAAGAAGACCGTCCCCCGCGCCATCCCTTCGACCTCCGGGTGGCGGGAGGAGGACCCCCGCCGGTCAAAAATCGCGATCCCGATGATCACCACCACGATGAAGACCGCTACTGTGGTCACGGACACAACGTTCCGCTTCATATCCCTCTCCTCACAACGTTGTA
>CAZFHZ010000034.1:0-31061 GCA_964519015.1 uncultured Gemmatimonadota bacterium | reverse complement strand
ATCGGTCCGCATGGCCCGCTCATAGATATCCAGGACCTCGCGGTTGGCCCGGTCACCGATGGCATGGGTGCAGACCTGGAAACCGTGCTTGAGGGCGATCTCGCAGGTGCGGGCGATGTCCGCCACCGGCTCGAGGTTCAGCCCGGTGCTGGTGGGCAGGTCCTCGTACGGCTCGAGCAGCCAGGCCCCGTGGGCACCCAGGGCGCCGTCGATCTGCCGTTTAATGGCATGCACGTTCAGGAAGGCGTTCCCCTCCGGCAGGATGCGGTAGTCGGGGAGACGGAGGTCCATCTCCTCGTTGGTCTCGTAGCGCACCATGACGTTGAGCCGGATCGGCAGGGTTCCCTCGGCGGCCATCTTCCGGAAAAGATCGATGGTCGCGAAGGGAGAACCGGCATCGTGGAATGAGGTCACCCCCTTGGAGAGGGCGTCCCGGCCGGCCAGGGCGATCTCGTTGCGGAGCTGGGCCTCCTGCTCGGCCGGGGAGCGTTGCTCCTGGGCCCGGGTCAGTACCCCCGTGACCAGCCGCTGGGCGGTCTCCCGGAGCAGGCCGGTCGGCTCCCCCCGGGCGTCCTTGACGATCTCGCCGCCGGGGGGATCGGGCGTTCGGCGGGTGATGTCGGCCAGCCGCAGGGCGGTCGCGTTGGCGATCGAAGCATGCCCGCTGGCATGCTCGAGCACGACCGGATGGCCCGGGGCCACCCGGTTCAACTCCCGGTTCAACGGGACGCCATCCACGTTCGGCTCAGGGACCCGGTCCCACTTCTCCTGGTGCCAGCCCCGACCGGTGATCCATTCCCCCCTCGCGGTCGTGGCCGCCGTCTCCCCGACCAGCGCCACGATATCCTCCCAGGTTCGCGCTTTGGTCAGGTCGAGGATGGTCAGGGCGTTCCCCACACTCAGGTAGTGTCCGTGGCCGTCGATGAAGCCGGGAACGGCCAGCCGCCCCTCGAGGTCGATGACCTCGGTCTCCGGGCCGATGTAGCGGCGGATCCTGGAATCGCTGCCGACGGCGGTGATGCGATAGCCGTTCACCGCCACCGCCTGTGCCTCGGGACGCGCCTCATCGACGGTCACGACGTGGCCGCCCAGCAACACCAGGTCGGCCGGCTCGACCCGGGTGCAGCCTGTGCCCAGCAGGAGCGGCAGCAGAAGGAGCGAAGCGCGGAACGAGAGGTGGGAGCCGGGGGAATGGATCGGTCGCATGCGGGACTCCGTTCTGGGCCGCCCTGTCCACGACGGCCCGTTCGGTCGGGATACCACCGGCATGGTAGCCGCCTTCGGACCCCGGTGTCAGCCCCTGCGGACCCGGCCGGGCCGGTCCCCGGGGGGGCGATTTCGGACAGAAGGAGTCGGGGAGGCCGGGGGTAGAGAAGGAGAAGCTCCACCAACCCAGTGGTATCCAGCACGGTGTTCATCCGGAGGGAACCATGGCGAACCCACGGTCATTGCGGCGCGCCCTGCTGCTCCTGTTTCCGGTCGTCCTCGCTGTTGCGGCGACCGGCACCCGGGCACAGGAGCTGCGGCTCACCGACCATGTAACCGAGCGGGTCCTGGACAACGGTCTGAAGGTGCTCATGGTGCGGAGCCCCCAGGCCCCCCTGATCCGCTGCATCCTGGCCTACCGGGTCGGCTCGGTGAACGAACGGCCCGGCATCACGGGCATATCCCACTTCCACGAGCACATGATGTTCAAAGGCACCTACTCCATGGGGGTCAAGTCGGGCCTGATTCGGAAAGATCTGGAGTACGACCGTCAGATCGACGCCATCATGGAGCAGATCATTGCCGAGGAATCGAAGGTGAAGGGGCGGGACGATGACCAGATCCGTACCTGGAAGGCGCAGATCGATGAGCTGATCGCCCGGCAGAAGAACGAGACGGTTGTCTCCAACGAGCTGTGGGCCGCCTACCAGGAGGCGGGGGGGACCGGCATCAACGCCTCGACCGGACAGGAGATGACCCAGTACTACGTCACCCTGCCCAAGAACAAGATCGAGCTCTACCTGGCCCTGGAGGCCGACCGGATGGTCAATCCGGTCTTCCGCGAGTTCTATTCGGAGCGGGACGTGGTGGTGGAGGAGCGCCGGATGAGCGAGAACCGCCCCGGGTTCTTCTTCGACGAGCAGCTCAACGCGACCTTCTACGCGGCCAGTCCCTACTCCTGGTCGGTGCTGGGCTGGATGAGCGATCTGAGCCGCATCACGCGCCAGGAGATGATCGACTACCGGGAGCAGTTCTACCGTCCCGACAACGCCACCCTGGTGCTGGCCGGTGACCTCGATCCGGATGAGATCATGAAGCTGGTCGAAAAGCACTTCGGGAAGATCACGCCGAAGGGGAAGTCCCCGCGAGTGCGGACCGAGGAACCGAGCCCCGAGTTCTACCGGCGCACGGTCGGCCCCGACTTCAACGCCCCCTACATCGAGAAGCGGGTCTACGGGCGGGCGGCGACCAACCCCTACATCGAGATCATGTTCCACATCCCGCCGCTCTGGCACGACGACCTGGCCCCGCTCTACATGCTGGGCGAGGTGCTGAGTGAACAGACTGGAGCGGTCTACAAAGACCTGGTAATGGACAAGGACCACGCCACCCGCTTTACCGCCAATGCCTCCAACTCGATGTACGATGGGGCCTTCACGGTGCGCGCCACCCTGAAGGAAATGCGCGGCCGGGCCGTGGTGACGCCCGACCAGCTGGAGAAGGAGATCTGGGTCTGGCTGGAGGAGGCCAAGACGAAGCCGGTCGATCTCCAGCTGCTCCAGAAGATCAAGAACCAGGTGGAGGCCGGCTTCCTGCAGAGCCTGCGCGGCACCGGCATCGCCGGCTCGCTCGCCCGGATGGAGACGGCCTACCGGTGGCAGTTCCTCGAGGAACAGTATCAGCAACGTATGGCGGTCACCCCCGAGGACCTCATGCGGGTCGCCCGCATCTACTTCACCCGCGACAACAGCGTCACGGGCATCCTGGAGCGTGAGCGATGAGCCCCGCCTCCACGACGGAAAGGGAGGACCTCCCCATGTCCGGCGTACGCAGATCACTGGTGACGGCCCTGGCCCTGGCGGTCGCGCTGACCGCCCTGGCGGGCTGCGGGGGCGGGCAGGGCGGACCGCGCCCCGATGATTTCCACTACCAGCCGCTCGTCTTCACCCCCCCCAGACCGGCGGATTTCCGCACCCAGCTCGCCAACGGACTGGTCGTCTACATCGCCGAGGACCGTGAGATACCGTGGTTCAACGCCTCCCTCATGATGCGCACCGGTCCTTTCCTCGAGCCCCCCGACAAGCTCGGGGTGGACGGGTTCACCTCCTCGGTGATGCGCAGCGGAGGGACCCGCTCCATGACCGGGGAACAGATCGACGACCGGATGGGCTTCCTGGCCGGCAGCGTTTCGGCCACCAACCTGTCGGTCCATATCCGCGACCTCGACGAGGGACTGAAGATCTGGCTCGACATCCTCAACAACCCGGCCTTCCCCGATGAGAAACTCCGCCGGGCGATGGACGCGACCTTATCTCGACTCCGCAACCGGAACGACAACGTCTCCACGGTCGGCGGCCGCACCTTCGAGCAGCTCATCTACGGCGAGGACTCCCCGATCACGGCCGAGCAGACCGAGGCGATGGTCAACGGGATCACCCGTGCCGACCTGGTGGCCTGGCACCGCCGGTACTGGGGGGCCAACAACGCCATCCTGGTCGTCTCCGGGGATTTCGACCGGGCGCAGATGCTGACCAAGCTGGAGTCCACCTTCGGGAAGTGGCGTGATGCCCAGAAGGCCGTCCCCCCCATCCCGAAGGTGGAGCAGGTCGCCCGGGGTGGCGTCTACATGATCCAGCCCAACGTGGTCCCCAACCAGGGAGTGATCCGGATCGGGCATCTCGGTCTGATGCAGGACGACCCGGACTGGCCGGCCGTGGAGATGATGAACTACATCCTGGGGGGCGGGTCCTTCTCCTCGCGCATCACCAAGGTGGTCCGGTCCGACAACGGACTGGCCTACTCCACGGGCTCCCGCTTCTCGGGCGGGTCCCTCTATCCGGGGACGTTCGCGGCCAGCTGCCAGACCAAGAACTCCACCGTGGTCTTCGCCGCCCAGCTCATGCTGGATGAGATCGAGCGGATCCGTAACGAGCCGGTCAGCCGGGACGACCTGGAGTTCGCCAAGACGGCCCTGGTCAGCGCCTTCCCGGCCCAGTTCTCCTCCACCCAGGCGATCCTGCGCAACTTCGCCAACCTGGAGTACAACGGCCGCCCCATGGACTACTACGACACCTACGAAGAGCGCTACAACAAGGTGACCGTGGAGGACATCCAGCGGGTGGCGCAGAAGTACCTGCGCCCCGACCGCATGGTCATCATGGTGGCGGGGAACATCGAGGAGTGCCGGGCCGGCGCGGACGACATGCTGCCCAACCAGCCGACTATCGAGGCCATGGCCCAAAGGTACGGAGGACGGACCATCGACGGCCTGGCCAAGAAATACGGTGACGGACAGGTGCACATCCTGAAGGTGAAGTGATATAAACACAGGATGGTCCGGTTCGGCATCGTCGGTTTCGGGCTGCACGCGGTCAAGCGGCTCATGCCCGGATTCGAGACGGCGCGTGATTGCCGGGTGGTCGCCCTCACCAAACGTGATCGGGCGGCCGCTCGGACAGCCGCCGACCGCTTTGGGATCGCCCATGCCTTCACCTCCACCTCCGGGCTCTGCAGCTGCCCGGAGGTGGATGCCGTTTTAGTCGCTTCCCCCGATGCCCTCCATCTACCCGATGTGCTGTCCGCTCTCGGGGCGGGACGACCCGTACTCTGCGAGAAGCCGCTGGCCCTGGACGCGGTCCAGGCCCGCCGCATGGTCTCCTCGGCCCGGTCGGCCGGTGTGCCGCTGGGAGTGGCGCACGTCTTCCGTTTCGAAGAGAGCGTCCGGCTGTTCCGGCGGTTGGTGGCCGAGGGGGCGGTTGGTACTATCGAGCACGTCCGGGCCGAGTTCGTCTATCCGGCACATGAGAGTCCCCGGGCCTGGATCCACGACCCCGGGCTGGCCGCCGGCGGACCGCTCGCCGATGTCGGCATCCACTGCATCGATACCCTGCGGTATGTGCTGGGGGACGAGATCGTCGAGGTCGACGCCCAGGGACGCACCGAGCCGGGCACCGGGCCTTTCGAGGCGGGCGCACACCTCTCCCTGCGGTTCGCCCGGGGCACCCTGGGCACGGTCGTCGTGGCGGGCGATGCCCCCTATCGTACCGCCCTGGAGGTGTCCGGCACGGAGGGTATCCTCCAGGCGCGGGATGCCCTGAACGTGGAGCGGCCGCTGAGGGTGACCCTGGAATGCACCCGGGGGGAGAGGACACCGCGCACCTGGGAGATGGATAACCGGCTCGCCTACACCCGGCAGGTCGAATCGTTCGCCCGCATGGTGGAGGGGGAGGGGGATTTCGAGGTGCCGGGGGAAGAGGGCCTGCGCAACCAGCTGGTACTCGAGACCGCCTATCGGAGCCTTCACTCCGGGCGCCTCGAACCGGTGGAGGAGGTCTGAGATGACGGTGAAGCTGACCCGGCGGCGGGCCGGTGGTCTGCTGGCCCGTATCGGTGGCGGTGCGGCCGTTGCGCGTGCGCTGGGGCCGGCGACCGGCCCCTGGATCCTTTCCTCCTGCAGCCGGGGCCGGGAGCGTCCCAACATCCTGTTCATCTTCAGCGACGACCATGCCGGCCAGGCGATCGGCGCCTATGGCAGCCGGATCAACCGGACCCCGAACATCGACCGTCTGGCCGCCGAAGGGGTGATCTTCCGCAACAGTTTCTGCACGAACGGCATCTGCGCCCCGAGCCGCGCGGTGGTGCTGACCGGCAAACACAGCCACCGGAACGGCAAGATCGACAACAGCGGGCCGTTCGACATGTCCCAACCCACCTTCAACAAGATGCTGCAGGCGAGCGGTTACCAGACCGCGCTGATCGGCAAGTGGCATCTGCAGGCCGACCCGGAGGGATTCGATCACTGGACCGTGCTGCCGGGGCAGGGGCACTACTACAATCCCGACTTCCTCAGCCCCACCGGCAGGCGACGGCATGAGGGCTATGTCACCGGGATCATCACCGACCGGGCGCTCGACTGGCTCGAGGGGGGTCGGGAGAAGGAGCGCCCCTTCCTGCTGATGTGCCAGCACAAAGCCCCCCACCGCAACTGGATGCCGGCACCCGACAAACTCGACCTCTATGAGGGGGAGTCCATCCCCGAGCCGGAGACGCTCTTCGACGACGGCCAGGGACGCGCCGGACCCTTCCGGCGCCAGGAGATGACCATCGCCCGTCACCTCCAGCCCGCCTACGACCTGAAGATCACCCCGCCGGAGCGGGCGGATGACGAAGACGCCCGTAACTGGCGTTCCAGCTCGGAGCGCCTGTCACCGGCGCAACGGGAACGCTGGGAGGCTGCGTACGCCCCCCGCAACGAGGCTTTCCGCCGGGTGCGTCCGGAAGGGCGCGAGCGGGTCCGCTACTTCTACCAGCGCTATATCAAGGACTACCTCCGTTGCGTCTCCTCGGTGGATGACGGGGTGGGGCGTCTCCTCGACGGGCTCGACGACCTGGGCCTGGCCGAAAACACCCTGGTGGTCTACAGCTCCGACCAGGGCTTTTTCCTCGGGGAGCATGGATTTTTCGACAAGCGCTGGATGTACGAGGAGTCCCTGCGCATGCCCCTGCTGATGCGCTGGCCCGATCGGATCCGACCCGGGAGCGTGGTCGAGGGGATGGTGCAGAACATCGATTACGCCCCGACCTTCCTGGAGGCGGCCGGTCTGGTGCCGCCGGCCGACCTGCAGGGACAGAGCCTGCTGCCGCTGCTGGCGGGCGGGTCTCCGCCGGAGTGGCGGGAGAGCATCTACTATCACTACTACGAGTACCCGGCCGTCCACATGGTCGCCCGGCACTACGGGGTCCGGACCAACCGCTGGAAGCTCATCCACTACTACGAGACGGGGGAGTGGGAGCTCTTTGACCTGCAGGAGGACCCCCGGGAACTGCACAGCCGGCACGCCGACGCCGATCACGCCGGCATCCGGCAGGAACTGGAGGGGGAGCTACGTCGACTGCGGGCCTACTACGGGGACGATACCGGCCGGCCCTTCTGATCAGAAGACGTCCAGGTCCCGCCCGTAGACCACCCTTCCCTTCCATCGGGAGGTGATCTCCGCCAGAAGCTCCTGAGGGCTCGAGCCCCAGAGGAGCTGATGGGTGACTACGAGCAGCCCGGGACGGACCTGCCGGGCGATCTCCGCCAGTTCGATGGACGAGGTGTGTGCGTCGGCGTGATAGCGCCGCCACTCTTCCGGACGGCGCAGGAATCCCGCCTGGGAATAGACCTCATGCACCAAGATATCACAGCCTCGGGCGACCTCGACGAGGGTTGGGGAGGGGGTGGTATCCCCGGAGACCACCACCACCCGATCGGGTGTCTCGATGCGGTAGCCGAACGCGTGCTTCCAGTCGCCGTGGTGGACCTCGAAGGCGAGGATGCGCACTCCCCCCTCGGAGTAGACCACACCGGGACCGATCTCGGTGACCTCGACCCGCCAGCCGGTCGCGTTCGCTGGTTCGAGCCCCTCCACGCGGATCCGCACATCCTCCTCCCAGGCCGCCAGGATGTGCTCGACCATGGCGCGGGTACCGGGCGGTCCCCAGATCCGCAGGGGGCGTTCCCGCCCCAGCACCCAGGGAGTGAAAATCAGATCGGGGAGGCCGAGGGTGTGGTCGCTGTGCAGGTGGGTGAGGAAGAGCCGTTCCAGCCGGGCGGGTTCGAGAGCGGCGATCCCACGTTCCGCCGCCGCACCCGCCCGGCGCACCACGCCCGGTCCGGCGTCCACCAGGAGGGCGGTACTGTCCACGACAACGGCGAGCGCCGGACCCCAGCGGTCGGGTTCGGCGTTCGGGGTGCCGGTACCGAGCAGGACCACCCGGGTGCGGGGATTCCCGGCCCTCTCCGGGCGGGAGGCGCAGGCGGCAAGAGCGGACAGTAGCGCCAGCAGGGCGATCCGGCCCGCCACCCTCACCAGGATCCGAAGCGGTACCCTCATCGATCCCTTACCTTCGCTCAGGGATTGATCCGGAAGTAGAGGATGTCGCCGTCCTGGACGACGTACTCCCGTCCCTCCGCGCGAATTCGACCGTGCTCACGGGCCTGTTTCATCGACCGGAACTCCAGGAAGTCCCGGTAATGAATGGTCTCCGCCCGGATGAAGCGCTCCTGGAAGTCGCTGTGGACGCCGCCCGCCGCCTCGGCGGCGGAGGCCCCCTGCCGGACCGTCCAGGCGCGCACCTCCTCATCTCCGATGGTGAAGAACGTGATCAACTCGAGCAGGTGGTAGCCGGCCCGCACCAGACGGTTGAGACCGCTCTCCTCCAGTCCCATCGCCTGCAGGAACTCCCCGCGTTCATCACCCGGGAGCTGGGAGAGTTCGGCTTCCAGCCGGGCGCAGAGCGGCAGCACCTCGGCGGGATGTCCCTCGGCGACGACCGATGAACGCAGGCGGTCGACGAGGGGATGGTCCTGCTGCAGGCAGTCCTCCCCGATGTTGGCGACATAGAGCACCGGCTTGAGGGTCAGCAGGCCGAACCCGCGCAGGGCATCCCGCTCCTGGGGTTCGAGGGGCTCGCGGCGCGCCGGCTCCCCGCGACGCAGGCGGTCGCGCAGCCGCTCCAGGAGGGCCAGCTCAACCCGCGCTTCCTTCTCTCCCGATTGGGCCTTTTTGGCGATCCGGCCGATCCGGCCCTCCACGACCTCCAGGTCGGCCAGGGCCAGTTCGATCTCCACTACTTCGCGGTCCCGGACCGGGTCGGGCTTCTCGTAGGGGTGGATGACGCTTCCCTCCTCGAAACAGCGGACCACGTGCACCACGGCGTCCACCTGGCGGATGTGGCCGAGGAACTGGTTGCCCAGGCCCTCCCCCTTCGAGGCTCCCGCCACCAGCCCGGCGATGTCGGAGAAACCCACCACGGCATGGATCCGTTTCGGCCGCCGGGGCTCGACCAACTCATGGAGATGGACCAGGCGCTCGTCGGGTACCTCGACCACTCCCACGTTCGGTTCGATAGTGCAGAAGGGGTAGTTCTCCGCCGGCACGGCGATCGCGGTGAGCGCCTGGAAGAGGGTGGACTTGCCCACGTTCGGCAGCCCGATGATGCCGATATCGAGTCGGGACATCACCTCCAGCCTAGCGCAGCCGGGAGCGGGAAAACAGGAGGAAGGAGACCCGGGGCGAACCCCGCCGGCCCAGTCACCGTACCACCAGCGGGAAGGGAGTCCGGACACCGGTCGGGGCCTCCGGCCGGCCCGGCGAACCGCCAGCCTGGAGTCATGATATGATCGCATCCACCCGGCCCGCCGCAGCGACGGCCCTCCTGGTGGCCGTCCTCACCCTGCTTCCCGCCTGCACCCGCAGCGCCGACCCCGACGCCGAACGGGCCGAGGTCGAGCGGGTCGTCAAGGCGAATATCCAGTGGGCCCTGACCAAGGACCGCGACCTCAGCTACAGTACCGTCGATCAGGGGCCGGAGTTCTTCTTCTTCACCCCCGACTCGGCCGGCACCATCCAGGGCTTCTCCGCCTTCGAGAGACAGACCGACTTCTTCATGGATGACCGTTTCAAGGCCGTCCGCAGCGAGCTGAAGGACCTCTATGTCGGCCTCTCACCGCTGGGCGACGCCGCCTGGTTCCACTGCTACCTGGACGATGTCAACGAATGGGCGGGGCAGCCTGCCTGCTGGTGGAACGTCCGCTGGACGGGCACGCTGGTGAAGGGGACGGAGGGCTGGAAGATCGTGCAGATGCACTTCTCCTTCCCGGAGGAGCGCTTCTCGTCACCCTGAGCGGCTACGCTCTCAGCGGTTCGGCGGGACAGCCTCCGGGGTCACGGCCGGGAGCACCTGCTCACCCAGCAGCCGGAGGATCGCGTCCCCCTGGGCATTCCCCGCCTCGACATCGTTGGTCAGCGCAGCCGTGGTGGTCACGACCAGGTCGCGGACCGGACAGATTAGGATGAACTGACCCGCATAGCCGGAAGCGAAGTGGACCCGGACCCCGTCCATGGTGCCGGTCCACCAGAGGTATCCGTAACCGAGACCTTCGACCGGATCCCAGGTCCAGTTGCCCCCTACCTGCAGGCCCAGGGAGTCCTCCACCCAGTTCTGGGACAGGATGCGCACGCCCTCGACCTCCCCCCCCTGCAGGAAGAGCTGCCCGAAACGGGCCATGTCCCGCGGGGTCATCTCCGCCCCGGTGCCGCCGTACGGATTCCCCAGCAGGTCGGTCTCCCACTCCGGGATCGAGATCCCGAGGGGAGCGCAAAGGTCGAGCCAGGCCTGCGCCGCAATGGTCCGGTGGTAGATGCGACCGAGCAGACCCGAGAGAAGGTGCACCCCGAGGCTGGAGTAGATGAAGGTGCTGCCGGGATCGGCGGCCAGGGGGCGGGTCAGGGTCGCGCCGATCTGGTCGGTGCTGGCGGCGGCACCGATGTCCTCCCCGTCTCCCGGGATGCCACCGGTCATGGTCAGCAGATGGGCGAGGGTAACCTGGGTGATCCGGGTGTCGGTCACTCCCCCGGCGTACTCCGGGAACCAGTCCATGATGTGACCGTCGACTCCGGGGAGCTTACCCTGTCGCAGGGCGATACCGACCAGGGCGGAGGTGACGCTCTTGGTGGCCGACCGGAGCGGCCAGGGGCGATCCGCCCGCGCTCCGCCGAAGTAGTGTTCGCCGGCCAGCCGGCCGTGGCGGGCGATCAGCAGGCTGCGCACATAGCCCAGCCGGCGGGCGCCGGCCACGGCGTCCTCCATCAGGACCGGGTCGATGCCCACTTCCTCCAGCCCGGCGACCGGCCAGGAGTAGGAGGGGTATTCCACCCCGGAGGAGGGCCAGAGCAGACCGCAACCCGTCGCCAGCAGGGCGAGTACCAGGATCGAGCAGATGAGGTTCCGTCGCATCACCGCCTCCGTACCTAAGCATACGACGGATTCAGCCGGATGTGCCGTTGACCGGCACATCGGGTCCAACCGTTCCGGCCGCGGCGGCATCCAATTGAACGAAGAGACCACTTTTCCAAGGCCGCGGAAGCGGCCGGATGGACCGGAGGATGGGGATGCCCTGGAGCGACCGTCCGCTAACCACCGCCCTAACCGGCCTGCTGATCGTCACGGCTGCCGCCGGCTGTTCGAGAGCAGGAGGGGGGGAGGGGGAAAGCCGGGTGCCCTGGTTCGAGGATGCACTCACCCTGGAGCACGTCCTCCAGGACGGGGCCGAGAGTGTGGAAGTCAACCTGGCCGATCCCGAGGGGATCGCGGTCGATGCCCGGGGAAGGCTGCTGGTCACCGACGACAACTGCCTGAAGGTCTTCGACGACGAAGGCCGGCTGGTGGACCGGATCGGTCGCAAGGGTAAGGGACCGGGCGAATTCGACGCCCCGATGCGGCCGAGCGTGGGACCCACCGATGTGATCACGGTTCAGGACATCCTCTGGGAGTGGAACCAGTACAATCCAGAGGGGGAGTTCCTGCGCCGCTGGAACTACCGATCGGAGAAGCCCTTCGGAGACTATATCCGCCAGAACGGATTCACCTTCACTATGCTCAACCGGGTCGTCCCCCTGGACGGGACGACCTGCCTGGTCGATCTCTTCGGATTCAACGGCGCCCTCGAGCAGCGCTACCACGCCAGTGAACAGCTGGTCGTAGCGACCGGCCAGACGCTGTCCGAGATCGTGCAGTACCCATCCCGGAGCACCATCCGGATCAACGCGAACAGCAGTAACAGTGTCGAGTTCCAGGGAGAACTCCTCTGGGCGGTCCCCGCCCCCGGCCGGATCGTATATGTGCACACCAGCCATGATGTACGATGGGAGACCGGGCCCGAGCAGGAATATCCGACTTGGCGACTGACCCAGGTTGACCTCAACGAGGGGCGCACGATCCCCTTCTTCATCCCCTTCGAGCCGGCCCGGATCCCGGAGGCGTGCCGGCGGCGCGAAGCGGTCTACAACGCCTTCCTCCAGAGGACCTTCGAGGTCAACCCCGTCGTGAAGGAGGTCCTGGCCGCCACCGAGTTCTATCCCCCCGTCAAGGCGCTGCGGGCCGACGGCGACCTGCTCTTCGCCTTCCGGTTCTGCGAGCAGGACTCCGCGCAGCAGTCGATCGACGATGAGTCGGTCGCCGAGCGGTGGCGTCTGGTGGACGTCATCGACCTGCAGGCCGGCCGGATCGTGGCCCGGACCCGCTTCCCCTTCATCCCCGACGTCATCCGGGACGGCCGGGCGTGGCGTCTCTTCCAGCCACTGGACGATTACGCCTCGGTTCAGCGTTACCGTATCGACGACCGGCTCTACAGGGCGGTCGCCAGGCGGGGGAGCGATTGAGCGGGCCGGTCTCATCAACCTCCTGGAGCAGTAATTAGAAAACAGGTGCGCGGCGCCGAGCGCAGGGTTAGCCTCCGGGGAGCTTCCACCGGAGGGATTCGCCATGCTGGGTGCCGGACTCGTGCTCGTCAGCTTGCTCAGCCGCGCTGCTCCCGCGCGTTCGGAGGGAGTGGTAAGACCCGGGAGTGCCCGTACGGGTCCGGAGACCTGGCAGGGACCGGGATGAAGGACGCGGAGACAGCCCTCGCCCGCCTGGTCGCCTTCCACCGACGGATCGAGGACGCCGCCACCCGGTTGGCCCGATCGCACGGCCCCCGCCTGAAGTGCCGGCGAGGCTGCGCCGACTGCTGCCGGGACGACCTGACCGTCTTCACGGTCGAGGCCGAACGGATCCGCCGCGACTTCCCGGCCGTCCTGACGCAGGCTCCCCGGACTCCCGGCGCCTGTGCCTTCCTGAATGACGGCAGCTCCTGCCGCATCTACCCGGCGCGACCCTACGTCTGCCGTACCCAGGGATTGCCCCTCCGCTACTTCGAGATCGACGAGGAGGGTGAGGTGCGAGAGTACCGCGACATCTGCCCGCTCAACGAACCCGATGGCCCCCCCCTGGTCGACCTGCCGGCGGGGGAGTGCTGGCAGATCGGCCCGCCCGAGGAGGAGCTGGCCGGTATCCAGCAGCTCTTCGCCGGGCGGGCCGTGCGGATCCCGCTGCGCGATCTGTTCCGCTGACTCGGGACACTAACTCCCGCGGCTCAATCACCCCGGATGAGGATCTCGTCCGCGCAGCCGGTCAGCAGGGCAGCCGCCTCGCGGAGCCGGTCGGGGGAGGTGCGCAGCAGCAGCCGGAAGGTCGGATCGGGCATGTCGGGGCGGGGAAGGAAGGGTTGCAGGACGAGGCGCCGGGTGCCCCGGACCATGTCCGCTATTTCGTGCAGCTGGGCATCGTCGTGGAAAGGCTCGATCAGAGTGGTGCGCAGTTCGTAGTCGGTCCCGCCCGACCGCAGCAGAGCGATACTCTCGCGGATCCGCTCCACCTCTCCGAACCCGGTCAGTTCGCGGTAACGATCCGGTGACGCCTTCACATCGAGCGCCACGTAGTCCACCCGGGGCAGTACCTGGGCGAGGACATCAGGGAAGGAACCGTTGGTGTCGAGCTTGATCCGCCAACCCTGGGCGCGGAAGAACGAGATGATTTCCGGCAGGTCCTCCGCCATCGTCGGTTCTCCGCCGCTGAGGACAGCTGCGCTCGTCCACTCCTCCCGGAAGGCTGTGCAGACCTGTTGGAGCCGCTCCCAGCTCAAGCCGGACTGTCGCCGGCGCATCAGGGCGGGATTGTGGCAGTAGCGACAGGCGAAGTTGCAGCCGCTGGTGAAGAAGAGGGCGGCCGGGTAGCCCGGGTAATCGACCAGCGAGGGTTGGCGCAGATACGCGTAGACGGAGGTGCCGGCCGGCTCAGCCGCTGCGGGCTTCATCCAGCACCGCGGTGATCATCTGCGGGGAGATCACCCCGCGCCCGGTCTCGGAGTAGTCGGTACGCAGGCCCAGGAACGGGTAGAGTTTGGACTTCCCAAACACCTCTTCGACCACCCCGGGCCGGGGGTTGGGGATCGGGATATAGAATCCGCCCGACGGGTCCCGTCGCGTGACCAGCAGGGCGGGTATCTGCTGCGGGTTGATGCACTCCGCCCCGGCGAACGCCACCAGTCCTTCCTCGGTGGATACATCACAGTAGTGCTTCTCGAAGTCCTGCCACTCCGGTTGCTCGAGCAGGTTGTCGAGTCGCTGGTTGAGGATCTTGCACTTGTCGCACCCGGGCTTACCGAATACCAGGATGCGGATGGGTTTCGCCATGTCCGCTGCTCCGTTTAAGCCGGGACAAGCTGGTCGTCGAGGGTCTCCGCGGTCTCGACCGCGTAGCGACCCCGGTGTCGGGCGACCAGTTCTCCATAGCGCTTCGACTTGTTCCAGTTCTGGATCTTGCTGAAGTAGCCGACCACCCGGGTCTCCCCGTAGACATTGTCGGATCCGCACCGGCTGCAGTTCTCGAGCAGGCCCCGCATCATGTGGTTGCAGTCGTTGCAGAAGGTGAACTCCGGCGAGATGGTCACCTGGGCCGACTGGGTACGGTGGAAGACGTCCGTCATCAGCCGGGCGATCGCCTCGGCGGAGGGTCGCTCCTCGCCCACGAAGGCATGGGTGATCGCGCCCGACTCGATCATGCTGTGGAACTTGGCCTGCTCCCGGATCCGTCGGACCAGCGAGACGGGGGCGTCGGCCGCCAGGTGGATCGAGTTAGTGTAGAAGACCGTATCCTCGTCCTCCCCCTGGACCACCTTCCTGGCTTCTTCCCGGAAGTAGACCAGGTCGGTCTTGGCCAGACGGCGGGCGGCGCTCTCGGCGGGGGACTCCTCGAGGGTGAACTTCAGACCGTGCTGCTCGGCCAGCGTCTTGGCTTTCAGGTACATGTGGGCGATGATCTTCAGCCCCAGCTGCATCGCCTCGCGGCTCCTGTGGAGCTCCTCCCCGGTGAGGAAATGGATGGCGTCGTTCAGGCCGATCAGGCCGATGATGTAGGTGCAGGCTTCCAGGTCGATGTACGGCTTCCCGTCGTTGGAGGGCATCCCGATCTGCCAGAGGGGATGCCCCGGCCCCGACATCATCTCGGCGATGCGGGTCTTCTTCTGCAGGTGGGCCTGGGCGGCCAGGTCCATGGTCCGGTCGAGTTCGGTGAACAGATCGCCGATCAGGTCGCTCCCCTGCCGGCGACGGGCGCGGTAGGCCGCCTGCGGGATGTTGATGGTGACGTTCTGGAACCCGCAGAAGCGCATGTTCTCGGGGTGGCGCAGCATCCGGTTGCTCTCGATGGTCGTGCGCAGGCGGCAGCAGGCCGACAGGGTCACCTCGTCGCGGTCGAAGATGAAATAGGTCGATCCGTTCCGGCTGGCCAGCTCACACGCCTTCAGGAAGACCTCGTACTGCTTCGGGTCGCTGAAGGTCTCCTCACTGATGTGGAAATCGCACTTCGGGAACTCGAAGATGCGGCCGTTGCTGTCCCCTTCCCCCCAGACCTCGAGCAAGGCCTCGGTGAAACGGCGGGCCTCCTCCTCGAAGTCGCCGTAGGTCACGATCGCCTCGCCACGTTCCTGCAACTCCGCCTCCACCGCCGGGTCGTAGGTGATCCCATCGGCGGGATCGGCTACCTCGCGCAGCACCAGCCGCCGCTCCCCCGAAGGCTCGACGAAGTAGAGGTCCATGAGTGGATAGCCGTCGCCGTCGGTCTCCTCGCGCAACACCTCCTCCAGCCGAACCCTGGTGCCGTCGGCTTGGCGCAGGAGGTATCGGCCTCCCGGGCCGACGGCCGGCACCGTCTTCATGTATTTCGGGATACCCGAGTGGATGTTGAAGTCGAGGAAGAGGGTCTGCCCCCCTCGTGAAAAAGCGTTCTGGGAGCCGTTGAAGACCAGCTCCTGGGCGTTCTGCTTGTACTCCTTCCAGCTCATCCCCTCCAGCATCGGAGCGTAGAGGATGTTGATATAGGCGATGCCCAGGGCGCCGGCGTAGTTGGCCTGCATGGAGGCCAGGAAGGTGTTGAGGTGTCCGGTCAGCACGGTGGCCGAGCGGGCCGGCTTGGAGGTCGTGCTCAGGTTGGCCAGGTTGCGCAACCCGTATTTCTTCACGTACTCGATCGAGTGGGAGGAGCAGTAGACACGGTGGGGGTAGCCCAGGTCGTGCAGGTGGATGGCGCCGGTGTCGTGGGCCCGCTTGACCTCGGGACTGAAGATCGTGTCGAGCGCCCACTGCTTCAGGATCAGCTCGGCCAGCCCCAGGTTGACCGCCTCCGGGTTGTTGTTGACGATGTTGGAGTTCTCGGTCGACTTGGTGAACATCAGTTTCTGTACGAAGTCTTTGGGCACCGCGTAGAGGGAGAGGTCCTTCAGCTGGTCGTGGAAGCCGCGCTCGGCCAGCTCGTTGTTCACCAGTTCGCGGATGAGGGTGGTGTTCACCGTCTTCATCTCGCTGGTGATGATCCGGTTCTCGACCGCCTTGGCGACGTTGACGGCGACCTCGGTGGGGAGGTCGGTGTACTCCAGGATGGCGTCCACGATCCGCTGGTGGTCCCAGGGACGGGTGACATTGTCGGTGGTCGATTCCACCAGCAGGAGGCTGGCGTCCGTGACGTCCACCGCTCCGGGGTGCATCTCCCCCCGCACGCGGATGCGGCTGCGGGCCACCTCTCGCTTCTTCCGGTAGCGCTTGTAGGAGGCCACCACCAGGGTCTCGTCGGCCTCGGCCAGCGAGACCTCGACCAGGTCCTGGACGTCCTCGATCCGGGGGATGCGCTTGCCGTTCTCGTCGAGGGGGACGAAGTACTCGCTCTCGGAATGGCCGAGTTGCTCGAGGACCCGGTCGGTGATGCGGACGGGTAGATCGGGCGGAGTCGTGTACTCGGCTTCCCGCTCGACCGCCTGACAGGCGGCCAGGATCGCCCGCTCGATCTTCTCGCGGCGGAACGGGACGACCAGGCCACCCCGCTTACGGAACCCGTCGAAACCAACTTCCGGCATTGCCATATCCTCCCGCTAATCCCTTGCCTGACAACACGTTCCCTCGATGTGTAGAGGCTCCGGCGATAATAGGCCCCCCTTGTCCGGGAGTCAAATAGGAACCGCAAAATATGGTATGTCCAGTGTCTAAGTGCCCCTATATCTAGTTGTCATAGGCATTTACAGGAAACGACCCCTTCCGCTACCCGGAGCGGGCCGGTCAGCCGGAGGCGCCGCAGGTACCGGCCCCTGTCAGCCCCCCTGATCATCCTTGGGACCGGATCGGCCGGATCGGCCGGATCGGCCGGATCGGCCGGATCGGCCGGATCGTGACGGTAGCGGAGGCGGGACGTGACGAAGAAGAAAGCGAGTGCGGACATGTTGATCCCGACCCTGGTCATGGGGCTGCTGGCGGTCGTGTTGCTCTTCCTGGGCTGGCGGGGGGGCCAGGGGCAGCACCTGGTCGGTCACAACCGAGGGCTGAACCGGCCCGCGGACATCCTGCCGCTGCCCCTCTTCGCCTTCCGCGGGGCCGGGCTGGCCCAGGGGCTGCGCCCCCCGGCGACCCGGGCCCGGTGGGTGGGGGGGGAGTCGGGTCTGCGCGGGATCCTGATCGGCACCGTGGCGGGCGGGCTGGCCCCGGGAGGTCCCTACGTCAGCCTGCCGATCGTGGCCGGACTGCTCCGCTCCGGTGCCGGTGTGGGCACCATGGTGGCCTTCCTGACCGGCTGGTCCCTCTGGGCGGTCTCACGCCTGCCCATGGAGTTCGGCATCCTGGGCTGGCGTTTCACCCTGATCCGCCTGGCCAGCACTTTCTTCTTCCCGCCCATCGCCGGTCTGATCGCCCAAGCCCTCTTCGGCGGTCACCGGCCGGTCTGAGGAGGGGACGTACTCCGTTCCGAGGATGATGGTCGCTGCTGTTCCAGCCTCCGGTTGAAACGAGTGCTACCGGAAAGTAGTTTGGTGAATAGGGTGTTATCTTAACCTCCCGGAGGACGATATGAAGCCGAAGAGCAAGGTCAACCGTCGGGAGTTCATACGATCGACCGGCCTGGCGGTGGTGGGAGGCGGCATAGTTTCCGGACGAGGGATGCCCGAAGTCTTTGTGGCCGGGCAGGACCCGGTGGTCAAGATCCGGGAATACCGCACCCTGGGCCGAACCGGTTTCAAGGTCTCGGACATCGGCTTCGGCACCGGCAACTTCAACAATGCCAACGTCCTGCAAGTGGCCCTCGACATGGGGGTCAACTATATCGATACGGCCGAACACTACGTGAACGGGCAGGCGGAACGAGCGGTCGGACAAGCCCTGAAGAACAGGGACCGGAAATCCGTCTTCCTGACCACCAAGCTCAATCTGCAGATGGGCGGATCGACACAGGCCGATCTCCGGCGGCGGTTCTTCCAGTGCCTGGAACGATTGCAGACCGACTACGTCGACTGCCTGATGATCCACCAGACACCCCGAGTCGAGCAGGTCAAACACCAGGATTTCCACAGTACCTTCCAGCAGTTGAAGTCGGAGGGTAAGGTCCGATTCCTCGGACTGTCCAATCATGGCATCGAACAGTCGTGGTGGGGGCCGATGGATGTGCCCATGGAGGACGTCCTCGGCGCAGCGGTCGAGGATGGCCGGTTCGACATGGCCCTGTTCGTCTACAACTTCCTACAGCGAGAGCAGGGCGAACGGATCATCCGGATGTGCCAGACCAGGAACATGGGCGTGACGCTCATGAAGACCGATCCCATCAACCTCTATGCAAGCATACGGGAATCCATCGATCAGACGGAGCAGGCGGGGCGACGCGTCTCCGAGGCGAGGCGGCAGATCGCGCGGGACTATGAGACCTATGTCGCCCAAGCGGAGGCCTTCAAACAAGAGTATGGCATCCAGTCGGAGGCTCAGGCGCGTTCGGCGGCGACCAAGTTCGTCCTGACCCATCCGGGTGTCCATTCGGTCTGTCCGAGCATCAACACCTTCGACGGGCTCGAGGCGTTCATCGCTCTTTCGGGCCAGAAGCTGTCCGACGGAGAAGACGACCTGCTGAACGGCTACGAGAAGACGCTGGGACGGTACTACTGCCGGCATGCCTGCGGGATATGCGAGCCCTCCTGTCCCGATCGTGTACCCGTGAACACGATCATGCGCTACAACCACTATTTCGAGGCGCACGGTCGGGAAAGGCAGGCCATGCAGAAGTACGCGAACCTTGCGGCGGCCGAGGCGGGTCGCTGTTTCGACTGCCCGGGTCCCTGCGAGTCGGCCTGCCCCTACGGGGTCCCGGTCCGGAGCCTGCTGGCCCGGGCACATTCGAATCTGACCCTGGCCTGAGCGAAATCCTGGATGTGAAGGTGGAGAAGAGGGCAACTTCCAGATGACACGCATCCCCTCCCTGTCCATCCCGCTCGTCGCGGTCGCGCTTCTGAGCTGTTCGTGCCGGAACACGGGTTTCCCGGCCGTGGCGGGGTGGACACAGGCCGGCCAGGTCTCGGTCTACGACGCCGACAACCTGTGGGAATACATCGACGGCGCGGCCGAGCTGTTCGTCACCTACGGTGTCCGGACCTGTCGCACCGCCGATCTCTCCTCTGGTGAGATAACGGTCACCGTCGACCTCTACGACATGGGCACTCCCCTGAACGCCTTCGGCATCTTCAATCTGGAGGGCTCAGGCCGGGGAGAATCGTTCCCGGATGCGGTGGAAGCGGTCATCGCTCCGCCCTATCAGGCCCTGTTGCTCAAGGGAGCCGTCTACGTCAAGGTGAATGCGGTCGAAGGGGAACTGACCGATTCGACCGGACGCGGATTGCTCGAAGGTGTCGCCCATGCCCTGCCCGGGCCGACGACCTATCCTAGTGAGCTGGAGCTCCTGCCCCGGAAGGGGAGGATCGCCGGTACCGAAGGCTATCAGGCCCAGGGATTCCTCGGGCTCACGGAACTCACCCACTGTATCTATGCCGAGTACGCCGGAGATGGCGGGGAAACTTGGCTGGGCTTCCTGATGCGTTCGTCGTCTGGGCCCCCCACTCCCTGGACCGAACGGACCGGGGGATGGGAATTGTTGGAGCAGAACGGGCTCAGGGTCTTCTACCGTGAGGTTCCCTACCGCGGCCTGGTCGGCCTGGTTCGGACGGATCAGGGGTTCCTGGGCGTCTCAGGTGCGGCCGATCTGGCGGAGATGCTGCGCCGGCTGGTCGACTTCCTTCCTCCAACCAGCTGAGCCACCTCACCGGGACACTAGTGTGCACCCAGCTCCACGACGGTCAGGTCCCGGATCCCGACTCCTTCCGCGAGTTCCCGGACCGCCGCCCGGACGCTGTCTGCGATCCCGCCCGCCCAATACTGGATCCGCAGGCTCCCTTCGGGATTCAAGGCATGGTAGTTGCGTAGCAGGTTGTGCATCTCGGCCATCGTCAGGATGTGACCGTAGATGGTGAGCCGGCCGTCGGTGCCGATGGTGAGGACGACCTGGTGCAGGGATTCGATATCGATCCCCTGGGGCGTCACCTCGATCCGGGGTTGTCCCGCTCCGATGATCTGCTCGAGTTCCTCCAGGGTCAGGTTCCGCCGGGCCATGCGGGTGATGATATCATCGGTCCAGAAGCGGAACTCATTGATGCCCAGCTTCCTCTTGAAGAAGAGCAGGTCATCGAGCCGGAGATTGAATGGGCTCCTGAGTTCCGTCGTATTCACCGCCAGGGTCCAATACTCGCCCCGGTTTACCTCGCGGGCCAGCTGCGCCTTGAGCGCGTCCAGCGAATAGACACCTTCGAAGACGCTGGTGCTGTAGCTGCCGTCCGCATGAACGTTCAGGACGATCATCGTATCGGGAATCGCTCCCGCCGACGGATAGGAGAAGGGGAGGGGGGCCATCTCGAACACCGTCCGGATGTCCCGGCGCATCGCCATCGGATTCAGAATCAAACCCTGAACGGCGATGGTGGAGAGTATCGCCATAGCGGCGATGACTGCTTCGCGCAGGTGCGCCCGGGTAAAGCGGGTGAATCTGTTGAGCGGTTGGCTCGGACGGACTCCGGCGAGTTCGAGTCGACGGGTGAGGAGTCGCAGCTGGGCGTCGACATAGGCGCCCGGGACCTCGACATCCTGCCAGCTCAGGAGCTGTTCCGACAGGGCACGGTATCCGTCGACCTCGCACCGGCAGACTTCGCACTCCCTGAGGTGTCGCTCAATCTCCGGCCGGTTCTCCAGAGCGAGGAGATCCCGGGCGAATTCGAGCAGATCGGATCCCTGTGGGTGTTTCATCTCGGATCACCGATCCTCATCTGAGGAGATCCTCTCGCAGCCGCCGGACCGCACTCCGGAGTCGCGACTTCACGGTTCCGAGTGGAATCTCCAGCACGTCCGATATCTCGCGGTGGGTCAGGTCATGGTAGAAGAAGAGTACCACCGCCTTCCTTTCCCGACCCGGCAGGGAGAGCAGGGCTGATTTCAGCACCTCCGAGTTGTGGTAGAACGCTCCGGACAGGCCCGCCGGTTCCGTATAGGGGACCGTCTGGGACATCGCCTGCCCGATGCTCGCTCTGGCCGATCGCCGTCGCCTCAGGATGTCGATGCATGTGTTGGCGGTGATCCGCAGAAGCCAGCTTTTTAACCGCCTCCGGCCGGGATCGAATCGGGGGAGGCTCTGGAACGCCTTGAGGAAGACATCCTGGACGACGTCGTCAACGTCCTCCCGAGCGGGCATGAACCGGCAAGCGAAGGCATAAACGGCACTGATATGGAGGCGCATCAGGTGGCCGAAGGCCTCCTGATCGCCCCGCTGGGCCTGCCGGACCAGCTCGATTTCGTCTCCACCCACGGGCAGCGCTCTCCCGGACTCGAGCCTGTATTCACCCAACGGACCAGCACCTTCTCCGGATCACGTGAATCCTCTTCCTCCTCCCATCTCGCTCCGGTCGGTACCCGGGACGCTTCAATCCGGCAGCTTGAGCCGGTAGCACCTGATGTACGGTACTCCCGCTTCATCCGTGACGTAGGCGATGAACCGATCGTCTCGGATCCACGGTTCAGGAGCGAACCGGACACCGGACGGCACGGCGACCTCACCGAGGTATCGGCCGGTCTCCTCTTCGAACACATCAAACAGCCAGGTGTCACGCCATTCGCCTGAACCGGCCGCTCGTATCCCCGGTCCCGGGCGAAGGACCCAGATCCGCTCGCTCCAGTCGGGGAGGAAGGACTCGAAGGCGGGCTTGTGGTCGGGGATCGAGGGCCCCCGCCAGAACCAGTCCGGATCGAGGAGCCGCATCCGCTCGGTCAGCGCATCCTCATACCAGCGGGCTTCTTCCGGCTGGACGGGGATGGCCCCGGTCCGGCGTGAGACCCGGATCAGACGGCCGTCGTGATGGCGGATCTCGAACCGGTAGTCGGCTGAGACGCCTCCGACCATCGCCCGCGAATGGGTCAGGTTCCAGTTCTTGTTAGGAGTGTAGGGGATGTTGACGAGGGGCTGCAGGCCCGCTCCCGGGAGTTGCAGTGTCGGGTAGTCGTACCAGGGCACGTTGAGCGTATCGCGGACGGTCCCGTCGGGGCGCAGACCCAGCATGACATAGTGGCTATGCACGAAGTCGGGATCCCGGGGATCGGGCAGGAAGAGGGTGCTGCGGAGGTAGAGATCCCCCTCCTGGCTGATCCGCATCAGTTTGGTCAGGGCGGAGTAGTTCCCCCCGATGGGCACCCGGCGTGTCTCGAGGAAGTCGCCGGTGGTGCTGAACACGTGGATAAGCCCCCCCATCCGTTCGCGGATGAAGAGACGGGCACTCTCCTCGTAGATAGCGATGGCGACCGGATCCCGGAACTCGCCGGGACCCTCCCCCCGGCGGCCGATGTCCCGAACGAAAACACCCGCGTGGTCGTAGACCCGGACGACCGGGACCTGCCAGTCGAGGATGAAGATATGCTCGCTATCGGCGGCGATACCCCGCACATCACCGAAGAGATAGTGCTCGTCACCCTCCACGACCCCGATCGAGGTTGTCTCCACCAGGTGGGCCCCTCCCCGCCAGACCGATCCTCCGAGCGTCTCGACCGTGATCGTGCTGCCCAGGGTGTCGACGGCGGCCCGCCAGGCGCCGTCGGCATCGACTCCATCCGCGCGGCCGCCGCAGGCCGACAGGGAGAACAGGAGGAGAGGAAGGACCGCCGTTGCCGAAAGACGGGATGTCATCGTGCGCAAGGAGGTCGATCTCATCGGTGACCCTGGCAAGCGGAAAGGGCTGTGGGCGAATGCCGTCGTATCCGGCCCGACCGATCCGGAGCGCGGACCGGACTTCTCCATAACCGAACGTATCATCCAGGGTAGCAGTTTATCCATCTTTGATGGTGAAGAGCCTTGGATCACCGGCTGGGAATATTGGTGCCGGGGGCGGGATTCGAATCCGCACGCCCGATCTGGGCCCGGTCGATCCCTTAATTCACTATCAGGAAGATCATTAGTCCAAGCAAGACCGCGACCCAGACCTTTATTTTACGATTCAGACTCTCCACACTCATACGGCTCAGTATCTTGTTGCTCATAAGTATCGCAGGCGGAAGAGATATCAACGCCATGCCAATCCCTGCCAGCACATCACTCACATAGTGCGCACCTAGCACTACTCTGGAGTAACAGACGCTGATTGCAAGGAACACCAGCAGGGCATTCACCCATCTGTGCCAGACGTCTTTCTCCGCGATCAGTAGCAGGAAGGGAAGAATCAAGGCCACGCTTTTTGTCGCATGTCCCGAAGGGAAAGCGGGCGTGGTAGCATTCGACAGAGCATGGATTACGCCATCATACTCAACAAACGGTCGCGGTCGGTTGAGAATCTCCTTTAATACGTCCCCTCCAATTCCCGCAAGAGCGAACGTCAAGAGAACCAACGGGTAGATCCGATAAGCATCACGTTGCTCTTCATGCCTGAACGCAAACCAGAAACAGAGCAGGTAGACCAGTACAATGATCGCCATCCCGTACTCGGTAGCCAACTGCGCTGCACCGACTACCAGTTCATTCGTACGTAGCCCGTTGTGGCTGACTAAAAACCATTTATCGACTTCTCCCTGTCCCCAGAGGAAGAAAGCAATACTCCATAGCACCGCCGCGATCACAACTATCGCTGCGATGGTCTTTTTGCTCAATGCCAGCGGTTCCACACCCGGCATGTTGCTTCCAGGAACACTCCTCGATCCCTTCAAGCCTGCTCCCTTTCCAATCGACGGGATCGAATTGCGTACTACCGGATCCCTGCTGACTGGCACGGGTGGAGTCGCCCGGACCGCTCCTTCTCCAGCCGAAATACGCCAAAACAGTCCTCCAAGTTCAGATAGAGTTCTGTCCGGATCTCTGTGAGTCATTGAGTATCCTGGTGCCGGGGGCGGGAATCGAACCCGCACGCCCTTGAGGGGCGGGGGATTTTAAGTCCCCGGCGTCTACCGTTCCGCCACCCCGGCATGAAATGGTGTGAGTCCTTCCTGTGGCCCACAGAGTATAGCGAGACTCCGCCCGGCTCCAGAAGATGAAGAAGCTCCGGACCGACACGGTCCGGAGCCTCGATCGCGGTCGCTCCATTGCCGGGGATGATCCACCGTCCGACTCAGCGGACAGACAGGGCCCGGTGACTGCCCGGAAGACCTACTCCTGCCGTACCGCCTCCATCACGTCGGTCCGGGCGGCCCGGCGGGCGGGGAGCCAGCCGGCCAGGCCGGCCACCAGCCCCATCAGGAGGGCCACCGGTACCAGGACCGGGAAGTACCGCCCCCCCTGTCGGAAGATCAGGCTCCCGATCAGGTAGACGACTCCGGAACTGACGAGCAGGCCGATCAGCAACCCCAGCCCGGTCAGCCGGCCGACCTGCCCCACGATCATGCCCACGATGTCCGAGGCCCGGGCGCCCAGGGCGATCCGGATGCCGACCTCGCGGGTACGCTGGGAGACGGTGTAGGAGATCACCCCGTAGATGCCGACCGCGGCCAGCAGCAAGGCGACCGCGGAGAAGACCACCAACGCCCAGGTGCCCAGGTCGAGCTGCCAGTAGAGGCTGTGCAGGAACTCCGGCACCGTCTGCACATCGTATATAGGCAGGTCGGGATCGATCGACCAGACCGCTGCCTTGACCGTCTCGAGGTGGTCTGCCGGGTCGCCGGTCGTCTTGACCTCCAGGTACATAGAGTCGATCTCCTGGTTCCCGAAGGGGACGTAACAGCCGAGCGGATTTTCCTGACCGGGTTCAAACTCGTTGATGTCGGCGACCACCCCGACGACCTCCATCCACGGCCGGTCCGAATCGGGCTGGCCCCATTTGATCCACTTCCCGACCTCCTCTTCGTCCGGCCAGTACCGTTCGGCGAAAGCCCGGTTGATGATGACCACCGGGGGAGCCCCTTCACGGCCGTCTCCATCGGTGAAGTCGCGCCCCTGGAGCAGGGGCAGGCCGATGGTCCGGAAGTAGCCGCTCTGGGTGACCCAGAAGTAGGTGTGGATCGGCGGAGCATCCGGATCGACCTCCGCACCCTGGATCGAGAAATACCGGCCCCAACGCATACTCCCCAACGGCAGCGGGGTGATGGCGGTGGCCTCCACCACCCCGGGGAGGGCCCGTAATCGATCCCGGGCGGCCTCGAAGTAGGCGACCTGGGCTGCGGTGTCGGGATACCGGCTGGGGGGGAGGGTGATGTGCATCTGGAGCACGTTCTCGGATTCGAACCCGGGCCCGACGCGCGAGAACCGGTTGTACTCGCTCAGCATCAGTCCGGCAGCGGTGAGCACGATCACGGTCAGGGTCACCTCGAAGACGACCAGGGACCGCCGCAGCCGGCTCTGGCGCCGCCCGCTCGTGCTCCTCGTATTCCCCTGGCTCAACTCGGCGGCCAAGTTCGGGCTGGCCGAGCCCAAGGCGGGCAGGGTGCCGAAGATGATCCCGGTCAGCAGGATGATGACCGCCGAAGAGAGCAGCACCGAGAGGTCGGTGTCGAAGCGCAGGTAGAAGGGGATCTGGATCGGCACCTGGCCCAGCACCAGGTCGCGGCCGAGCAGGCCCAGGCCGAGTCCGACCGCACCGCCCACCGCGGCCAGCAGCAGGCTCTCGGTCAGGAGCTGGCGGACCAGCCGCCCGCGCCCGGAGCCGAGGGAGGCCCGGATGGCCAGTTCCGAACGGCGGGTCGTGAACAGGGCCAGCATCAGGTTGGCCGTGTTGGCGCAGGCCAGAAGCAGGACGAGACACACCACGATGTAGAAGACCAGGAGGCCGATCCGCAGCTCGCCGAAGAACACGGAGCCGAGGGAACTCACCCCAGCGTGTAGCCCCTCTTCCGTCTCGGGGTAGAGGGTGGCCAGCCGCTGACAGATGTTCTCGAGGTCGGCCTGGGCACTCGCGCGGTCGATCCCCGGATTGAGCCGGGCGATCGCCCACAGCATGTGAGCGTCCCGGTCGTCCTGTTCGGGCGTGATGCGCAGCGGGAGGAAGAGTTCGCTCCGGTCGGGGAAGCGGAAGCCCGGCGGGGCGACTCCGACCACCTGGTAGGAGTGGCCGTCCAGGTCGATGGTCGTGCCCAGCACCTGCGTCTGTCCCCCGAAGCGGCGCTGCCACAGGCCATGGCTCAGGACGACCACCCCAGGCGCGTCGGGGGACTCCTCCTCGGCCACGAACTCCCGGCCCAGCGCGGGCCGAACCCCCAGGGTCTCGAAGAGATCGTGCCCGACCCAGGCGGCTTCCAGCCGTTCCGGCTCCCCGGTGCCCAGCAGGCTCGCCGTATCGCTCCGGTAGGGGGAGATGCTCTGGAAGGAGTGGTTCTCCTTCTGCCAGTCCCGCAGGTCGGGAAAGGAGACGCTCATCCGGGACAAACCGTACCGTTCCATCGTCTGACACAGGACGACCAGGCGTCCGGCCTCGGGGAAGGGGAGGGGGCGCAGGATGGTGGCGTGCAGCAGGGTGAAGATCGAGGTGTTGGCCCCGATGCCGACCGCGATGGTGAGCAGGGCGGCGACTGTGAAGGCGGGGCGGCGCAGCAGGGAGCGGGCGCCGTGCCGGATGTCCTGACCGACCGACTCCAGCCGTCCGCTCCGTTCCCGGGTGGCCCCCCAGACCCGCGAGCGGCGCCGGTAGCGACGGGCGTCCAGGATCACGCTCAGGTCGCGGGCTCGCCCTCGGCGCAGGAATTGCCAGAAGAAGGTGACGGCCAGTGAGCCCGATTCCCACCAGAACCAGCAGCGGGCCCGGAGCGGGCCGAAGGCGGGCCGGACGTCTTCGCGGTATTCGGCAACGAGCTCGTCGAGCAGGGTCTCCCGCTCCCCGTTCGGGATCAGCCGGCGGAGCAGGGCGAGGGGGAGGCGGGGTACCGTCCGATCCGGGCGGGACATGGTCACAGCTCCCCGAGGAGGGTTTCCAGGCCGCTCCACATGTTGCGCAGAGCGGAGTGGGCGGCCTCGAGTGCGGTCAGCCCCTCCGGTTCGACCCGGTAGTAGCGGCGGGCCTGGCCGCTGCGGGGGGCGGGCTCGTCGGCCCGGACCGAACTCAGGTACCCCTTCTCCTCGAGCCGGTCGAGGGTGACGTAGACGGCGCCGCGCGAGACCGGGCGGCCGGTGCGCTGTTCGATCTCACGGCGGATGCCCACGCCGTAGGCCTGCTGTCGCAGGCGCAGCACGGCCAGCAGGACGAGCTGCTCGAAATCGCCCAGGGGGGAGGTGGTGCCCATGACACTTTCCCGGCTGCGGGTGGACCGGCCCCGGAGCCCCCGGGACCGGCGACGCTTACAATGTATACGTCCTGTTTCCGGGAAGGTTGCAGGGAAGATCAGCCGGGCTTGTCCGGGCTGCGGTGAGCGCATAATCTTCTTCGGGGCGCAGGTCGCTTCAGCAGATCGGAAGGGAGGGGTGTATGTCGGAACAGTCGGCGAGCGGCCGGTCGGCCATCGAGGCGTTCCTGGCCTGCCGGCGGATCGCACTGGTCGGCCTCTCACGCCGGGAGGGGGATTTCTCGCGCCGGCTCTTCCTGGAGCTGCGCCGCCGCGGTTATGACGTGGTGCCGGTGAACCCGAATACGCAATTAATCGAAGGAGAGCATGCTTGGCCGTCGGTCGGGATCATCCAGCCTCCGGTGGAGGGGGCGCTGGTGATGACGCCCGCCGAACGGAGCGCCAAGGTGGTCCGGGAATGCCACCAGGCCGGGGTGCGCCGGGTCTGGCTCCACCGCGGGGTGGGACCGGGAGCGGTCAGCACCGAGGCACTCGCACTCTGCCGGGAGCATGGGATCTCAGTGGTGGCCGGCGAATGCCCCTTCATGCACTTCCCGGGCACCGGGTTCCCCCACCGCCTGCACGGTTTCTTCCGCCGGACCTTCGGCCGGCGACCGAGCTGAGCAGGGCGCTCAGCCCCGCTACCCCGTCCCCCTCCCTTACCTCCGACGCACCCGATCGAAGAGGGCCTCGTAACGCGGGGCGACCGCCGCCTCGGTGAAGTGGGCTCGGGCGTGGCGCCGGCCGCTGTCCCCCACGATGCTCCGCTCAGCCGGGTCCCTCAGCAGGGCGAGCAGGCCTGCGGCGAGCACCCCTTCCTTCCCCTCGGGCAGCAGGGTCCCGTAGTCCCCCCCGGCGAGGATGAAGTCGGGGCCGGGTCCGCGGAAGGCGAGGACCGGGCAGCCGGCCAGCATCGCTTCCACCAGCACCAGGCCGAAGGTCTCCCCCCGGGAGGGAAGTACGAACAGATCGAGCGCCTTGAAGAAGGGGGGGACGGATTGCTGGCCGCCCGGGAAGAGGAAGGCCCCGGAAGCTCCGGCCTCCGCGATCTGTTCCTTCAGTCCGGTCAGCCACGTCTCCCGGCCCGGCATGATCGGTCCGGCCACCACGAAACGGACCGGTTCCGGGTGCGTCGCCACGACCTGCAAGGCCGCCTCGATGAACCGTTCCACCCCCTTGGCCGGCTCCAGCCGGGCCAGCATGCCCACCAGCGGGACACCGGGGGGCACGCCCCACTCTTCCCGCAGCCGGAGTGCCTCCGTCAGGAGACCGGACGCGAGGAAGGGGGCCTCGTCCACCCAGTTCGGGATCAGGGTTACCTCATCGTCCCGCATGCCCCAGACCTCGGCCGCCCGTTCTCCGGTGCGCGGACTGGGTACCACGAAGGCGCCCAGGGTGGCGCGCAACCAGCGGTGCACCGGGTTGCGCAGGCGCCCCCCGGGGTTCATCCCGAGCGTGTGCACCACCCGGCCGGTCAGCCCGCTCACCCGGGCGGCCGGGGCGACCGTCCAGATGTCACGGCTGTAACGGTAGTGGACCACATCGGGTCGCACCCGCCGGAAGAGGCGGACCAGGCGCAGTACCGAGAGGGGGGAGAGCCAGCGGCGGAAGGAGACCTCGTGGAGGGTCAGACCGAGTTCGGCGGCCCGCTGTTCGAAGGGGCTCCCCGGATCGGCGGCCACCTCCACGCTGTGCCCCCGCGCCGCCATCGCCCGGGCCACATCGAGCTGGAAGCGCTCCAATCCTCCCAGCGAGGGGGAGGAAGAGACCGAGAGCAGCCGGAAGCCCTCAGGCATCGGGAGGCCCGTCCCCGGTCGTAGTCCCGGCCGTAGCGCGCGTATCCATGGAGGTCATATAGGCTCTGATGGCCCCGACCGCCAGCCCGGAGAGTCCGAGCACGCCGATCAGGTTGGTGAAGGCCATCATGCCGTTGAAGACGTCCCCGATCGACCAGGCCACCTCGACCCGAAGGACCGCTCCCAGCAGGATCAGGCCGCAGAAGATCCAGCGGAAGGGGATCCGGATGCGGAAACCGAAGAGGTAGGCGTAGGAGATCTCACCGTAGTAGGGGTTGGCGATCAGGCTGGAGAGACCGAAGAGGAAGGAGGAGGCGGCCACCACCAGTCCGCCCACCCCGGGCAGGGCGGCGTTGAAGGCGTTCACCGTCATCTGGGTGCTGGTCCCTTCGGTCCAGGCGCCGGTGACCAGTACGGTCAAGGCGGTCAGAGTGCAGACCACGAAGGTGTCGATGAACACGTCGAGCGATGCGATCAGCCCCTGGCGGACCGGCTCGCTGGTGCGGGCCGCGGCGTGGAAGACGGCCGCCGTGCCGGTGCCCGCTTCGTTGGAATAGGCTCCCCGGGCCAGGCCGTAGCGCATGGCGGTGGCCAGGGTGGCGCCGGCCACCCCGCCGCCGACGGCACCCGGGCTGAAGGCCCCCACCACGATCAACCGCAGCGCCTCGGGGATGCGGGCGGCGAAGAGGGACACGGTGGTGATCGAGCCGGCCAGGTAGATCAGGACCATAACGGGACTGAGCCACATGGTCACCCGGGCGATCGAGTGGATCCACCCGATGATCACCAGCCACACCAGCACGGCCAGTCCCAGGCCGGAGATCCACAGGGGGAGGCCGAGCTGGGTCTGCAGGGCCAGGGCGATCGAGTTGGACTGGATGGTAGTGGTGGCGAAGAGGGCCTTCCCGCCCATGAAGAAGGCGAAGATGGCGGCCAGCCAGGGCAGCCCGAGTCCCCGGCTGATGTAGTACATCGGGCCGCCGGCCACCGTGCCGTCCGGGGCCAGGGTGCGGAAACGCTGCCCCAGCACCGCCTCCACGATCTTGGTGGCCATGCCGAAGAAGGCCGAGAGCCACATCCAGAAGACCGCCCCCGGCCCTCCCATGGCGATGGCCGTACACACCCCCGCGATGTTGCCGTTGCCGATGGTGGCGGCCAGCGATGTGGCCAGTGCCTGCAGGGGGGTGATGTCGCCGCTCTTCTCCCCGGCGCCCTCGCCGTAGTCCGCCTGGCCACCGGCCAGCCGGAAGGCCAGCGGCATGGCCCGGACCTGCAGGAAGCGTAGGCGCAGGGTCAGGTAGAGCCCGACTCCCAGCATGAGCAGGACGGTGTGGGGACCCCAGACCAGGGCCCCCAGGAATCGGAAGACGCGCTCGTAGCCCGCCACCCCGACCTCCCTCGACCGCGCCGGCTACTTCAGGTCCCGGATGCGGACCTCGATCCCGGAGCCCGCCAGCAGCTCGACCAGCTTCTGGGGATCGGTGTTCCCGTAGTGGTAGGGGTAGAGGATCTTCGGCCGGAACATCCGGGCCGCCTCGGCCACCATCTCGGGGGTCATGGTGTAGGGGAGGTTCATGGG
>CAZFHZ010000033.1:0-31505 GCA_964519015.1 uncultured Gemmatimonadota bacterium | reverse complement strand
GCGCCCCCGGCAGCGAGGCACCCGGCGGCAGGATGGCCACCAGGCCGCGTTCGATGGAGTACTCGAGCCGGATGTGCCGGGCCCGGTGGCTGCGCAGCAGCGTGAGCGGCACCCGCCGGCCGTCGAGTCGCACGATGTGTTTCCCGATGCGCATGGTCTCAGCTAAAGCTAATCCGCAGGGCGACGGCCGTGTAGTCGCACCTGCCATCTCCGGTCGCCGGGAAGGGCACGATCAGCCGGCCCCGGCCGCGGCGCGGGGGCTCGGCCCAGCGGGCCCCTTCCAGCTCCGTGGGGCGACGCCCCGGCAGCAGCAGGTCGATGACCCCGGTGCCCCCCGCCGGTCCTTCCACGATGAGCCGGCAGGCCTCGGCCGCCCGGGGATCGGGCTCCCACCACCGGTCGAGCAGCCGCCAGCTGTTCGAGCAGGCGCCCGGCCGCAGTTGCGGGGAGGGGAGCAGCAGGGCCAAGTCGTAGCTGTAGCGCACCTCCACCCGGACTTCTCGGCCGGCCGCCAGGAGCAGGTCGAGCTCCAGGTGCTGGTCGTCGCGCCCGCCCGTGGTACGGGCCCGCAGGTGGCCCCCGTCCACCCGGACCCCCTCCAGGCGCGCCTCGGGGGGCAGCGCCGGTTCGAAGCGGAGGGGTAGTTCCCCCTCACCGGTGAGCCGCAGCGTCCAGACCCGTCCTTCCGCTCCCTCCTCCAGGTCGAGTTCCAGACGCCGCTCGCCGACCCGCAGGCCGGAGGCGGTCAGGCGACCCCACTCCTGGGGCACGTGGGGAGCCAGCCGGCTCACCCCGCCGGGACGCGCGTCGGGCTGCCAGCCGAGCAGACCCTCCACGACCGCCTGAAGGACGGCCGCGTGCGACCAGGCCTGGTGGGGGCAGACACCGGTGGCGCGGTAGGTCAGCCCGTCCAGGGCCTCCTCGAGACAACCCGGGGAGGGATCGCGCACCCCGGCCAGGGTCGCCTGGAGGTGGGCCAGGGCGACCTCGTGCCGGTGGAGCCGGTATTCGGCTTGGGCGGTCCAGCCGGTGAAGAGGGGCCAGACGGAGCCGTAGTGGTAGCCGGACGGGTGGAAATGGGGGTGGTCGCGCCCGACCAGGCGTACCCCCCAGTCGGTGGTGAAGGCCTCGCCGGCCAGCGGCACCAGGTGGGCGCGCCCCCGCTCCGGGTCGGTCTGCCCCAGCAGGATGGGCACCGCCGGCAAGATGGTCAGGTCCTCCTGGAGGGTGCGGTCCCGGAGCAGCCCGAGCGCGTAGTGGCCGGTCCCGCCCGCCCGGCCCTCGATCCAGAAGAGCTCTTCACGGACCCGGCGGACCCGGGCCGCCTCGCTGCGACAGCGCTCGGTCTCCTCCACTTCCCCCAGCGCCCGGGCGCACTCGGCGGCCGCCTCCAGGGCCGCCCCCCAGACCCCGGCCAGGTAGAAACTCACATGCGCGCCGGCCAGAGGACCCCCTTCGATCCAGCCGTGCCCTACCCCGGTGTTCTCGATCAGGCCGTCCCCGTCCCGGTCGGTCCGCCGGCAGAAGGCGAGCGCCCGGCGGGCGGCCGGCCAGAACGCTTCCAGCCCCACGCGGTCCCCGGTGGTGCGGTACCAGGCCCCCAGCAGGACCAGCCACCAGGGGGTGGCGTCGGCCGCATCGTAGTGGACCGCCCCGCTCAGGGTGGCCTCGTGCAGGATCTTGCCGGTCCATTCCTGGTGGGCGGCCAGGAAGGCGAGCACCTCGCGGGCCGCCTCGAACCGGCCGAGGGCGAGCTGGGCGAGCGCGGTGACCACCCCGTCCCGGCCGAAGAACCAGGCGTAGCCGGGGCGCCCGGCGAGCCAGCCCGGGCCGGTCGGTGCGAAACCGGCCAGTTCGGAGGTGCCCAGGCCTTCCACGGTCAGGTGAAAGGGCTCCAACCCGTCGGCCACCTGTTCGAAGTCGGCGCCCAGGGGGACTCCGGGGGTGAGGAGGCGCAGCCGGGAGCGGCTCCTCCGTCCGGCCAGCAGGCGCAGGCGCTCGAAGATCTCCCCCCGCTCCCGGGCGATCCGGTACAGCGCCCGGGCGGCCGGGGCGGGGCCCCGCCGGTCGACGCTCCAGGCCAGCAGTACTTCGCCCCGGCCGGTCTCAAGCCCGATCCGCCCGGTGAGCCGCACCGCGCTTCTGACCTCCTCACCCTCCGGGTCGGTCGCCGGCTCATCGGCCACCGTCCAGGTCCCCGCCCCGGCCGGTCCGGCCAGCAGGAGAGCTCCGGTCACACTCCGGTCCTGCCCCTGGAGACAGACCACGCCGGGGGTGGGGCCGGCGGACTGCAGCGGGGCCAGCAGCCCGGCCGGATAGGGCCACATCAGGCGCAGGTCGGCGGTCACCTCGATCCGCAGGGTGCCCGGGCCCGGCGCGGTCACCTCCAGCAGGGCGAGCCCGCCCGGCGCATCGGGGTGGGCGGCCGCGACCAGCCGGACCCCGACCCCGCCGGGGGTGGTGATACGGCGGCGCAGACCATCGGGGCGCACCACTACCTCCACCCGCCCACTCGCCCCGGGGCCGTCGAGCGCCTCGGGGGGGGCCCCCTCCCCCTCCCAGAAGGACCGCACCTCCCGCCACAGCCGCACCCCCCCCGTCCACGCTTCGTCCAGACCGCGGCGGGCTCCGGCCAGCAGGAAGTGGCGTCCTCCGGCGTGGTCGAGGAAAAAGTCCTCGACCGCCTCCCGCTCCTGGCCCCAACCGTCCGGGGCCGGCCTCGACCAGACCCGCTCCACGCATCCGGCGGCCACCGGCTCGCACGCCTCCCCCTCCCCCTCTTCGAGCCAGGCGGGATCGGGGGGTGCGCTCCCGTGCCCGGCCCCGGGGAGCGGGACCGGCCAGGGGCGTTCCCGCCGCTCGTGCGGCAGTCCGGCATAGATGAAGGCGCCGGGGGCCTCGGCCGGGTCGTGACCGGCCAGCCAGAGAAGCCACCCTTCGATCAGCCGTTCGAGGTGTCCCCGGTAGGGATTGCGCCGGTCGTGGAAGGGGAGCCAGGCACCCACCGCCCCGACCCGGGTGCCCTCCGGCTCGTAACTGAGAGCAGTGACCACGGCCGGATCGAACCCGATATAGCGGCGTTCCACGGCCACCGGCCGGCCCTTCGGCCGGTCCCCGTCGCGGTGATACCAGGCGTCCCAGACCGGCACACCAGCGGCCGGGGACCAGGTGTAGGCGCCGGTGCCGAAGGCGGCGAAGGCGGGATGCCCGGCATAGGTGGCGTGCCCCCGCAGTTCCCGCTCCCCCTCCCCCCCCGCCCAGGGGAGTCCCTCCACACAGCGGGGGGCCTGCTCCTCCAGCCCCAGCAGCGGGAGCGCCTTCAGGGCCAGGGCGGTCAACAGGAGCGGGGTGCCTGCCTTCAGACGGGCGCGCAGCGCCTCGACCAGCGCCGGGTCGGGCTCCCCCCGGCGGGCCGCATGCCACCAGACGACCTCCCCCGGGACCTCGGCCAGCTCAGAGACCTCGACCGGCCGCAGGGCGAAGAAGGGGTGTTCCATCGCCCAGCCCAGGGCCAGGCGTTCCGGTTCGGGGAGGGCGGCCGGACGCCCACCGGGCACCGGCACCACCAGCCGCAGCATCAGTCGTCCACCGGAATGCGCAGGGGACGCTCCCGGGAACCCTCGGCGTAGGGGCGACCGTCCAGGGAGACCCGCACCCGTTCCCCCTCCAGCTCCACGTCGAGACGATGCCCCCGCCAGGGGAGGTCGCGGCAGGTCAGCCGCTCGATGTCCGTCTCCAGCGGCTGGACCTCCAGGTCGGCGGCCGGTCCCTGCACCTCCCATTCGCGCACCGGGCGTAATCCGACCGCCAGGCGCACGATCAGGTCGGGGAGCCAGCAGTGGAGGTAATCGTCGATCCCCCGGTAGGCGGAGGCCTCGCCGGTGAAGGGGTGGTAGTGCTCGAAGCAGCTCGGCCGGGCCGGGTCCCCACCGGTGAAGAAGAGCCGCACGAACCGGCCGAGCAGATGGGCGGCGTGGGGCGCCAGGGTGGGATCAAGGGTGCGGGCCGCCCGGGCCAGGGCCTCGAGCACATGGGAGGTGGCCATCGGCCAGACCCGCCCGTTCCAGGGGCAGTTCATCCGCTTCCCCTTCCAGCGGGCCTCGGCGTCGAACCAGGCGTCCCCCTGGCTGGTCGAGGGAACCGGCCAGGGGGTCCAGAACTGTTCGGGATCGAGCAGATGCTGCCAGAGGGCCGGCAGGTGCTCACTGGTGGCCAGGTCGGTCAGGAAGGGGTAGAAGCCGGTCGCGGCCTTCACCCCGGTGCGGGCCATGGTGCGCGGGTCGACGTCGCTGAACCAGTGCTGGGCGGGGTCCCACATCAGGGTGCGGACGGCGGTGGCGATCCGCTCCGAGCCTTCCTCCCAGGCCCGCGCCTCCTCGGGCCGGCCCAGGGTGCGGGCGGTCCAGGCCAGGGCCCGCTTCAGTCGGTAAGCATAGACGGTGGCGTCCACCCCCTTCAGGCGCAGGTTCTCCACCCAGCCCACCGTGTCGGCCTCGCTGGAGACGGCCATGTACCGGCTCATGTACTCCTGGCCGGTCTCGAAATGGGAGTGGACGCTGTAGAGGCCGCTTTGCTCCGGGTCGCGCGCGCCGTCGAGCCAGGCGGCGTACCGGGTCAGCGCGGGATAGACCCGCTCCCGCCAGGCCGGATCGGGGTGCACCTCCTCGAGGGCCATTAGGGCGCCCCCCCAGTCGGCGTGGTAGAAATCGGCGCGCCGATCGGTGTGGTGGTAGATCCGCCCCGGGAGGGAGCCGTCCTCGCGCTGGTTGTCCAGGAAGTTGAGCAGGGTGCCGCGGGCCGCGGCCGGGTCGTGCCGCCAGCGCAGGTCGCGCATCTGGGCCGGCCCGCTGTAGGCGATCGGTACCCGGAAGTAGGCGATCCCCTCGGCGGTCGCCGGATGGACGAAGCGCCCGTGCCCCCCCCGCCCCTCCAGCAGGTGGAGGGCGTACCAGTGGTGCCACCAGGCATTCTCCAGGTAGGGGTCGGTGCCACGCAGCTCGGGCACGCCGCCCAGCGCCTTCGCCCAGGCGCGCACCGAACGGAGCAGGAGCGGGCTGGGCCGCTCGCCGGTCGGCGGGAGGGTCTCGGTGACCTCGGCGCCCTCCTCGACCGGGGCCGGCTCGGTGGGGAGCAGGCGCACCGTCTCGGCCGGGGCGTCGATCTGTTCGGTGGCGGTGGCCCCCGCACCGGTCTCCCCCAGCACCTCGAAGAGAATCGTGACCCGGTCCACCCCGGTGGCCCCCCCCTCCAATCGGGCCTGCAGGGCGGCGTAGTGTACCCCCTGGGGGCTGTTGCCGACCTGCCGGATGGTGTCGGGCAGCTCCGGTTCCGGCCAGCGCCCCGCCCAGGGGGTCAGACCCCAGTGGGGCTGGAGCTGGCGTCCCTCGGAGAGCTGAACGGCCCACGAGTCGGCCTCCCGGTCGAGCCGCAGGCGGCAGCGCAGCTCGAGCGGAGTGCCCCGTTCGGGCAGCAGGGTGCGGGTCCAGAGCAGGCCCCCCGGGCCGGCGGCGAAGTCACCCGAGCGGGTCTCCCGCCCGTCGGCCAGCACATAGAGTCCGGCGGTGTCGGGTTGGGCGGTCCAGGCGACGAGCTGGAGACCTCCCTCCCAGGCGGCCGCATCGGCATCCACGCTCACCTCGCAGGCCAGCCGGTCGGCCACATCGAGGGTGAGCACCTCGCGCACGCTCACCTCCCCCGGCGGTCCCTCCGGCCGGCCGTCCATGGGGGTCAGTCCGTGCAGCGGGAAGGACTCGGGACGCAGGGAGACGACCGCGCCGGCCGGCGACCACTCCCAGCGACTGCGGCGCAGAGCGTGCACCCGCCCGTCGGTGCTCAGCAGAGTCCAGGTAAAGCCGGGGAAGAGGGGCTGGTCGAAGTAGTGCAGTTCATCCCACAGCCCGGGGTAGTCGAGCCACTGGGGGAAGGGGGGCGCCCAGATCAGGCGGTCGCCCCCCCCCAGGTACCACTTCTCCCGCCGCAGCAGCCGCCGCAGCGGGTAGAGCGGGTCGCGCGTCCGCTCGTCACTGCCTCCGTTCACCCTCGCGGCCCCCTTTCCGAACCGTTCCCGGCCGGGTCCCCGGACGCGCCGGCGACCCCCGGGGCCGCCGGGCGCAGGGCATGGTGGAGCCCCCCCGGGTCCGTGTCAAGGGTTGCCCCGGAGCCGGTTGGCGCCGGCCGGCAACGGCCTTACCTTGTCGGCGATGAGGACCCCCACCCGTGACCGAGAGGAAACCCTATGAGCACCCCGAACGCCCGGGCCACCTGGATCGACGGACTCCGCTTCGCCGCCCGCACCTCCTCGGGGCGCGGGCTGCTGCTCGATGGCGGCCTCAAGGAGGACGGCACGGGGGGCGCCGGTCCCACCCCCTCCGAGTTGCTCCCGGTGGCCCTGGCCAGCTGCACCGGCATGGACGTGATCTCGATCCTGCAGAAGATGCAGCAGCAGGTCACCCGCCTCGAGGTGGAGATCAGCTTCGAGCGGGCCGGCGAGCACCCCAAACCCTTCACCTCGTTCACCGTCACCTACCGGGTGGACGGGACCGACCTCGATGCGGCCAAGGTGGACCGGGCCTGCGTCCTCTCCCGCGACCGCTACTGCTCGGTGGCCGCCACCCTGGCGCCGGCCGCCCCGATACGGCACCTTATCGTCCTCAACGGCGCCGCTCCGGTGCCGGTCTCCGAACCGGCCGGCGATTGACCCGGCGCACCGGGGGAGTCGGATCAGGGCGACGGACCGGTCGAATCGAGCAGGGCGCAGAAGAGGGGGGCCGGGATCTGCCGGACGTCCCGGTCGGGTTCGAAGGTGCTGCGAGTCACCAGCACACCCCGACCGAAGCGGCGCATCATGCTCTCGATGGTCTTACCCTTGCGCGTCTGCTCGCCATAGGCCACCTCTACCGGGATGGACGCCCGGGTCGAGCGGACCAGGAAATCGATCTCGCTGCCGGCGGCAGTACGCGTGTAGAAGAGCGCGCGGGGCAGGCCCATCGATTCCACCGGTTCCACCTCCTCGGCGCGGAAGAGCGTCATCGCCACCAGGCTTTCGACTTTGCGGGTGATATCCATCCCGGCCGCACCGGGGCGCAGGAGGGAAGGGATGAGGGAGAGGAGAGGATCCGCCGGATAGATCTTCTTCTGTTTCTTCGGACTGACCCGGCCCCGGCCCGTGTCCCAATGATGGATCTGCAGGAGCAGGAAGGCATCGGCGAGCAGTTGGACGTACTCCTGGGCGGTCTTGGAGGATGCGACGTCGATGTCGTCGGCCAGGCTGTTCCAGCTGATCGGACTCCCCGCGCTCCGGACGACCCGATCGAGCAGCCCGAAGGCGGTCATCCGATCGCGCCCCCATCGGGCGAGATCTCCGGCCGCCGTTTCCCAGAGCACGCGGATCGTCGATTCGGCGATCGTCCCTGAGTTCAGGAAGTCGTGTAACGCTTCGGGGAACCCGCCCGTGACCAGATAGTCCGCGAACAGCCGCTCGAGTCGGGGGAGGGCGACGACGGCTTCGCGGAGCCGGGACGGTCCCGTCATCTCCAGCAGTTGATGGAGTCGGAGGGGTCGATCACTAGGTGGATGCTCCCCGCGGGCGGCCAGCCATTCCCGGAACGACATGGGCAGCAGGATACGGTCGGGCCGGGCTACCTTACCCCGCCGGCCGGGCAGCCGCTCTCCGGCGGTCCTCAGGTCGCGGGCACTGGAACCGCTCAGGACCAGGCAGTCATCGCGGGCCCCGGTCTGATCACGCAGGTACTTGATCGCTCGCGGCCAGTCGGGTACCGCGGAGACTTCATCCCAGAGCACCAGCCAGGGACCGTCACCGGATGTGCCGCGGATCCGGCGAGCCTCCCGGTAGACCTCAACCGGCAGCGTGTGCTCCCGGGCCAGGTCGAAGGAGAAATAGAAGACCTGCCCTGCCCGCCCGGCGTTCACCGCTTCGCGCAGGATCAGCTTGAGAGCGGTACTCTTCCCGGCCCGCCGGGGACCGCGGATCGTATAGACGGCGGAGGCTTTCGTCTCCAGGTCGTCGACCAGTCCCGGGCGCCAGCGGAAGGGTGCCTGATCGTATCGCCGGATCATCGGGTCGCTCTCGATGGCTTCCGGGCGGTCCCACCAAGGATTCTGTTCCAGGATCATGGCCGGGATGTCCATGGGTGCCACCCTCCATATTTAGATATTAGACTTATAAAAACCTATAGTGTTTTGACTAATAAGACAATAACAACATGGGAACTCGTGGAGGGTATGCGTTAAGAGCCGGTCGGAGTAACCGGCCGGAGCGAGGTGCGGGCTGGCGCCGGCCGGCTACCCCTTCAGGCCGGTCAGGGCGATGCCGCGGGTGAAGTAGCGCTGGGTGAAGAAGAAGACCAGCACGAGCGGCACCACGGCGGTCACCGCGGCGGCCATCTGGAAGGGCCAGTTCGACTCGAACGCCCCGTGGAAGGAGGCGATCCCCACCTCCACCGGGCGCATGGCCAGGCTGCGGGTGACGATCAGCGGCCAGAGGAAGGACTGCCAGGTCGAGACGAAGGCGAAGACTCCCAGGGTGGCCAGGGCCGGCCGGGAGAGGGGCAGGATGATCCGCCACCAGATCTGGAACTCGCTCGCCCCGTCGATGCGGGCGGCATCCTCCAAGTCCCCCGGCAGAGTGATGAAGAACTGCCGCATCAGGAAGATGCCGTAGACGCTGACCAGTTCCGGGACGATCAACCCCCAGTAGGTGTCCACCCCCCCGGCCAGGCTCACGATCAGGAAACGCGGGATCAGGAGCACGATCACCGGCACCATCAGGTGGGCCAGGAAGAGCAGGAAGAGCCGGTCGCGCCCGGGGAAGCGGAGCCGGGCGAAGGCGTAGCCGGCCAGCGAGCAGATCAGCAGCTGCCCCGAGACGATGCCGGCCGACATCAGCGCGCTGTTGAGGAAGAAACGCCCGAAGGGAAGGGCGGTGAGCGCCTGCGGGTAGTTGCTCCAGTGGGGCACCGCCGGCAGCAGGCGGGGGGGCCAGGAGAAGACCTCGAACTCGTCCATCAGGCTGGTCGAGACCATCCAGAGGAAGGGGAGCAGCATGGTCAGCCCCCCCGCCACCAGCACCGCGTAGGTCACGACCTTCCCCATCCGGCGGCGCCGGCGGCCGGCCGGCCCGGGTCGGTGCGGGTGGGCGCCCATCTCAGTACACCCCCGCCTCACGCCCCGAGAGGCGGAACTGGAGGAAGGTGAAGGCCAGCAGAATAGCGAAGAGCACCCACGACATGGCGCTGGCCGCCCCCATCCGGAACTCGTCCCAGGCCGCCGAATAGATGTGGTAGACCACTACGTCGGTCGCCCGCACCGGTCCCCCCTCGGTCATGATGTAGACCTGGGTGAAGACCTGGAAGGAGCCGATGATGCTGGTGACCAGCACGAAGAAGGTGGTCGGCTTGAGCAGCGGCAGGGTGATGCGGAAGAAGCGTCGCACCGGTCCCGCCCCGTCCATCAGGGCCGCCTCGTGGATCGACTGGGGGATCCCCTGCAGCCCGGCCAGGTAGATCACCATCTGGTAGCCCACCCCGATCCAGACGGCCATGAGCATGAGGGCGGGCAGGGCGGTGGCCGGATCGGTCAGCCAGCCCGAGGTAGGCAGCCCGAAGAGCCGCAGCACCCAGTTGGCCAGTCCGAAATCGGGGTTGTAGATCCACTGCCAGACCATGGCGATGGCCACGAACGAGGTGATGCTGGGTAGAAAGAAGAGGGTCCGGAAGATCCCCACCCCCCGCAGGGGGCGGTTGAGCAGCAGGGCCAGCGCCAGCGCCAGGGCCATCGAGACCGGCACGTGCAGGGTGTAGAGGGCGCTCGTGCCCAGGGCGTGCCAGAAGTCGGCGTTGGCCAGCAGCCGAGTGTAATTGGCCAGCCCCACGAACGGTTTGACCGGCTCCACGATGCTCCAGTCGTGCAGGCTGATGTAGGCCGCGAAGAGCATCGGACCGACGAAGAAGAGGAGCAGGCCGGCCACCGCCGGGGCCAGGAAACCCCAGGCGGTGAGCAGGGTGCCCAGCACGCGGGGGCGGTCGAGGTAACGGGCCAGGGTGCGCACTCCGGCCAGGGCGGCCAGGGCCAGCAGGAGGGCGCCCAGGGCGCCCACCTCCGCTCCGAAGGTGTAGCGCTCGACCAGCCCGCCCCGGGCCAGCAGCTCCCGCAGCGGGTCGGGACCGCTCTCCAGCACCGCGCACACCCCGGCCTGGAGCGCACCCCGGAAGAGCAGTACGCCGCCGGCCAGCAGGAGCGCGGCGCCCGCCGGGGCCAGGGCGAGCCGGCGGTTCCGGCGGCCGGCCGCCCGCGCCCAGACCTCCCCACCCACCAGAACCGCGACCAGCAGGGCGAGCAGGAGCAGTCCGGGGATCAGGGCCGGCCCGCCCGCCTGACGGGCCAGATCCACGACCGGCGCCCGGGGCGCTGTGACCAGCACCAGGGCGAGCGTGTCCCACCCTTCGAAATCCTTGAGCGGGACCAGGGCGGCCAGGATCTCCCCCCCGGGGCCGAGCAGGAGCGGCCGGGGGCGGTCCTCCCCCAGCACGTCGGCGGCCAGGTCGGCCTCGAGTTCTGAGGGGGCCAGGTTCCCGAACGGGTCGGCCGAGACGAGCCGCCGCCGCCCGTCCACGTAAAGCGCCCCGCCGACCGCCCCATCGGAGGTGAGGGCCCGCCCTATTTCCGCCGCCGCCGATCGGACGGCCAGCAGCAGCGGCGGGGAGGCCGCGCTGCGCACGGCCGCCACCAGGCGGGGGGTCGGTCCGCTCAGGTCGAGGTCGACCGCCGTGCCCTCCCGGCCGGCCGTCTCCAGCAGGGCGGTGGTGACGCCCTCCGGGAGTAGCTCGGGGGAGGGTACCGCCGGGTAGCGGGGGAGGATCACCTCCCAGCCCGCGGCGACTAGCCGCTGCCGCACCTGTGCCGGCGCCTGGTCCCGCCCGCTCCGCAGGCTGCGCACTTGGGCGGCCGCTCCCACCCGGGCCCGCTCCACCGCCGCCACCACCCCGCCGGCCCGCTCCTCGGCCACCCGTCGGGCGGCGTCCAGGGCGCACCGCCCGATCAGCGGTCTCACCGCTACGACCCCGGGCAGCAGGCCGAGGCCGACCAGGAGGGTCGCCAGCCCGCCCCGGCCGGCCGGTCCCAGCCGGCGCAGCCGTTGCCGCAGCCCGTTCACGGCCGGCGGCCTCCCGGCGGGCGCTCCCCGGCCGGCCGGAGCACCGCGTCGACCTCGCGGGCCACCTCGGTGGTAGCCGCCTCGACACTCTCACCCCGGGCGTAGATGCGGTCGAAGACTTCGGCCAGGAGCCGGTCGGCCACCCGGTAGTCGTCCACTTCGATCCCCCGGCTGGGCCGGCCGGTGGGGATGATGCGCAGGAAGGCGTCCCCCACCCCCCACACATCCTGCCGCACGATCTCCTCGGCGATGTGGGGCATGGCGGGCACGGCCAGCCCCAGCCGCCCCCTCAGCCGCTGGGCTTCCTCGTCGGCCAGGTAGGCGGCCAGGCGGACCGCCCACTGCCGGTGACGACCGCCCACCGGCACCGCCCAGCCCGATTCGTAGAGCACGGTGACGGGCTCCACCCCGGCCCGGTGGGGGATGTTGGCCACCCCGATGCGCACCCGTCCCTCGTGCACGTAGCGCCCCAGCTTGGGCAGGATCCAGTGGCCGCTCTCCATCATGGCCAGCCGTCCCACGTAGAAGAGGTTCGAGACCATCCCGGTCGATCCCCGCAGCACCTCCGGGCGGGGGCTCACCCGCCAGCGCCGGCGCAGGTCGGCCAGGAAGGCGACGGCCGAGCGCGCCTCGGAGGCGTCGAGCCCGCCGCTGGTCCGGTCCCCGGTCGGGCTGAAGGTGTGCCCGCCGGCCGACCAGATCCACGGTTGCCAGTAGTAGTACTGCCGGCCCACGTACGCCCCGTAGGTTTCCGGCTCCCCGTCGCCGTCGGCATCCTCGGTGCACGCCCGCGCGGCCTCGAGGAACTCCTCCCAGGTCCAGTCCACCCCGGCCGGGCGCACCCCCGCCCGCTCCAGCAGGTCGGCGTTGTAGTAGATGACCATGGGGGTGAAGTCCTTCGGCCAGGCGTAGAGCGCCTCCCCCCGGCGTGAGATGGCCAGCACCTGCGGATAGAAGAGGTCGAGGTCGAGCCCCACCCGGCGGGCGTAGGGGGCCAGGTTGAGGAGCAGTCCCCGGTCGGTGAAGGCGGGCAGGTCCTCGGAGTCGATGAGGATCACGTCGGGGGGGGCGCCCCCGGCCAGCGAGATCATCACCTTCTCCTTGTAGTTGACCGGGATGGTCTCGTGGCGGACATCCACCTCGGGGTGGAGCGCTTCGAAGCAGGCGATCGATTCCTCCATGATCGCCATCTCCTCCTGCCCCGCCCAGGTGGTCAGACGCAGGACGGTCCGCTCCCCGGTCCGGTCGGCCCCGCCGCAGGCCGTCAGGAGCAGGAGCGCTCCGGCGACCGGCAGCGTCGAGGCGGTCGGGCGAGGGGAAGGAGGACCCATGGCGGCGGGATCAGCGGGAACGGGGTCGGTAGCCGGCCTCCCGGAGGGCGGCCGCGATCCGTTCCCGGGCGGCCTCGGGAAGCGGCCGCAGCGGGGCCCGGGGGTAACCGCCATGTCCCCCCAGGAGGGTGGCCGCCGCCTTCAGCCCGGGGATGCCGTGGGCGTTCTGGATGGCGCGGGTGAGGAAGTTGAGTTCGGTCTGCAGCCCTCGCACCCTTTCCACCTCGCCGGCGCGGGCGGCCGAGTAGAGCTGTCGGCAGAGATCGGGGACGACGTTGGCCATGGCCAGGATGGCCCCGCTGGCACCGGCCAGAACAGCGGCGCCGGTGATCGAGGGGGCTCCGGTGAGCACCTGGAAGTCGGGGGGGGTGCGCTCCAGGAAGGCCTGGAGGGCGGTGAGGTCCCCCGAGGAGTCCTTCAGCCCGATGATGTTGGGATGGGGGGCCAGCCGTTCCACCAGGGCCGGGGAGAGGGGCAGACCGGTGAACTTCGGCACCGAATAGAGCATCACCGGGAGCGGGCTCGACTCGGCCACCTCGGTGTAGAACGCTGCCAAGGCCCCTTCGTCGAGCATCCCCTTGTAGTAGGAGGGATTGACCACCAGCACCGCGTCCGCCCCCGCCTCGGCCGAGGCGCGGCAGAGCCGGATCGTCCCTCGGGTGCTTTCGGCCCCCGAGCCCGCCAGCAGCAGCGCGCCCCGGCGGCGCACCTCGGACGCCCGGCCGACCAGGCGGCGGTGTTCCCCCTCGTTCAACAGGGGTGATTCTCCGGTCGAACCCGAGATCAGCCAGTTCGAGAGCCCCCGGCCGGCGAGCCAGCCCAGGTGACGCTGCAGCCCGGGGACATCCACCGCTCCCCGTAACGAGAAGGGGGTCACCACCGCCGGGATGACCCCCTCGAAGTTCGGTCGCGCCATATGCCGCGTTATCCCTTCCTCATTCACCCGGTTCGCTGAAGGCCGCGATCGCCTTCTCCACGGTCTCGTGGGTGTCGAAGATCGACATGAGCTTGGTGATCATCAGCAGGCTCTGGATCTTGTCCGAGGTGTTGGCCAGCTTCAGATCCCCCCCCGCTCCGCGCAGGGTGGTCAGCGCTCCCATCAGCGCCCCCAGTCCCGATGAGTTGAGCCACTTGACCCGGCCGAGGTCGATCACCACCTGCTTGACACCGTCGTGGATGAGACTCTTGACGTGGTCGTGCAGCTCCTTCATCTCCGGACCGCCCATCAGCTTCCCCTTGATGGTCAGGACCGCCACGCTCCCCTGCATGTTCTCGACGATCTTCACCGGCATACTCCTCCCCTTAGGTCGACCCCGGGCATCTTGTCGTGGGATATTTTCGTCGGGCGCTCAGGCAGTGTCAACGTCAACCCGGTGGCTTCACCGGGCGCGCCGGGGCGGTCGGGCCGGCCCGGTATCCGGCCGGACCCTCACGGCCGCGGGGGATTCCCCCGTCCGGGTGAGCGGCCCATGGCGGCGTCGTGCTGGCTGGGGTTCTTCCCCTCGTACTTGCTGGGACACTTGGTGAGTACCTGGCTGGCCTGGAAGAGACGGCCGTCGAAGCGGCCGACGGCGACCACCGAGACCGCTTCCTCGAAGGTGGCCGGTTTCACACCGTGGAAGGAGACCTCGAGGGTGTCCCCCGTGCCCTCCTCCATCATCAGGAAGCAGAAGCGTCGCTCGGCGTCGTCGCTGTACCACCAGCGTCGCTCCGCCGTGAGTCCTCCGGTGACCTGCACGTTACTGCCCACCGCCGCCCGGGCCTCGGAGAAACTCACGTAGGGGGTGAGGGTATCCTTGAAGGCTCCCAGCCCCAGGTAGACGAAGAGGGCGATCAGCACGCCCCCGATGATGATCCTCGTCCGGCTCATGCGCACTCCCGTTGGGCTCGACGCGATTCCGACCGACCGCCGGCGCCCTCCCCCGGAAGGGACCGCACCGGCTCCATGATAGTACGACGGGCGGGACGGAGAGACGTTCCCCCCGGCCCGTTCCTCACGGGCGGGTGCCCTCTTCCCCGCCGGAGGCCATCCAGCGCTCCAGGCGCCGCAGCCGCCGGTCGAGACCGAGCAGGAAGAGGAAGATGCCCCCCCAGATGACCAGGATGACGATGGTCGCGTAGATCAGTTTATCCATGGTAGTGCTCCCGGCGGTACCGGCGCAGACGACCGGCGATCGCGTAGATCCAGAAGAAGAGGGCGGTCATGCCGATCACGGCGGCGATGAGCACGATCCGCATTCCTGTGTCCATCCCCCCCTGTCCCGCGGTGTTGATGATCGGGTCGGGGTGGAGGGTGCGCATGATGCGCGGGACCACGAAGATCAGGTAGGGGACGGTCACGAAGGCGATGATGTTGTAGACCCCCGCCAGCAGCGCCCGGCGCTCCTCGTCGTCCACCGCCGCCCGCAATGCGAAGTAGGCGCCGTAGATGAGCATGAGCACGATGATGCTTGACTCCCGCGGGTCCCAGTTCCAGTAGACCCCCCAGGCCTGCCGGGCCCACATCGATCCGGAGATGGTGGCCAGGAGGGTGAAGAGCAGGCCGATCTCGGCGGCCGCGGCGGCCCGGTCGTCCCAGACCAGGTCGCGCCGGCGCAGGAATTGAATCGAACCCACCATGGCCGTCAGGAAGGCCAGCACCGCCCCCCAGGCGGTGGGGATGTGGAACCAGGCGATCCGGCTCAGCTCCCCCAACCCCATGGCGGGGGGGAGCCAGAGGAAGGCCGCCGCGATGACCCCGGCCCACCAGAGACCGATGGCCGCCTGCCACCAGCGCATAGCGCACCTCTCGTTCGTTCTCGTCCCCCGCTTCAGCTCTCCCATACGACGTCGAAGAGCAGCAGGGACAGGGTGATCATGGCCCCCGCGAATCCCAGGGTACCCCAGACCCAGCTCAGACCCTCGGCCCAGCTCCCCCCCTCCAGGGCGGTCGCCGTCCCCCGCACCTCCAGCAGCAGGAGGGGGAGCAGGATGGGGAAGGCGAGGGCGCCGAAGAGCGGTCCCTTCACCCGGGCCTTGGCGATGATCGCCGCCACGATGGTGGAGCCGCCGGCCAGTCCCACCGTCCCCAGCAGCAACATGGCCACGAAGAGACCGGGGGTGCCGACCTTCACTCCCAGCAGCACCAGGTAGAGGGGGGTGAGCACGGCCGTCAGCGCCAGCATGAGCAGGCAGTTGAAGGCCAGCTTGCCGCCGAAGACCACCGGCGGGCTCGCGCACAGGCGCAGGGCCAGCACCGTCTTGGTCTCCTCCTCCTTCACGAAGGTGCGGGCCAGCCCGACGCTGGAGGCGAAGAAGAGGACGACCCAGAGCAGGCTCGCGCGGACCTCGGCCTCCAGGGGGGAGGGCCCGATACCATACGAAACGACCGCCAGGGTGACCAGCGCGAACATCCCGACGGCGGTGGCCGAGGCCGCCGAGCGGATCTCGGCGACCAGGTCCTTGCGGAGCATGGCCCCCACCTGGACCGCCACGCCCGGCGGGCGCCGGCGGCCTTCAGCCGAGGGTGAGGCGTTCATCCCCCAGCTCCAGTTCCCGGGTGTCGTTGGTGGCCAGCACGACCAGGCGCCCGCGGGAGCGGGCCTGCGCCACCAGCCCGGCGGCGATGGTGAATCCCTCGGCATCCAGGGTCAGTCCCGGTTCGTCCAGCAGCAGCGCGGCCGGGTCCCCCAGCAGGGCGAACGCCCACTTCAGACGCTGCCGCATGCCGGAGGAGTAGTCCCCCACCCGGTCCCCTCCCCTCATGCTCAGTCCCACCTGGTCCAGCAGTTGCCCGATCCCGGCCCCGCCGGGCGCCAGCCCCTTCATGAGGGCGAAGAAGTCGAGATTTTCCCGCCCGGTCAGTTCCTCGTAGAGGGCCAGCTCGGGGGACAGGAAGCCGAGCCCGAGCCGTCGCTCGACCCGACCCCACTCGCGCTCCCCGTCGCGGAAGGACACCCGCCCTCGCCCCGGCCGCTCCAGTCCGGCCAGGCAACGCAGCAGGGTGCTCTTGCCGGCGCCGTTCGGCCCGGCCACCACCAGCACGCTTCCGGCCCGGGCGGTGAAACTGAGGTCCTCCAGGACGCGCCGGGGACCGTACCGCTTGAAGAGGGATTCCACGTGGAGTTGCAGCATGGCCGGGTCAGGATATCAGTCGACGCGCAGCACAACCATGGTCAAGTCGTCCCCGACCTCGCGCGTTGCGCAGTGGGCGTCCACGGCGTGCCTCAGTCCGTCGAGCACCTCCCGGGCGCTCCGCCCGATGAGGGCGGCGGCCACATCGGCCACCCGCTCCTCACCGAACATCTCCTCGGCCTCGTTCTCCGCCTCCACCAGGCCGTCGGTGTAGAGCAGGAGCAGGTCGCCCGGCTCCAGTTCCACCATCCCCTCTCCGTACTCCGAACCGGGGATCCAGCCCAGCACGATCCCCCCCTCGGTCAGCGGCCGCGGTTCCTCGCCGGGGCGGAGCAGCAGCGGGGGCAGATGCCCCGCGTTGGAGTAGCGCAGCACCATCCGGTCGCGGTCGAGCACGCCGTAGAAGAAGGTGGCGTATCGGCCGCTCCCGGTGTTCTCGCAGAGCAGGTCGTTCAGGCGGGCCATGATGCGGGAGACGGTCAGGGCCCCCCGGGTAAGGGAACGGAAGGAAGCATAGAGACTGGCCATCAGGATCGCGGCCGGTGTCCCCTTCCCCGACACGTCCCCGACCGCCAGGCCCAAACGGGCCCCCCCCAGGGGGACCAGGTCGTAGAGGTCGCCACCGACGCTGCGGCTCGGCTGCATGAAAGTGGCCACCTCCACCCCGCGGATCACCGGGGTGGTGCGGGGCAGGAGCGCCTTCTGGATCTCCCAGGCCAGCTCCATCTCCCGCTCCAGGCTGCGCTTCTGACGGGCTTCCTCGTAGAGGCGGGCGTTGTGGAAGGCGATGGCCGCCTGGGTGCCGAACATCTCGAGCAGCCGGAGGTCCTTCTGCCGGTAGGCCCCCAGCCGGTCGCTCTCCAGGTTGATGACCGCTTCGATCTGTCCCTCCACAGCCACCGGGAAGACGATCTCGCTGAGCGTGGTCGGGCGGGCGGCGAGGTAGTGGGGGTCCTCGCGCACATCGGAGACCAGGATCGCCCGGCCGGTCTCGACGGCCCGGCCCACCAGGCCCTCCCCGAACTGCAGCAGCACCCGGTCGAGCACCGATTCGTCGTAGCCGCGCACCAGGTGCCGCGCGATGCTGCGCTCGCCGGTATCCACCAGGAAGATGCCGGCCGCGTCGTAGCCGACCACCTGCTGGAGGCCGTCCATGACCATCTCCAGCAGCCGGTCCCGGTCGAGGGCGGTCGAGATGCGGCTCCCCACTTCGAAGAGCAGGTCCTTCTCGAGCGATTCGCGCCGGACCCGTGAATAGAGGCGGGCATCCTCGAGCAGCACGGCCAGGCGGGCCAGCAGGAGCATGAGCGTTTCCCGCAGCACCCGGCCGCCGCGGCGGTCCGGGACGGGCACCACGAAGAGCACGCCGGTGAGGGCCCCGGCGGTGTGCATCGGTACGATCCAGCTCTCCGGCTCACCGGCCAGGCGATCGGCCAGCAACCGTTCGAGGGGATCGAGGACCGTCCGCTGGGCGGGCAGCAGCATCGGCTCGCACGCCTGGGCCAGGAAGCGGGCCATCTCCCCTTCCTCGGCGATGGTCAGGTTGGCCGGCAGCGGGTCGGCGAAACCGCGGGCGGCGGCCAGGGTGAAGACCCCCTCCTCCTCCTCCGGTAAAAAGAGCGCCAGGTGGGCGTCCCCGGTGAGTTCCTCGAGTCCGTCGAGCAGGCGCTGGAGCACGGGTTCGAGTTCGAAGACCCCGATGCAGGAACGGTAGAGGCGCTCCGCGCGATCATGAAGACGGACCAGACCGGGCCGGAGCAGACCCATGAAGAGCGCGTAGAGCCGGCGCTCGGTCGGACTGTAGAGGGAGACCGGGATGGCCACGATCAGGGCGAAGAGGAGGAACTCCAGCCCGGGGGGGATCCCCGGCCCGGTGAGGGTGAGGGCGATGTGCAGGCGGTTCAGCCCGTAGGCGAGACTCACCAGAACGCCCACCAGTACGGCGTCGGTGAAGAGGCCGGCCAGCCGGTCACGGTTCCAGTTCATCCTAGTGCCCCGAATCAGGAATTCGCATCATTTCGTTGCGCCGACAGGGTAGCAGATGCAAGGCGCGGCGACGATCGCGATGCGGTAGCATCGTGGAGGAGCCGCAACGCCGCAGATGTTGCCCTGTCGGTGCAACCCTGCGGGCGGATGGGGCTTGCGGGCGATCTCTGTGTTGCTCGTCGTCAACGATGCGCAGCGGCATCGCCTCCTCCTCACGCCTTGATCTCGCCCGCAAGTTCCATCCGCGAAACGGTGCGAATTCCTGACTCGGGACACTCGCAATCTATCCGCTCCGGCCGCGCCCGCCACTCTCCCTCCTCGCCCCCCCCGTCCGGGTCGGCCCGGGGATCAGCCCACCAGCTTGAACAGGGCCCACAGGCCGAGACCGGCCGCGATCAGCACGGTCAGCCCACCGGCCAGGTTGGCCCCGGGGCCGTTGGCATGCACCCCCAGCCGCCGCCGGTCGTTGGCCGCCCAGAGCAGGAAGGCCGCTACCAGCGGGAGGAGGATCCCGTTGGCCGCCTGGGCCAGGGTGATGGCCGGCAGCGGCGGCACCCCCAGGGCGCCGAAGAGCACCCCGGTGGCCACCACGGCCAGGGCTACCCCCCGCTGCCCCGGTCCGCGCAGATCCCCCTTCCAACCGAGCACCCCCCGGGTCGCGTAGGCGGCGGCCATGGGGGCGGTCAGGGCCGAGGAGACGCCGGCGGCTACCAGCCCGACCGAGAAGAAGAGGGTGGCGGTGTGGCCCAGCAGCGGCTCGAGCTGGCGGGCCAGGTCGGCCGCCGCGGCCGGCTCCCCCACCCCGCCGCCGGCGTGGTGGAAGGCCGCCGCGGCGGTGAGCACGATCGCTCCCGAGACCACCCCGCCCAGTACGATGGTCACCCCCGCGTCCAGCCGGGCCGCTCCCAGGTCGGCCGCTCCCTGGAAGCGTTCCTGCACGGCGGCCGCGTGGAGGAAGAGGTTATAGGGGACCACCGTGGTCCCGATCAGCGCCACCGCCAGGTAGAGCCCCCCCGGCTCCAGACGCGGGATGAGCGCCCCCCGCACGACCGCGGCCACATCCAGCCCGGTCATGGCCAGGGTGCCGAGGAAAGCCAGGCTCATCAGGATCACCGTCCCCACCAGGATCCGTTCGAGCAACCGGTAGGAACCCCACCAGAGGAGCAGGCCGGCCGCCACCCCGGTCAGCGGGGCGAGCAGCCGGGTCCCGCCGATCCCCAGGGCCTCCAGCCCCAGTCCCGCCCCCAGCAGGTTGCCCGTCTCGTAGGCGGCGCAGCCGAAGGTGACGGCGGTCAAAACCAGCAGGGAAGCGGTCCGGCGGATGAGGGGCGAGGGAATGTCCTCCCGCAGGGCCTCGGCCAGTCCGCGGCCGGCCACCACCCCCATCCGCAGGCTCATCTCCTGCAGCACCAGGGTGGCCAGGATGCTGAAGGTGAGCGCCCAGAGCAGCCCGGGGCCGAAGCGGGCGCCGGCCAGCGAGCAGGTCGTCACCGTCCCCGGACCGATGAAGGCGGCCGCGACCAGCGCGCCCGGACCCATCCGGAAGCGCCGCCGGGGAGGCGCTCCGGACGGCCCCGGCACCGGATCAGCGGATGGGTGCATAGGCGGTCATCGCGATCTCCACCCGTGCCTCGCGCGGCAGTCGGGCGACCTCTACGGCGACCCGGGCGGGGGGAGGGCCGGTGAAGACCTTCGCATACTCCTCGTTGAAGCGGGCGTAATCGTCCAGGTCGGCCAGGTAGACGGTGGCCTGGACCACGTCGCCGAAGCCCACCCCGGCCGCCTCCAGCAGGGTGCGGATGTTGGCCAGAGCCTGCCGCGTCTCGGCCACGACCCCGCCGGCCACCAGGGCGCCGCTGGCCGGGTCGAGCCCGATCTGACCGGAGAGGAAGACCAGATCGCCGGCCCGGATGCCCGGCGAATAGGGGGCGATGGGCGCCGCGGCGCCGGCCGGACTCACTACCACGGGTCCCGCCGTCGCCAGCCGGGCCTCCTGCGGCCCCTCGGCTCGTTCACTCCGCTCGCTCAGAAACAGGTAGCCGGAGAGCGCCAGGACCAGGAGCAGGCCGATGGCCAGGATGAGGCTGCCTCGGTTCATGATGCACCTCGCTTGTGTCCGGGATCAGGGGCGGGGGGGCGGGACGGTCTCCGCCTCGCCCACCATGGGGACGAACCGGACCGGGATGACTCCCTGCCGGGTCAGGTTGCCGTCCGCTCCCTTGCGCAGCAAGATCAGTTCCTGGAAGTAGGAGCCGATGGGGATGACCATGCGCCCCCCCACCTTCAGCTGGTCCACCAGCGGCTGGGGGATGTGGTCGGGGGCGGCGGTAACCACGATGGCGTCGAAGGGAGCGTACTCCGGCCAGCCCCGGTAACCGTCTCCGAGCCGGACGAGCACGTTCCGGTAGCCGAGTCGCTGGAGGGTCTCGCGCGCCCGCACGGCCAGCGGTTCGAGGATCTCGATCGTATAGACGTGGTCGGTGATCTCGGCCAGCACCGCCGCCTGGTAACCGCTCCCGGTGCCGATCTCCAGGACCGATTCGCCCGGTTTGAGCTCCAGCACCTGGGTCATGAGGGCCACGATGTAGGGTTGGGAGATCGTCTGCCCCTGGCTGATGGGGAGGGGCTGGTCGGTGTAGGCCAGGGGGCGCTGGCTCTCGGGCAGGAACTCGTGCCGGGGGACGGCAGCCATGGCGTGAAGCACCGCCGGGTCGGTGATGCCGCGCCGCCGGAGCTGTTCGTCCACCATGCGCTGGCGGGAGGACTCGACCGGGTCGCGTTCACTCCCCGCCTGCTCCACCTCTTCACCCCCGCCGCAGGCGGCGGTGAGCACCAGCATCAGGACCGTCAGCGCGGCCCTCGAACAGCCGGTCGGACCGGGCTTCACCGGGTGTGCCGCCATCGGGGCGTCACCTCCTGCGCCGGGTATGCTCCTCTTTCATGGAACTAAAGCAGCCGCTCGAGCTTTTCAGTGATCACCTTCTTGGGCACGGTACCGATGATCTGGTCGACCCGTTCCCCATCCTTGAAGAAGAGCAGGGTCGGGATACTCCGGATGCCGAAGGAACCCGCCACCATCTGGCTGGTGTCCACATCCACCTTGGCCATCTTGGCCCGTCCTTCGTACTCCTGGGCCATCTCGATGATGATCGGGGCGATCTGCCGGCAGGGGCCGCACCACTCGGCCCAGAAATCGACGATCACGGGGACCTCGCTCTGGAGGACCTCGCTCTGGAACGTCTCGTCGGTCACATGGACAGGACCCGCCATCTTCTTTTCCACTCCTTGACCGGGTTGTACCGGGTCGTCACGGGGGTGCGCGCCGGGGCGGCGCACCGCCCCATCACGATACCGCGCTCAGTAAAATCAAGGTACGCCGCCCCGGGGGGGGCGCACAACCAGCACTTGGGGCCGCTCAGCGCGGGGGGATCACCCCCAGACGCCTGAGCTGCAGGGCGAACCGGGGGTCATCCGGGACGCTCATCCGACCCAGTTCCAGGGTCTGGCGGGCGGCCGAACGGTCCCCCAACCGTTCCTGGACCAGTCCCAGCAGCAGGTAGGTGTCGGCATGCCGGGGCTGGAGCCTCAGGTTCTCCCTTAGGACGGTCTGGGCGTCCGCCAGGTTCCCGAGCTGGAAGTGGACCAGACCGAGGGCGTACCGCACCTGGGGGTCGGTGGCGCCTGCCTCGACGGCCCTGGCCAGCTCCCGGCCGGCCTCCGCCAGGCGCCGGGCCTGCAGGTCGAGGGCGCCCAGGTTGGCCCACCCCTCGGCCAGGTCGGGCTCCAGTTCGGTGGCCTTCTGGAAGGCCTCGCGGGCCGACCCGGTCCGGCCCAGCCGGAGCAGGAGCACGCCCAGGTCGTTCTGGACATTCCCTGAGGCGGGAGCCAGTCCAGACGCCTCCCGCAGGTCCTCCTCCGCCTCCTCGAGCCGCCCCAGACCGCTCCGCACGCGGGCCCGAAGCTGCAGATACTCCCAGCGCTCGATCCCGGCCGGGACTTCGGGGAGCAGCAGGCTGTCGGCCCCCGTGTAGGCCCCCTGCCGGGCCAGGGCGCGGACCACCTCGAAGGTCAGCAGCCGGTCCCCCGGGGCCAGTTCGAGCCCCCGCCGGAAGACCTGCTCCGCGCCGACCCAGTCCCCCACCGACTTCAGGAACTCGCCGTAGGCGGACCAGGTCTCGACCCGGCGCGGGTCGATCCGGATGCCGGCCTCATATTCGACCCGGGCGGCTTCGGGCACGCCCAGTCGGGCCCAGGCCTCCCCCAGCAGCCGGTGCCGGGAACTCCAGATGGCCCGGCTGGCCGGGTCGAGCTCGGGGACCTCACTCTGGAAGGCGGGAGCCCACCGTCGCATGATCGTGCCATGCCGTTCCCGGTCGGAGGAGGTGGGCCGATAGCCGGGGGGCTCACAGCGCAGAAGCAGTCCCTGGGGGACGAGCACCCCATATTCCTCGCCCGGCGGCAGCCCGAGCGGGCTGACCAGCACCGGCACGCCCTCCACTCCCCGGTTGGCCTCGACCAGCGCCCGGCCGGCCACCGAAGGGGGGGAGTCCTCCACCCCGCGGCGCATCCGGGGCACCTTCAGACCGGGGATGCGGCCGGTCAGTTCCCGCCGGTACCACTCCTCACGCACCAGCGGCAGGAAGATCCCCTTCACGTTGGGAAAGTGCCCGGCGACCCGTTCCTGGTACCAGAGCGCGAAGGCGGTGGTGTTGTCCTCGGTGAAGACCCGGGCGATCGCCTCCGGCGAGGGCTCCGCCGCCCCGGCCGCCGAGGCGGTCACCCCCTCCAGCCAGACCTGCGGGCCCCAGGTGCGGGAGAGGACGGCCTCCCCCGGCCGCCGCAGCTGCCCGCCCAGCGGTCCGATCCCCAGCAGCACGACCACCCCCGCGATCCCGGTCCACCCCCCGCGCACCGGACCCATCCGGGCCACCAGCCGTTCGCTCCCCAGCAGCATCAGTGCCCCCAGACCGAGGGTCAGCAGGAGGTGGAAGGGAAGGAGCGCAGCCTCCGGCAGGTCGAGCCCGAGCAGCAGGAAGAGAAGCGGGCTCAGCAACCAGACCAGGGCCAGCAGGCCCAGCCGGTGCCGACGCAGACCCGCCCAGACCCACCCGGCCAGCGCCAGGAGCAGGAGGGGGAGTCCCAGTCCTCGGGCCAGCCGGACCCAGATCGTCAGCGGGGTCACCGGATCGAGCGGGCCGGGCCGGCCGCGGAACTCGGCGGCCGTCAAGAGCCGTCCGAGGTCGCGCAGGTTGTCGGCCCCGCCCCAGTCGAAGGGGGGGGCGTGGAGGGCCCGCAGGGGGATGAGCAGGTAGAGGCTCAGACCGGCCAGCAGGGCCACCGGCAGCCAGGGGAGCGCCGCGGCCACCCGGTGCCGACCGGATCCGGGCAGGCGGTCCATCGGACTCTCCGGCCGGAGCCACCAGAGCAGGAGCACGACCAGGGCCGGTACGTAGAGGAGCAGCGTGGCCTGGTTGGCCAGCCCGAGACCGGCCAGGTAGGCCAACAGCAGAACGCGTCCGCCCCGGCCGTCATCACCGGTCTGGTCGGAGATCCCGTTGGAGACCGGTCGAAGCGGCCCGCCGATCCCCTCGGCCGCCAGGGCGCCTTCCAGACCGATCAGCAGGAGCAGCCCGCTCATCAACGTGTGCAGGGTATAGACCTCGGCCGAGAGCGCCTGGGCGGTGAAGAGCGGGAGTCCGGCGAAGGTCGCCGCCGGCAGCAGGGCGGCGCCGTAGCGCAGGAAACGAGGCATGGGACCGAGCCGGAGCAGACCTCCCAGCCGCCATCCCACCAGGGTCAACACGCCCACCGTGGCGCCCCCCAGCAGGGCGGCCAGGGCATTGGCCCGCAGCGCGGGGTCGGCCGGCAGTCCCGGGAGCATCCCGAAGAGGTGTCCGGCCAGCGACCAGAAGGGATAACCGGTCGGGTGCGCGATCCCCAGGGTATGCGCCACCCCCGCCAGCTCGGGACTGTCGGACCAGCCCAACCCGGGGGTGAGCTGCACCAGGTAGCAGAAGGTGGCCACCAGCCCGGCGATCAGGGCCGCGACGACGGGCCCTTCCGGCCACGGCCGGCGATGGGGCACCGGTGGGACGGCGGTCATGGGAGGCTACGGTATCGGGTCGGACCCCCGATGCCAAGCCCGAACGGGCGCCCGGCCCCTCCGCCGAAAGGCGGGGGGCCGGAGCCGGGAGCCACCTCCCGGGGCCGGGGAGTCTCCGGCCCCGGGTACGCTCCTTACCGGTTGGCCGGCAGGAGCTTCTCCAGGATCGGCCGCCAGCCGCTGTCCGGGTACTTCTCGATGAAGTACTCCTCGACGAACCCGCGCGTGTAGGTGTCGTTCAACTGGAACGACTCCCCCCGTATCCGGGGGCGGTTCTGGTAGTAGACGTCCCCACCCAGCACGACCGAGAAGATGTTGTGCTGGAAGTTGTAGACGTTGCTGTTGGGCGAGAAGTAGAAGTAGTCGCCGGTGAACGGGTAGCGCTGCTCGATCGATCCGACCACCCAGCGCTCGTTGGGCATCCGGAGCTCGTTCCAGATCGTCCAGTCCCCGCCCGGGGAGTTGATCCGGATCCCCTTCAGGGTGTAGCGGCCGTAGGCCACGTTCTCGACGCAGAAGTAGCCCTGGTCGTCGGCCCAGAAGGTGAGCTGGACGCGCTTCATCTCGCCGGCTACATCCTCGTCCCCCATGATGGAGACCTCGATGCCGACCGTGTAGGATTCACGCCGCTGGCGGTAGCCGACGTTCTCGACGATGACCGAACCGATCAGGAGCATCTTCCCCTCCTGCGGGGTCGTCAGTCGCGTGGAGAGCCCTCCGCCGCAGCCGACGGCGAGCAGGGTCGAAGCGATCAGGAGCGCGGCAAGGGCGCCTCCCAGGACCTTGTTCCTACCGGACATGTGCGAACCTCGCGGATCAGGTTGTTGCCTGTGGCCGGCTCCGTTCGGGGCCGGCACGGCGTCACTGTTCGATTCCCGGCCGCCCGGAGGAGCGGGTCCCGGCAAGGACCCTGCATGGACTCCCGGGGGCACCCCACGTATACTAGTAAGAACCGGCTCCTCCGGGAAAGCACGGAACGGTAAACGTCACCCGGATCCGCTGCGTCACATCCCGGGGGAGGAACGATCGGGGTCGCCGGGCGTACCCACATCACGCACCGGCGCCTTCCCCGTTTATACACTCTAAGTCCGCGACTTCTTCTCCGTCGTACGGAGGCGAGTCTCCATGGATCCGAACCGCCACCGAGTCCCGGCCGCCCTGCTGGCTGTCCTGCTGGCGGCCCTGCTCTCGACCATCGCCCTGCCGGCGCGTTCGCGCGGGCAGGCCCTCGACCCGGAAGCGATCTACCGGGTCGGGATCACGCAGCTCGAGGAAGGGGACATCGAGAACGCGATCAACACCTTCCGCAAGGTCCTGGAGCTCAATCCTCGGCATGCCTTGGCCCACTCCACCCTGGGCTACATCTACCTGCGACGGGAGAACCCCGACCTGGCGCGGGCCTCCTTCCAGCGCGCCCTCGAACTGAACGCCGACCTGGCCCCCGCCCATAACGGCCTGGGGCTGGTGCTGGCGACCGAGGTACGCACCCGGAACCAGGCGCTCGACGAGTTCCGCACCGCCCAGCGGCTCGACCCGGATTACCTGGACGCCCGCTACAACCTGGGCAAGACCCTGGAGCAGATGGAGGACTACAGCGGGGCCCTGGGCGCCTTCCGGGAGGTCCTGGCCCGCAACCCCGAATTCGGGGACATCCACTACCAGCTGGGGCTGGTCGCCTCCCGGATGCGGGATTTCGAGACCGCCGAGCGGGAGTTCGTCGAGCAGTACCGGCGTGACCCCAACCTGAAGGAGAACCGGCTCGAGCTGGGACGGGTCTACTACCTGACCGAGCGCTACGACCGGGCGGAGGAGTTCCTCCTCCCCCTCTACGCCCAGGAACCCGACTACGTGCCGGCCATGCTCCTGCTGGGGGACCTCTACCTGAGCATCGAGGACTACGAGCGGGCCAACCAGCTCTACCTGCAGTCGTACCGCAAGTTCGACGACGAGGAGACCGCCCACCGGCTCTGGCAGGACGTGGTGGACGTCGCCAGCGACAAGGAGCGCGCCGAGTACGAGCGGACCGACCTGGCCGGGATGCGCGACTTCTTCCGCCGTTTCTGGAAATCGCGCGACCCCAACCCGACCGACGAGGCGAACGAACGGCTGGTCGAGCACTACCGCCGGCTCCGCTACGCCCGCCAGTACTTCAGCAGTCCGACCACCCCGGGTCGCTACGATGACCGGGGCCTGGTCTACATCCGGTTCGGGGAGCCGGACAACACCGTCGACTTCGCGACCGGGGACGCCGAGACCAAGCCCAACATCACCTGGGAGTACCACACCGGCCTCAAGGATCAGGTCATCATCCACTTCGTGGACCGGGGGGCCGGTTTCTTCGAGATCGTGGACAGCCTGATGCGGGCCTCGATGCGCCACCCCGAGATGATTTTCCCCCAGAACGACCCGACCAATCCCGACGACTCCCCGACCAGCGAGCTGGCCATCGACTCCCTCCCTATCCAGGCCTACCGGGAACGGGCGATCATCAACCCGTTGTACGACCGGATCGCCAACCAGTTCGAGGAACTGCTGCGGGCCTCGCAGGGCCCGGGTGGAGGTCCCGACACCGCCCGACCCTACCAGGACCAGCTTGAGCGCATGCTCCACGACGAGCAGATGGAGATTCTGAGGGATGTGGCGCTGGTCAACACCACCGAGCGCTACGTGGAGGAGGCCACCACCGACCTCGCCCCGCTCCCCTTCAGCTTCTATACGGCCGCCTTCAAGGATATCCAGGGGCGCACCCGCCTGGAGGTCTACTACGGGATCCCGACCCGGGAACTGGCGCTGGAGCGCTACGGCGAAGGGCAAAAGGCGCGGATCGACCTGGGGATCGCGGTTTTCGACAACCGGTGGAACGAGATCGGCAAGATCAACGAGATCCGTGAGCAGCGTTCCGAGAACGAGGTCCCGCAGGAGGAAGGGAACGTGATGGTGGACCTGGGCCGGATGCTGGTCCAGCCCGGCACCTACAACTTCGCCATCAGCGTGACCGACCTGGTCAGTGGCCGCAAGGGCATCTTCCAGGACAGCCTGCGGATCGAGGACTTCAACGCCCGCAACCTCATCATCAGCGATGTCGAGGTGGCCGGGCGGATCGTGGAATCGCGGCGCGGCGGCCCCTTCTACAAGGAGGGGGTCGAGATCTTCCCCATGCCGAACCGGAGCTTCACGACCGACCAGAAGATCTACATCTACTACGAAGTCTACAATCTGACCCGGGACGCCTTCGGCACGACCGCCTTCAAGACCCGCTACACCATCGCTCCGGCCGACACGCGGCGGCGGCGCAACATCCTCGCCTCGGCCTGGCGCGCCATCGGGGGGCTGGTGGGGCTGGTCAAGAGTGAGACGATCCGGGTGGAGCTGGAGGAGGAGAACGGGATCCGGGTACAGGAAAACAAGTACCTGCAGCTCGACTTCGCCAGCCCGCGGCCGGGAATCTACCAGCTCATCCTGGAGATCGAGGACGTCAACAGCGGCCAGACCGCCACCCGGGTGCAGGAGTTCATGGTGACCCCGACCGTCAACCGCGGGCGCTAGTCCTATTCCCCCGGGCGGAACGGCCCCACCTCAGGGCCGGGGGGGGATCCCCACCTCCTGCCGCCAGTTGGGGTTCTGGGGCTCCCCGGGGACGTTCGAGTGGATGAGACGGTACGACCCGAACCCTCCCCCGGTGTCGGCGAAGATAAAGGTCGCCCGGCCCACCTCGGGCATCCGCTCGTAGTTCCACTCCACCCACGGCTTGCCGCTCGCTGCTTCCATCGGGTGGGGGACGATGTCGTCGGGGCGGCCGTAGACGATCCAGACCCGCCCCTGGTCGGTGCGCCAGCCGGACGGCTGGGTCGGGGTGGTGAAATTCTTGTTGGCGTAGGCGAACCGCACCAGCCACTCCATCCGGAACTCGTTCTGGGGGGTCCCGGGGTTGGGATCGCGCTCCTTCCAGAAGGAGATCAGGAAATCCCGCTTGGCATCCGGATCGAGAGCGTCGAAGGCCGTCAGCTGGTCCTTGCCGGCCAGGTAGGCAATCTGGTCCCGGAAGCGCTGGATGTTCTGCTCGTTCATGATCGCGGTGTTGAGCTCGTCGGGGGCCACGGCCGTCACTTCGGAGACGATCTGGAACTCCTTCTGACGCACCGCCCGTTCCCCCGTCGTATTATCCACCACCTCAACCTGCAGGCGATAGAGGCCGCGGGGGAAGATCGCCACGTTGATGTTGGTGATGGCGACCAGGTCGTCCCGGGCACGCACATCCCGGGTGACCGAATCGAGCACCTTGCGGTAGTCCACATCCAACCCTTCCACCGAGATCGTCCGGGTGTAGGTCCGGCCCGGCTCACCCTGGGCGGCCGGTTCCGTCAGGCCGTAGACCTCGGCGTAGATGGAGAGCAGCGGGAGGTTGATCCCGTAGGTGCGGGTCGGGTTGGGGATGACCAGCAGTCCGTTCTTGGTGAAGTAGTTCTGGCTGGAGGCCTTGCCCAGACGGGTGGAGAACTCGATGTCACTCACCGTCAGGTCGGAGGTGGAGTAGTCGGCGATGACCACGAGCTGCTCGCGGACCCCGACCTTGACGTTACCCGTGATCCGGCTGTTCAGGTCGGTGATCGTGGTGACGAAGCGGTAGACCCCCGGGTTGAGCAGGATGGGGGGCCAGTAGGTATCGAAGACGGTCTGGTTGACCTCGATGTTGTTGCGGGTGGTGTCCTGGGAGATCTGGCGCCACGAGTTCCAGGTCACCTGGTCCCCCACCTCGGTCTCGACCACGGTCCGGAACTCCCACAGGGCCGACCAGAGGCCCGGGTTGCCGGGAGGCTCGATGAAGGTCATCTGGCTGCGGTCGAGCGCGTAGTAGACCTCGACGTAGGCCTTGGAGGGATCGGAGGGGTTGCGGTAACTGCAGACATCCTGGAAGAACTGGATGTCCCCGTCGGAGCGTTCGAAGATGAGCGTGCTCTGGGCGCGGGTACTCGTCCCCCAGGTCGACCATCCCAGCAGGGCGACCAGCAGGACGCTCGCCGCCCGCAGGCAGCCTATGCGCCGGCCCGACACTTCATTGGAACGGAGAGCCGAGACCATCAGGTCCTCCTCCTCTACTTCGTTGTATGCTTCGCGGTATGATGCGGGACCCCTCTCAGGTTCCACCCTGCGCACGGGTCCCCCATGCTCACGGGTTCCCCCTCCTCCAGCGCGTGCGCTGGAGGAACTCCTCGCGATTCTGGAGCACGTAGTCGCCGAACCCGGCTTCGTCCACGAATCTGAGCTGCAGCCTCATCGAGTTATACACCCAGATCTCGCTGGGCTTCGACCCATAGCGGTCCACTTCGGACCGTTGCACCAGATCGGGCAGTCCCAGCGTGAGGTAGACCATACCCCGGTCGGTGGCCCAGCCCTCGAGGTTCTGGATCTTGAACATGTCGTTGGCATAGGCGATCCGCCGGTAATACTCCACCATCGCTTCGTTCCGCTTCGTCCCGGGGGAGGGGTCACGGCTGATCCAGAAGTTCCGGAAGAAACGCAGACGATCCTCCTCGGGGGCGTCCTGGAGCGTGCGCAGCTCCCGCTCGGTGGCGATGTAACGGAGCTGCCGGATGGCCTTGTCGTAGTCCCGGTAGGCGAGTGTCAGGTAGGATTCCAGGACCCGGAACGGTTTCGACCTCGTCACGCTGCTGCCGGTCCCCAGGTCGGTCACCGTGATATTCAGACGATAGTCGCCCGGCCGCAGGTCCTGGATGTTCATCTCCACGGAATTGTAGGAGGAGGACCCCGGTTTCTCGTGCTGGCGCATATAATAAAGGACCGTCTCGTCGCTGGCCGTGTTGACGTAGAACTCCATCTTGTATGACTGGTCCGCTTCGGTCTGGCGGAGCGGGTTCAGCCCGTAGATCTCGTAGTAGGCCAGCAGCGAGGGTACGAAGTTGGCGTAGATCGCCCGGGTGTTGGGTATGTAGCTGTGCCCCTTGCGGGTGAAGAGCTGGGTACCGGCGTTGTCGATGACCGTCCCGGCCGGCAGGTCGGGGGGGGAGGTGCCTATGAAGTCGGTCAGCAGGATGTCGGAGACCCCCAGGGCGCTGGTCAGGAAACGGGGGACGTCCACCTCGATCGAGCGCCGGTGGGACTTGGCCTGGGCCCGGTCGGTCATGGTGATCTCGAGGGTATAGGCTCCGGGCCGGACCACGAAGGTGAAGCGCTGCAGTCGGTAGATGTCCTCGGCCAGGGTCTCCTCGTAGATCGGTGTGGTGCCCGTTCCAGTGGCCGTCTCGTCGAAGACCGTCTCCCCGTGCGGGCCGACCAGCCGCAGGTTCAGGTCGTAATCGGCCCGGAAGACCTCCCCCGCCCGGGTGAAGGCGAGCTGGTCGTAGGCCACCGAGACATACACTTCCACCAGTGTCTGGGCGGTCGTCTGCTCGGTGCTGAAGGAGACGATGTCCACATCGAACTCGGGCCCCTCCGGCACGGGAACGGCCACATCCTGGGCCCCGGTGGCCACCGGCAACAGGAGGGCGGCCCCGATCAGGAAGCGGGCGGCCCGGCGCCGCATCGGACCGGCTCCCCTCCGCTGTTCTGACCGACGACCTGCCATCCGACCCACTTCCTTCCTTCTCCCGGTCCGGGCGACGGGATCCTGGGCTCCAATCCACCGCTGGGTAGGACGCCCCCACCCGGGGCTCCGTTCACCTCCCCGCGCCGTCTCTTCTTCGGCATCTTACCTTCCCGCGGCGGGCCGGGACACCGGGAATGTGAGCCCGGGACGACGAAGGGGGGCCGAAGCCCCCCTCGCCGTACCTGTCCTTCTCTCGGC
>CAZFHZ010000032.1:0-32528 GCA_964519015.1 uncultured Gemmatimonadota bacterium | reverse complement strand
ACTAGCGGCGGACGATCACGTCCCCGCTGGCCGAACGCACCGTGATCTCCGGCCCGCCGGTGCCCCGGACCACGGTTCTTTCCACGTAGATGTGGTCGTTCTCCTCGAACTCCCGCTCCTCGGTGAAGGGGAAGGGACAGCTCATGCGTCCCCGGTCCTTCCGCTTGACCAGCACCAGCCGGAAGTTATCCCCCCACTCCCCCACCTCCAGTTCGGCGTCCCCCGAGGCGGAGGAGACCCGCAGGTCGAAGGCGGGCAGACGGGCGAAGGCGACCTGCACGTCGCCGCTGGCGCTCGAGAAACGTCCCTCGCCGGCCAGTTCACAGTCGCGGATGTCCACGTCACCGCTGGCCGAGCTGAGCCGGGAGATGCCCTTACAGCCGCGGGCGCGCACATCCCCCGAGGCGGTCGAGAGACGGGTGCCCCGGCCGGCCTCGACCCCCTCAAGAACCACGTCCCCGCTGGCCGTCGAGAACTCCACATCCTCGCCGACCTTCACCCGGGTCAACTCCACGTCGCCGCTGGCCGTGCTGAACGAGACACCCGAGGCCACCTGCAGGTCGGTCAGGGCGATATCCCCGCTGGCCGTGGAGACTTTCGAAGAGCCGACCAGGGATGCCCCGTCCATCGTCAGGTCCCCGCTGGCGGTGCGGAAGCGGACCTCGGCGGCCACTCCCCGGATCTCCAGGTCCCCGGAGGCGGTCGACCCGGAGAAGCGGACCGGGGTCGTCGACTTCGGCAGGCGGATCGTCCACTTGACCTGGCCGGAACTGTGGCGGCCGCTCCAGTGTTCATCGATACGCACCACCCCGTCCCGCACCACGACCTCCCCCCGGAAGGCGTCGGCCGGGGTGACCCGGGCCAGGAGTTCCACCCGGCCGGTCGCCCCCTCGGCGGCCACGATGGTCACATCTCCGGAGGTGCCGTCGAACTCGATCCGGGTCGCCCCGGTGAAATCCCACGACTCACCCTGCTGGGCACCGGCCGGGCCCGGCACGAGCAGGAGGATGCCGGCCAGCAGGAGGAGTTTGGAAACCATGCGCTTCATGTCGTGCTCCGCTCTGGAGGGTGGATGATGGAAGGTACCGGGGATGATACGGTCCCACCGCCGGGGGAGTTGCGGACCGGAGACCTTCGGACACGGGGACTCCGGGGCCGCAATTCGTACTGGCCATCCCGGGGTCGACCGCTTCATAATCCCGTCTGCATGACGCTGAGACCGAATCGGACACGAGGGTGAGGCACCCGGGTATCAGGTCTGGCCGGATGCCTCTTCTCTTGGGGATGCTACGGTGCGGCGTCGTGGGGAATCCGGCCAGTGTGGCCGGCGGTTACAAGGAGTCCTCGAGGCTCCCGTAAAAGGAAGAACAGCAGCATGGCAAGCGGTACCGTAAAGTGGTTCAACGACTCGAAGGGATTTGGTTTCATCACTCCCGACGACGGCAGCAAGGATTGTTTCGTTCACCACTCCGCCATCCAGGGCACCGGCTTCAAGTCGCTCAATGAGGGTGACAAGGTCGAGTTCGAGATCGTCCAGAGCCCGAAGGGTCCGGCGGCCTCCAACGTCCGCAAGGTCTGACCCCAGGCTTCGGTCGTTGCGACCACACGCCCCCGTCAGCGGCCGCTGACGGGGGCTTCTCTTTCCCCCCCACCGGTTTCCGCCGGCAGGGTTGTCTCGGTGCCGGCTCAGCCCAGCCGCAGCGTCAGCCGGCACCCCCCTTCGAACTCGAACCAGGCATCGGCGTAGCGACTCGCTTCCACCCCGCTCGCGCGCGCCTCCAACTCCCGGCCGTCCCGCTCAAGGGAGCGGGCCCGGGTCCCTTCCGGCAGAAGGAGGTGGGCGGCGACCCGGGTCGGGATTCCGCCGGCCAGTTCGATCTCGATCCGGTCGGAGTGCCGGCGATAGTGGTAGCCGAAGCGCGCCCCGGAAGCGGCGTAGGAGAGCTGGACCTCGGCCTCCTCCACTTCGGCCGCGGGCCAGCGGGGAGCGAAGCGGACCCGGTCGAACCCCTTCCCTTCGTCCACCACTCCCGCCAGCCCCTCCACCAGGGCCCAGAGCATGGCGCTGGAGCCCCAGCCGTCGGTGGGTTGCGCTTCGGGACTGGTGCTCGTCTCCACACTGGCCGGAGTGCCGTCGGGGAAGTACCAGAGGAAGGTCTCCCCCCGCGGCGCGATCAGCGCCTGGTAACGCTCGAGGATGTCCACTCCGTAGCGCTCGAAACCGTGCTCGAAAGCGGCCCGGGCCAGTTCCCCCCCCACCAGCGGCATGATTCCGCCGTTCACATAAGCTCCTCCGACCAGCTTCTCATCCCCGAAGATCCCGTCGGGGAAGGGAGGATCGATCGAGAACCACTCGGCGAAGGCCCCGCTCTGCTTCCCACGCCGCCGGTACTCCCTCAGGATGGCGACCGCCTGGGCGTGGTCGGCCACGCCCCGGTTGATATCCATCGGATTGGAGAGACTGAGCTGCTCGGACTCATCCACTCCGGGGATGGTGACCGGGACGAGCTTGACGAAATGGGTGTAGAAACGACCGTTCCAGCAGACCCGGTTGAGCCGCTCCCGCAACCCGGCCGCCTCGCGGGCCCAGCGGGTCGCCCGCGGCGCATCTTCCAGCCGGTCATAGAGCCGTGCCAGGAGGGTGTAGGCCTCGAAGTAACCGCTGTTATCGCCGTGCAGGATGCCCCAGAAGGTCCCCTCGTCGCACTGGAAGTGGAGCCAGTCGTGGCGGCCGGCCGTGTAGGCGAAGTCCCAGGTGTCGATGGTGTAGGCGCGCTTGACCAGCCCGTGGGTCGGGTCCCAGTACCAGGGATGCCCCTGGATGTAGAGGAGCGCCCGCTCCAGGACCGGGAGGAGCCGGCGGATCCAGGCGTCGTCGCCGGTGGCCTGCCAGGCCAGCCAGGCGGCCTTAACCAGGCGGTACTCGACGTCCGCCTCCACCGGCACCCGGACGTACTTCGTCCAGTTCTCCCGCTCGCAGGGGAGTTTCTCCGGGAAGGTAGTCACGTAGTCGAAGATCCGGCCGGTGGCCGACTGGGTCTGGCCGAAATGCTCCGCGGCGCTGACGGCGTCCGGTTCGAACCAGCGCCCCGCCCGCAACATGTCGCTGTGGTCGCGGATCCAGAGCGAATGGGCATCGGGGGTACGGAACCCCCTCACCCGCTGGCCGTCCAGGTCCATCACGATCCGGTCATGCTCCAGGAAGTCACGCACCCGGTCGACCAGGCTGTCGAGATCGCTCCGGCCGGAACGGATCCGCACGCCCCCGGAGTCCCAATCCCCACCCACTCCGACTGTTCCAGCGGACATACCGCTCCCTCCCGGGTAAGACCGATCCCGCGCCCGTCCCAAGGGGCGAGGTCATGGAACCACAATCAGGACCGCCCGGCAAGCGGCACCGCAAACAGCGGCCATGCGGCCGGGACTCGACAGGACACTTGCCCCGACCGCCGACGCTCCTCATACTCCAACGGTTCGCGGGCACCTTCCGGGTGCTCCGCCAGCCACCGCCACCAAGCCGGATCTAGCGACCCAACCGAGATGGAAGTACGTCTCCTCCACCTGAGTGTCGGGACACCGCAGCCGCTCGAGCTGCATGGGGAGACCGTCTCCAGCAGCTTCCGGCGGGTGATCGTGGAGGGTCCGGTGCGGCTTGGGCCCAACGGCCTGACCGGCGATGCGGTCGCGGACACCTCCCAGCACGGGGGTCCTGACAAGGCGGTCTGCATCTACCCCTTCGAGCACTACGCCTACTGGAAACGGAAACTGAAGACCTACCTGATCCCTCCGGCCTTCGGTGAGAACATGACCACCCGTGGGTTACGCGAAACGATGGTCTGCATCGTGGATCTCTACCGGGTCGGCTCCGCCCGGATCCGGGTGACCCAGCCGAGGGCGCTCTGTAAGAAACCGGGGGCCGTCCACGGTGAGCCGCGCCTGACCCGCTGGATGCTTCTGTCGGGTCGCACCGGGTTCTACGGCCGTTGCGAAGTGGCGGGAGAGGTCGAGGCGGGCGACCGGATCGTGCTGCTGGAGCGGGGCCGGCAGGGCATCACCCTCGCAGAAGCCAACCGGCTCATGTACCGCGACCGGGTGGACCTGGAAGCCGTGCGCCTGCTGCTGGCCGAGGAGTCCCTCTCCGCGGAATGGCGTCGTTCGCTCGAGCGCCGGCTGTAGCCTCTCCGTTCCCAAGTCCCAAGCCGGGCCGGTGGCAGTGGTTGCGCCCGGCCGGGGCCGGTCCTACGCTGGGACCTCACCACGACCGCCCGGCGACGGCGAAGGAGCCCGGCATGTCCTTCAATCTCATCTCGCTCGCCTACCTGGCGGCCGCGTTCATCGCCGTCGGCGTAGCGGTGATCGCCGCCTACAACCGAGGTGTGAGCGGGGCCTGGGAACTGACCCTGCTCATGTTGTCGGTGGCAGTTTACGCGGGCATGAGCGCCTTCGAGGTCGCTGCCATCGGGGTAGCCGGCAAGGCGACCTGGATGCGGCTCGAGTACTTCGGGATCGCCACCACCCCTCCCCTCTTCCTGGCCTTCACTTCTGCCTACGCCGGCTGGCGGTCACGCGCGGCCTCATATATGCGCGTCTTCGCCTGGGCGGTGACCGGCGTGACCCTGCTGCTGGTCTGGACGAACGGATGGCATCATCTCCACTGGCGCGGCCTCTATCTCGATCCCACCCTCATGTTCCTGCGCTACGACCGGGGGCCCTGGTTCTGGTGGTGGGTGGCGGGCGCCTACATCGTGGTCGCCTCCGGCACCGTGCTCCTGCTCCGCTCCGCCTTTCAGAACCGGCGTCTCTTCCGCACCCAGTCGCTCCTGCTGTTGCTGGCCACCCTCGCTCCCTGGGTCGGCAACCTGCTCTACCTCTCCCCATCGAACCCCTTCCCCGGTCTCGACTGGACCCCGTTCGCCTTCACTCTGACCGGCCTGCTCCTGGCCGCGGCCATCCTGCGCTTCGGGCTCTTCGCTCTGCTGCCGGTGGCCCGGGGCGCGCTTATCGACGGGATGCTGGAGGGTCTGATCGTGCTCGATCTGAACGACCGCATCGTGGACGCCAATCCGGCGGCGATGTCGATCCTGGGGCATTCCGGTAAGGTCCCCATCGGCCGGCTCTGCAGCGAGGTGTGCGCGCGGATCAGCGGACTGCTCGAGGAGGGATCCGGACGGGGCGGGCCGAGCCATGAGTTCGAGCTGCCGGCCTCGGAGGGCCCGCGCACCTTCGAGGCGGACATCTCCCCCTTCTACACCGTCCCCGGCCGGGTGGGCGGGCGGCTGGTCGTGCTCAGAGACATCACCCTCCGGAAGGCCGCCGAGACCGAGCGTGAGCGGTTGATCACCGAACTGCGGCAGGCGCTCGACCAGGTCCGCCTGCTCGAGGGGCTGCTCCCTATCTGCAGCCGCTGTCACCGGATCCGCAGTGAGGGCGGCGAGTGGGAGCGGATCGAGCACTACATGCAGGAACACGCCGCGATCGAGTTCAGCCACGGCATCTGCCCCGAGTGCGCCCGGGAGATCTACCCCGAATATCGCATCGGCCGCCAAGACTGAGCCCACCCCGGCCGGAACCAACCCCCTCGAGAATCCGTATCCGCTTACAGACATCATCGTCTGCCCGGTCCCACCTCCGGTCGGAAGGAGTCCTCGTGCGCGGTCTCTTCCGTGATCTGGGTCACGCCCTCCGGATCCTCACCCGCCGGCCCGCCTTCAGTGCCGCCGTCGTGCTCACGCTGGCCCTTGGTATCGGGCCCAACACCGCCATCTTCAGTGTCGTCGACTCGGTGTTGCTGCGTCCCCTCCCCTACGAAGACCCCTCGCGTCTGGTCCTGCTGCGGGTCGATCTGAGCGGGCTGGTCCAGCATCCCGGGATCGCCCGGGCCGAGGTGCTCGACTTCCGGGAGCAGAGCCAGGTGCTGGAAGGCCTGGGGGCGGTCACCCGGGAGCGGACGGCCAGCATCACCGAGGCGGGCGCCATGGAAGCGGTCCTGGCGGCCGGGGTGACCGCCGATCTCTTCCCCCTGCTGGGGATCGAACCCGCCCTGGGACGGTTGTTCACCCCCGAAGAGGAGGCTCCCGGGCGACCCACGGCGGTCGTCCTGAGCCAGGGGCTGTGGCGCCGGCGCTACGCAGGTGATCCCACCGTCATCGGTCGCACCCTGGAGGTGGACGGCTTCCCGCTGACCGTCGTGGGAGTGATGCCGGAGCGCTTCCGCCTGCTGCTCGGTCCGGGCACGAGCCTCTCCCCCGACGTGGACCTCTGGTACCCCCTGCCGCTGCCGCGCGAGGACCGGGGATTCTGGGCCTACCGGGCGATCGGGCGACTCAAGCCCGGCGTCACCCTGGAGCAGGCGGAGGCGGACATCCAGGCGGTCGGTCGGCGGATCGTGGAAGAGTACCCGGACACGTATGAGACCGCCGGGATCGCGTACTACGTCCACCCGCTGCACTCCGACCTGGTGCAGAACGTCCGCCTGCCGATCCTGGCCCTGCTGGGTGCGGTCGGGCTGGTGCTGCTGATCGCCTGCACGAACGCCGCCAGCCTGCTGCTGGCCCGCAACGCGGGGCGGGAGCGGGAATTCGCCGTGCGCGCCTCGCTGGGAGCGGGTCGGAGCGGGATCATCCGCCAAGTCCTGGCGGAGAGCCTGACTCTGGCGCTGGCGGCCGGACTGATCGGCCTGCTGCTGGGTGCGGTCGGACTGAGGGTCCTGCTGGCTCTCCAGCCGGGGAACCTGCCGCGGGTGGATGAGATCGGTCTCAACAGTGGCGTCCTGTTGTTCACCTTCCTCACCGCACTGGTCTGCAGCCTCATCTTCGGCATCCTCCCGGCGCTTCAGGCTTCACGGGTCGAGAGCGCGGGTGTGCTCCGCGACCGGGGGAGCGGGGCGGGCCGGTTGCGCAACGGCCCCCGTCGGATTCTGGTCGTCACCGAAGTAGCCTTCTCCCTGGTCCTGCTCATCGGAGCGGGACTGCTCATCCGGACTTTCATCGGGCTCCAGAACGTGGACCTGGGCTATCAGCCGCGTTCGGTCCTCACCTTCCAGGTGCCGCTCGATTACCAGCGGTACAACACCCCGCAACAGGCCTGGGAGGTCTACCACCGGGCGAGCAGTCGTCTGGGTTCGCTCCCCGGGGTCCGCTCGGTCGGAGCCATATCCCTCCTGCCGCTGGGCAACCAGAACATGATGGCCTCCTACTCCTGGGGAGAGATGCTCCAGACCGATTGGAACGGTGTCTCAGCCGATTATCGGATGGTCCTCCCCGGCTACTTCGAGACCATGCAGGTGCCCCTCCTCTCCGGGCGCACGTTCGAGGACCGCGACAACGAGACGGTCCAGGCGGTCGCGATCATCGACGAGACGCTCGCTCGGCAGGCCTGGCCGGATGGAGATGCGGTCGGCCAGCGGCTGAGGATCGGCCTGGGGACGGTGCTGGAGGATCCTGAGGTGGAGGTGATCGGGGTGGTCCGGCATAGCCGGATCATCGATGTGCGGCGCGTGGTGCGCCCACAGATTTATCTCCCCTGGCGGCTCGGCCCCGGGCCCAACCTGACCTTCACCCTGCGGACCGACACCGACCCGGCCTCCCTCCTGCCCGCCGTCCGTACGGCGCTGGAGGAAGTCGGCACCGGACGGCCCGTCCACACCGTCCTGACCATGGGGGAGGCGGTCGAGGGGGCCATGGGGGCCACTCGTTTCACCTTGGTGCTGATGGGCCTGCTGGCAACGATCGCCCTGCTGCTGGCCACCGTGGGGGTCTACAGCCTGATCGCCTTCATCGCCCGGCAGCGGACCCACGAGACCGGGATCCGCATGGCCCTGGGGGCCCGGCGGAGCGACATCCTGGGCTCGAACCTGCGGGAAGGTCTCATCCTGGTAGCCATCGGGCTGCCGCTCGGCCTGGCTGGGGCGGCACTCGGTGCTCGCTCGATCCGGGGCCTGCTCTACGGCGTGAGCCCGATCGATCCGGTCACCTTCGCCGCCGTACCGTTGCTCCTGCTGTTGGTCGGGCTGACCGCCTCGGTCCTGCCGGCCTGGCAGGCAAGCCGGGTGGATCCGGCCGTGGCCCTCCGCCGGGAGTGAGCCGGCTCCCGCCCGGTCGCCCCGTCAGGGGAGGCGCCCTCCCCGGACGGCGGTGCCGCGCCAGTAGCGCATCTTCCCCACCCCGGAGGTCTCCGGGCTGGCGTCGAAAGCCAATCCGAAGTAGGAGGATTGGCCGTCGTAGAGCACCTGATCCCCCCAGGTGGCGCGGGTCAGGTTGGTGATCGTGTAACTCAGCCGGTCCTCCTGCGCGACCGCGAAGAGCAGGTCGCCGTTGGTCTCGATCTCCCCATAGCGGACCCGTCCGGCTTCATACGTATAGCGGGGCCGGCGCCAGTCACGCACCATATCCATGCGCAGGTCCTGCCGGGCCCCCACCAGGATGGTGCGGCCGTCGTACTCGATGGCCACCGCCAGGGCGGCCCGCTCCGGAAGCGGCTCCACCAGGTGAACCCGACCGACCCACTCACGCGGGTCCTCGGCGGCCTCGTGCGGGATTAGCACGGTCACCATCCCTTCGGTCTCCCCCAGCTCGAAATGATGGGCGGTGGTCTGGTGGATGAGGGTCTCCTCCTGGTAGTGGCGCTGCTCCGGCTCGGTCCCGAAGACCCGGAAGAGCCGCTGCGGGAAGAGGATGAGCAGATGCCGGTCCTGGGGGAGCTCGGCGTTCTGGATCCGGTCGTAGACGGTGTCGTACCACCCCTCGCCTGAGTCGAGCACCCGGCGGGTGTGCCAGAGGTCGGCCAGGGTGAAGTACTCCTCGGTCCGCGCCTTGAAGATGTCGAAGACCACGTAGAGGCCCGGGTCCTTCACGAAGACCACCACCCGGTCCCAGTCGTAGCCCCAGCCGTCGTCGATCAGCCGGGTGCGGCTGTAGTCGAAGTCGGGGAGGGAGAGGAAATCCCACTTGCGGGTGCGCACCGGCCGGTAGGAACCGGCATCACGGACGAACTCCAGGATCGACTGCCCCGGCACCTCCTCACGGTGGCTGTAGCGCCACTCCCCGGCCTGCTGGCCCAGGAAGATCTTCTCGGGGCGGACCACCAGGCGGTTGTGGAAGTAATCCTGGCGGTAGGCGCCCCAGGGACCCGACGGCATGTAGTCACGGTAACCGCCGTCGTGCAGCAGCACGGACCCCCCCGACATCAGCAGGGGGATGCTGTTCTCGTCGGCGTGCCCATGGGTCATCTTCTCCTCTTCCACCGGGATGGTGTCGCGCAGGTAGTCGCGGAAGTTGAGCCCGCCGTCCCCCTCGTCGCGGTAAGTCAGCAGCAGATAATCGTCGCGCGGGCCCCAGCCATCCCGGAAGACGATCTTCTTCCCCTGGACGTCCTCCATCACCTCGGCCGACCCGGAGGTCGGGAGGGTCGCGGTCACCTCGTCACTCCCCCAGCGGTAGCAGTCGAGCAGGAAGCAGGCCAGACCGATGCCGGCCGGCTGGTCGAAGTCGATGAACCGTTCAGCCAGTCTCTGCGCCGCCCACTTGTAACGCCCGTCGTGGTAGCGGGCGGCGGCGGCCTCGAAGAAGACCATGTAATGCTGCCAGTTCGAGGTCCACTGGGCGTCCCCGAAGTCGGGGATGAAGCCGGCCGGGCACATCAGGTTGAGGAAGTAGTTCGCGTAGTAGTAGACCTCGGGGGTGCGGAAGAGCTCGTCGAGGCTTCCCAGCGCGTCGGCGTAACCCATCAGGGCATAGAGCCACACACCATGGTAGATGGTGGCGTCCTCGATCTCCCAGTTCCCCCAGTTGTCGTCCCCCAGCGCCCGTCGCTGCATCTCCCAGACCGGCGTGCGGGCATGCCCGGGCATGGCCCGCACCGCCCAGGCTAGTGATTCGGCCCGCAGGACGGTGCGGTTCATCGTCCCCCATTCCGCGCTGCGCAGCAGGTACTCCATGGAGTGGGCGATGTTCCCCTCGATCGCGGTGACCTCGGCTGGGGCGAGCCGGCCCTTGCGGTGCAGACAATCGTAGGCGCGGATGTAGCGCATGACGGTGAAGAAGTCGGGCAGGGCCGGTACCCCGTCGGCGTAGTCGGGACGCTGGGCGGCTGCCCGGGCGGGGTATTGGGCGCGCCAGTCGCCGTATTCGAGCAGGATCTGCTTGGCCCGATCGGCGTACCGGGTGACCCCTTCCTGCTCATAGAGCCAGGAGTAGATGAGGGCGGTCTCCAGCAGGCTGCCGGGAGGACGGTACCCGAAGGGGCTATCGGGATCGAAGGTCTCGCGCCAGCGGGCGATGAGCGCTTCCCTCCCCTCCCAGGTCCGGTCGGCCGCGGCCCGCACGTAGGCCAGGTAGTGGTCGCGAGGGACCGCCGGCTGGGCGAGCGCCCGGCCCGGTCCGGCCGTCATCAGGAACAGGGGGAGCAGGATGGGTGCCCACCAGCGTCGTTTCGCTTCCATGGAACGGTCTCCTTCCCTCATCCAGTCAGCGGATACTCACCATGCCCCAGAGGAGCAGGATGATGATCCCCACCAGGACCCAGCTCCCGAAGAAACCGAGGTAGTCCATCCGGGAGGGCTTCATGATCTCCCAATCCGAACCGGGCCAGATCTTGTTCTGCTCGAACCGGCCCGGGTCCGCCCAGGCGGCTTCCAGGGCGGCGCGTTCCTCCTCCTCGGTCGGCTGGACCGGGGTGTGCATCTTGGCGAAGAAGCGGTCGAGATGCTCCTTGGGCACCGGCCGGGTGAAAGCGCTGAAGAGGAAAAGGAGCAGGAAGGGGAAGAAGGCGTCGAAGAAGAAACGGAGCGCTACCAGCCACGATTTCGGCAGAGCCCGCAGGTCGATCCCGGTCCAGGAGATCACCCAGAGCTCGGCGTTGAACCGCCCCAGACCGACCTGTCGGGAGCCGGGGTCTTCCGGGTCCTCGCGCGCCACCTGATCGAAGAAGACCGCGGCTGGTTCCAGCCGGCGCTCGCTGGTGATCGGCTGGCCCACCCGCTCGGCCCGCCCGGCCGCCACATCGGCCGGCCGGGCCGGGCTCTCAACGACCACCGTGCGGGGATGGGTCTGGACCAGGAAGGCCTCGTGGGTACGGGCCCAATCCCAGGTGGTGAAGAGGTTGGGGATGACGGCGTAGATGAGGATGCAGATCGCCGTTTGGAGGATGATCGCATTCCGGGTGAGGCGCCGCCAGAGGAAGCCGAGCCAGATGGCCGCCCCGAAGATCCCCGGCACGGTGATGGCGTATTTGTAGAGTTCCAGCAGGTTGTCGGCGTGTACGGCCACCAGGATCCCCCCCACCAGCGTGACCGGGATGGCCAGCCGGCCCATGGCCAGGTAGTGGGCTTCGCTCCGCCCGGGGCGGAGCGGTTCGTACAGGTTGCGGATGAAGAGGGCCGAATAGGAGACGGCCGAGGCGTCCAGGGTGGACATGTTGGCCGCCAGGATGCCCACCAGCATCAGCCCGATCGCCCCCGGGAAGAGCAGATCGCGGGTCATGTACCCCCAGATCAGGTCGGGGTCGTGGAGCCGACCGGCATAGAGGCCGATGGCGAGCAGGCCGGCCAGCGCCCAGAAGAGCATGATCACCCGCTTGAAGTACATCCCGCCGATCATGCCGATCCGGGCGGTCATCTCATCTTTGGCCGAGCCGGCCGTCTGCATCCCCGAGACGACCGCCACGATCGAGACCAGGTTGGCTATGATCATGGCCACGATGGTGTACCAGCCGTAATCGCTCAGCGAGGCGGAACCGAAGAGATGGAACATGTATTCGGGCACGGTGGCATGCAGGCCCGCGAAACCTCCAATGCGGGCCAGACCGGCCGGGATGAGCAGCACCGAGAAGAGGACGATCAGCACCCCCTGGATGGAATCGGTGATCGCAGCCGCCCGGAAGCCTCCCATCATCGTGTAGATGCCCACAATGACCGCGAAGACGATGTAGAAGAGGATCGGATCGACGTGCGAGACGAAGGAGCGGAGTTCACCGTGCTTATTCTTCTCGCTCAATACGTCGTAGCGGGCCCGCTCCTCGACGCTCAAGCTGGTCGCGACCCGTTCGTGCAGCGCCTGGTATTCCCCGAACTCCTCGATGCTCTGCCGCTCGGCAGGCGTGCACTGCTCCATTCGTTTGGGGGTGAGGGCCATCATCGTCTTGGCCGCCACCATGAATCCCACCCCACTCCCAATGATCGAGACCAGCAGGATGAAGATGGCGTAGGCGCCGCCCAGGAATGGGCTGCGGAAGCGTTCGGTGAAGAAGTCGCCGATGGTAGTCAGGCGGACCCGGCGGAAGAGGAGCACGGTGAACCAATAGAAGGGGGTCAGGAAGAGGACCAGGAACTGGATCCACATCCCGCCGATCCCCTGGCGGTAGATCTCGCGCGAGACCGCAACCGCCTGATCGGCATTGGTCGAGCAGCCGAAATTGAGGAAGAACTGGTAGACGCGGCCGAGCTTGCGACCGGCCAGGAAGAACTCGCTGGTGTCGGTGGTCCGGCGGGAGGCCCGCCGGCCGATCCAGAGGATGAGCGCGACATAGGCCGTCACGATGACGGCGTCGATCGGATGCAGACCGATGATCGTCACGCCAGCACCCCCGCGATCTCCGTCCAGGTCCGGTGCACCTCCAGTACGTTCTCCGGCCGGGCTCCCGGTCCGAATTCGCATTGCGCGATGACCCCACCGGAGGCGAAGAGATGGACGAACACCTCCTGGACGGCGGCCCGCACCCGGCGGGGCTCCCCCCGCGCCAACAGCTCCTGCCGATCGATCTCCCCCCAGAAGGTGATCCGGCCGCGATAGCGCTCACCCAGTTCGGGCACACCCATGCAGTGCACCTGGCTGTTGAGGGCGTGGACACCCACTTCGATGAGATCCTCGATGAGCGGGACGATCCAGCCGTCCGAATGCATGAAGACGTACTTGCCGCGAGCGCGGGCGATCTCGGCGTAGTCGCGGTAGAGCGGCTTGAAACGCTCCCGGAAAAGCCCGGGGGCGACCAGCAGCCCCCCCGGCCCCCCCCAGTCGTCCATCAGGGCGATGCCGTCCACCGCCGTGTCCGCCCACGCCTCCACCTCCCGGCAGTAGTGGGTGTGGATGCGCCCGAGCAGCTCGGAGAGTTCCGGGGGATGTTCGAACAGGTCCACCAGCGCCTGTTCCATGGTCCGCAGGAAGCAGAGCCGTTCGAAGGGTCGCACTACCGACCCGGCCAGCACGAAGCGGTCGGTGCCGCGGCAGAAGGCGTCGATGGCCTCCCGATCGAGGTCGAGCAGTCCGTCGGGGGTCTGGAAAGCGTCGAGATCGTCCCATTCGGCCAGACGCGGCTGGTGGACGATACCGATGATGCCCTCCTCGGGGTTATCGAAACGACAGCCCCATTCATCTACATAGCTGCCGCGCCCGTAGCGCTCTCCCTCCACCCGGGGCGGGTTCTGGTAGAGGGCCGGGGCACTCACCAGGTCGTCGGGATAACGCGCCTTCAGTTCCGCCACCGCCTCCGGGTGGTGGTGTTCCGCCCAGGGGAGCACCCAGGTCTGACGCGGGATACCTGGTGGGGCGTCGAACTCGAGACTACGGCGGACGAGGGTTCGGGAGTCCATGGGGCGCGCTCACCCCCTGCCCCGGGAGGGGAACTCGTGATAGTCACGCAGGTCGACCTTTCGTCCGGGCACCGACCAGGTCTGCCCGAGCTGGGAGGGGAGCTGTCCCTGCCGGTAGCCTTCCCGGTAGGCGGCCGCCAGTCCATCGACCCAGCACATATCCCCGGCTGGTGCCCGGCGCACGAACTCCTCGGGCATCGGTGGGGGCTCGGGGACCGATTCCTGGACCCCGTTCATGCAAACCGTCTGGGCGAGGGCGGCCTCCGGCCCGCACCGCAGGGGGACCTCGTTACGGACGGCCTCGACGGCCTCGAAGAGCTTGCGGAACTGGTGGTCGGCGTCCGGGTGGCCGTAGATAACCCGGCGGCCCCGGCGGTCCACACCGATGATACCCGGACCGGCCGCCCAGGCGGGGAGGGCGGATCCGGAATCCTGTCCGACCGTCCCGTCGGCCGGGCTCCCGGTCGACCCCTCGAGGGATCCCCCCAGGACGACCTCCCCCTCCTCGAAGAGGATACGGAAGCAGGGACCGCTCTCCCGCTCGACGGCATGGGAAGCGAAGAAGAGGAGTTCGACTTCCCCGGCCAGTTCGATCCGGCAGGCGACCGAGTCGTAGTTCTCGATCCGGTGGGTGCGGCTGCACTCGGCGACTACCCCTACCGGGCGGGCGCTCTCGGCCGGGGTGGGGCCGAGCAGGTAGAGCAGGTTGTGCAGGAAATGGGCCATCGCGTTGTTGAGCGGGCTGTCGAGCACCCAGCGGCCCTCAGCGTCGCGGATCCGGCCGGCCCAGTCGTTGCGGGAATAGTAGTCGCGCCCCCGGGGCCAGAGGCAGAATGCGGCGGCCTGGCGGGGCGCCCCCCAGCGTCCGTCGAGGATGTCCCGTTTGAGCGCCTGGACGGCTCGGGAGTATGACCACTGGTAGCCGATGCGGACCCAGCGCCGGGCGGCGTCCCGCTCTCCGATCAGGGCGAGTCCCTCCTGGACGGAGGTGCCGAGCGGCTTGTCACAGAGCACATGGCAGCCCGCCCGCAGCGCCTGCACGCTCTGTGGGACATGGTGATGGATGGGGGATGCGATCACGGCCAGTTCGGCGCCCACCCCGGCCGAGAACGCGCTCTCCAGGTCGGGGAAGAGGCGGATGCCGTGTTCCTGAAGGAGGGGCGCCAGGACCGAGCGTTCCGGGAAGGGATCGATCGCCGCCCGCAGGTCCACGGCCCCGTCCGGGAACTCCTCGAGCAGCGTCTTGAGATACCAGTACCCGTACCCTCCGATGGCGACCATCACGATGGAGACGGGTGCGTGATCGGCGTCTGTCATCCCATCAGTCTCCCCGGCCTGCCTGATCGGACACGATAACCGGCCACCGCGACCCCCGACCCGGTCTCAGAAACGGAACCGGAACAGCAGAGAGGGCTGCAGCAGGTCGGCGGTGGTACGGCGGACCTCGAAGTGGAACTCCCCTCCCTCGATGCGTACCGATCCCTTTCGGACCCAGTCGGCCCGGCCCCCACCGATCCAGCGCAGGCGCAGTTCCAGCGCCGTCCATCGTCCCTTCCCGCCGGCGGAGCGTTCCTCCTGGGATTCCGCTGGGTCCCGCTCCCGGTGCAGGTAGAGCCCGACTCCGATACCGAGGCCCCAGCTCGGGGCAGTGCTCCCGCGGTGGAAGGTACTCCCGACCGGGTCGTATTCGTCGGCCCGGAGTCCGGAGAGCTCCGTGCTCGTGTAGGGGTAGAGGAAGCCCGCCAGCGCTTCCAGGTGGGGGCGCAGCAGGCCCCGGCCGAAGGTCCGGCGCAGGTAGAGATGCCCCAGCACCAGGTCGTGCCCGGTCAGTTCCTCCACTTCGAACGGTCCCCCGCTCTCCCCTTGGTAGAGGATCGTCCGGCGGTAGTGGGCGTACTGCGACCAGCCCAGACCGACCCCGAGCCGCAGTCGGCCACCGGCCAGGGGGAGGTCCACCTCACCGAGCAGGCCCGCCCCGGCTTCCCCAACGGGAGCGGCGAAAACGCCCGTCGGGAAGGTCCCGGCCGGACCGAAGCCGGCCTCGAGCCTTCCCTGGGCGGCGGCGGGGAAGCTGGGTACGAGGAGGGTGACCAGGAGGGTGAACAGGGGCCGGAAGGCCGGGAGCGGCCGGCCGGCGGGGGAGACCGCACCGGGGGAGACCACGTTCAGCCGAGCTCTTCCAGCGAGAGGATCCGCCTCACCTCGCGCAGCAACTGGTCGGGTGTGAAGGGCTTCGACAACAGCCGCACCCCCGGTTCCACCGAAAGACGATAGACCGGACTCTCGTCCGAATACCCGGACATGAAGAGCACCTGGCAGGAGGAATCGGCGGCGGTCACCTCGCGGGCCAGTTCGACGCCGCCGACCTCCGGCATGAGCACGTCGGTGAGCAGCAGGTCGAAGCGTGCACCGGTCCGGTGGAGTTCGTCGAGCGCCCGCCGGCCGTTGGAGGCCGTGACCACCTCGAAACCCGCGTCGGTCAGGATCTGCTGGACGAGCGAGCGGACGGCCGGATCATCCTCGGCGATCAGCACCCGTCCGGCGATAGCACCAACGTCCTCGGAGGCCGCGTCCTCCTCCTGGACCGGGGGCGTGGCGGTCGCCGGGGGAAGGAAGATCCTGAAGCAGGTCCCTTCCCCCAGAGTGCTCTCCAGCGCTTTGGCGCACGATCCCATAGACCACCGCGAGCCCCAGCCCGGTCCCCTTAGCCCGCGGTTTGGTGGTGAAGAAGGGCTCGAAGACCCGCTCGCGGACCTCGGCCGACATCCCGACCCCGGTGTCTCGTATTTCCAGCATCACCCATCGACCCGGCGGCACCGCTTCCTTGCTACGCCGGGAGCGGCGTCTCCCCGTCACCTCGCGGGTCGATATGTAGAGGTCTCCGCCGGACGGCAGGGCGTCGCGGGCATTGGTCACCAGGTTGACCACCACCTGCTCGATCTGAGACTGGTCGACCATCACCTCGGGCAGGTCGGGCTGATAGTCGATCCAGAGCCGGATATCATCGGTCAGCAGGCTCCGCAGCAGGGTAGCCGATTCGGCGATGATTGTGTTGAGGTCGAGCCGGACGGGTTCGCTGTGTTCCCGGCGGGCGAAGGCCAGGAGTCCACCGGCCAGGTCGGCCGCCCGCCGGCCGGCCTTCATGATCTCCTCGATCCGGTGCCGGCGGGGGTCCTCGGCGGGGAGGCCGCGTTGGAGCAGTTGGGCCTGCCCCAGCACGATGGTCAGGATGTTGTTGAAGTCATGGGCGATCCCCCCGGCCAGGACTCCGATCGCTTCCATCCGCTGGGCATGCTCCGCCCGCTCCTGTAGGGGTGTCATCAGGGCGCGCAGGCGGTTGGCCGTCAGTTCCAGCACCCCTACCGCCACCACGTAGACGAGCACGGTCAGCTCGTGCAGGAGTAGGGTATCCTCCCGCATGAGCTCGAGTCCGTAGGAACCGAAGTGGACCACCGGCAGCAGTATCGCCATCACGACCAGGCTCCACTCGTAGCGCCGGCGTTTCGGCAGCGCTGTCACCAGGGGCCGGTGCCGTCGTTCCTGTACCTCTCCGGGCTCCCAGTGACGGAGCCGGACGGCCGCCACTGCGACCGGGAAGGGGAGGAACCAGAGGAACTCGATCACCGGACCGGCGATCACCGGTAGCTCCCGGGTCACGTTGACCAGGTCGTTCGCCTCGATCAGCCCCCAGAGGTAGAAGATGAGGGCGAAGAGACCGTAGATGGCGTTCCAGCGCCGGGTGCGGGCCGACTGTGTCATCCGCAGCAGGCGGAGGGCGAGAAAGAAGTTGAGCACCACCGTTAGGATCCGGGTGGGTATCGTGGAGGCATACCACTCCGGATCGATCACGGCCGGGATGATGACCAGGTAACTGAAGAGGCTGAGCCCCACGATGAGGGGGCCGGCGATGCCGACCAGGCGCAGTTCGGCATCCTGGAGCAGTCGCCCTTCCTCCCGGTCGGGATCGAGCTCGGTGGCCGTCAGGATGAGAGCGTAGAAGACCACGTAAAGGAGATCGGCCGCCACCAGCCAGGGAATACGATCCATGCACACGGGGCAGAGGGTGAAGAAGAGAGCCGCCAGTGCCCAGGCGGCCGTGCCGATGCCGAGCAGCGTCCAGAAAGTCCGCTCCTCCGGGGCCGCGACCCGCTTGTGCCCGCTCAGCAGGGCGACCAGAAGGAGAAGCAGCCAGATCAGATCGGCCGGATAGTTCGTGCTGACGATGAGTTCCCGCAGGAAGGGATTGCGGAGCAGGAAGACCACCAGGAAGGCGAGCAGGAGACCGGCCGCCCCGCGCACGAAGGGGTCGCGCGCGAGCAGGCGCAGCATGCGGCCGGTCTCTCTGTCCGCCATCGTACTTACGGATCCGGGCTCAATCCATCACCCGCGCGGGGGTCCCATCCGCGCGACGGCTCCGAGCCGGCCCAGGTTTCCGCCGGCGATCCCTCCCGCCTGGGCGCCCCGGCCACCGCCGGAACCGGCGATCTCCTCGTGCGTCCAGCCCGCCTTGATGAGCTGCAGGTAGAGGGCGCTGCCAGCCTCCTGTAATCCGTCGTTGGTGGTCGCGCAGAGGACCAGGTTGTCGGCATCCCCCAGCCGGGTCTTGAGCGCACCCAGGTCACGCACACAGGCGGCCACGTTCTTCGGGTCGAACGTCACCCCGAGCAGGACCCCCTTCTGGTTGATCGCGCCGACCAGGTCGGGCTCGACCGTGTAGGTGCCGGTCACGATGAAGGGCTTGGCGGCGGCTCCCACCACGTCCCGCAGCAGGCCGGCCGCCGGGCTGTCAAGATGGAGTACGATGTTGGCGGCCTCCATCGCCTTCAGCACCTCACGTCCCCGGGCGGTGAGCCGCCCACCGGCGAACCAGACGCCATCATCCCCCTTCACATCCACCCGCCCGAAGCCGAGCAGTTCGGCCGAGGAGACCAGCAGGTCGATGTCCCCCTCGAAGGGCCGCAGGTCCCGGATCCCCCGGTTGACCGACTTGCGGCTGCGGGCCTGTCCCCCACCCCCGCGGGCGGCGAAGGCCGCCATCTGGGGAGCGGCGGAGGTCTGGGTGGGCCGGGTGGCGATGGCCATAGCGCTGTCGAGGGTCACCTTGACCAGGCCGGCCCGGTCGCGGAAGGAAGCCTCGTGGTAGCGGTAGGTGCTCTGAGGCACTTCGGGATTGAAGGTGCTCAGTCTCAGCATCACTGCGTTGTAGCGGTTCAACCGGTCGGGGATGAGCAGGTTGACCCGGCGCTCGTCGGCCAGGTTGACGATCCCCTGGAGCACGAACTGTCCCGTCTTGCGCAGGATCTCCGGGTCGATCTTCTCGGTGTCGTCCTCCGGCTGATGGTAGTCGGGGTGACCGGTCCCGCCGCTGGTCATCAAGCCCAGCGCCTCGATCCCCCGGACCACGAAGGCGGAGTGGTCGCTGCCGCCGGGACCGCCGGTGCGCGCGTCCACCACCGAGATCACGTCGGGTTCCTGGTCACGCTTGATGACCTCCCAGATCTCCGGGAAGTTGAGCGCGCCGGGTGCCCCGATCCGGTCGCCCAGGCCCACCATGTCCATGTTGACGTACGTGACGACCCCATCCATGGTCACGCCGTCGGTCGGGTGGTCGGAATAGTACTGGGAGCCGAGCAGCCCCAGTTCCTCTCCGCACCAGAGACAGAAGATCATCGTCCGGCGGGGACGGTACTTGTTCTCGGAGAGCACACGGGCGATCTCCATGACCACCGCCGAGCCCGAGGCGTTGTCGTCGGCTCCGTTGTAGACGTAGCCGTTACGGACGCCCAGGTGGTCGAGGTGCCCGCCGATGATAACGTACTGGCTGCGCAGGTTGCGGTCGGTACCGGGGATCTTGGCGATCACGTTGGTGGCGATGTTGTTCCCCAGATCGGCCGAAAAGCGCTCGATCTTGTCATACCCCTTCAGCCGCACCGTGCTCGAAGTGGTGTAGGAGACCGCCTCCCCCCGCTTGACCGACAACCGCAGGTCGCCCAACCGGCGGCTGGTGCCGCCGGGGGATTCCTGCGGGTCGCTCCGCAGCAGGAACCGGGCCACCGGCTCGGTCACCGTGAAGGCCAGGAAGGGCCGGTCGGGGCTCCAGCTCTCCTGCTGACCGCGGCCGCCTCCCCCCGGCATCCGCATGCCGGTATCGGTGGTGGCGTCCGGGTTGTAGAAGAGGATCGCGACCGCCCCCTTCTGGAAGGCGGTGCGCATCTTGGCCGTGTCGGTGCTCTCTGCCTCGAAGCGTTCGGCAGGCGCAGCGGGCGCCTCGGCGGTCGGGCCGAACCGGCCGCGCGGCTCCGGCGCGTCGGCCGGGGAGCCGTTCAACACCAGCACGACCTTGCCCCGCACGTCGAGGCCGGCGTACTCGTCGAGCCCCTTGCCGGGGGCGGAGATGCCGTAGCCGGCGAAGACGACCGGGGCGTTCACGCTGGTCGCCGCGGTCGAGATGGCCAGCAGGTTGAAGTCGCGGTCATCCAGAGAGAAGGCGGTCGGACCGACGGAGAGGGCCGGAACACCGGTACTGAAGACCACCCCCCGCTCGATCGGCACACTCTGAAGGTAGGTGCCGTTCTCGCCGGCCGGCTGCAGCCCCCATTCCTTGAAGCGCGCGGCGGCCCACTCGGCCGCCTGGCGGAAGGTCTCGGTGCAGCTCTGGCGACCCAACATCTGGTCGGTGCAGAGGTACTGGATGTACGACTTGGCACGGGCGCCGTCCACACGGTACTTGGTGGCCTGCTGCGCTCCGGCGGGAACGACCAGGGCCGGAGCGACGGCGATGAGCAGGAGCGGTAGGATACGACGGTGACGCATGACGGCCTCACGGGTTGGGAAGGGTGTTCGGGCCACACGAAACAGGACTGACATCGTGTGACCCTACCCCCCCCTCCACCGTTTGTCCAGACCCAGGAACGGGTCGGTGGGCCTTTCCCGCTACTGCTCTCGCAGAGCGGCCGCCGGGTCGTTCCGGCCGGCCCGCCGGGAGGGGAGCCAGGCGGCGACCAGAGCGGTCGCAAGCAGGAGCAGGGCCGACCCGCCCAGGGCCAGGGGGTCGACCGGAGAGAGTCCGTAGATCAGCCCGGTCATCAACCGGCCCAGCAGCAGGGCACCCGCCAGACCGCCCAGCAGTCCGATCCCGACCAGGCGGGAGGCGTCCCGCACCACCTCGCCGACCACCCGGGCGGGACGGGCGCCCAGCGCCATCCGGACGGCCATCTCCCGCGACCGGACGGCCACCGTGTAGGCGATCACCCCGTAGATACCCACCGCCGCCAGCACCAGCGCCATCAGGGCGAAAGCGGCCACCAGCAGCATGTTGAAGCGCGGACCGACCAGCTGGCGGGCCTCGATCGTCTCCAGCGGGGTGAAACCGGACAGCTGGAGATCGGGCTCCACCTCGGCCACCCTCGCCCGGACCGTCCGCTCGAAGGCGGCCCGGTCGAGTTGCGCCAGCGGGGTGCGGGAACGGATGACATAGTAGGTCGCCCCGCGGGGGGCCTGGCGCTTCGGCCAGTAGATCTCGGGCCAGAGTTCCTGGTCGGGACGGAAGGGACGCACGTCCTGGACGATCCCCACGATCTCGATGGTCCGCCCGTAGAAGACCACCTGACGGCCGAGCGGGTCCTCGCTTGGCCAGAAACGGCGAGCCATCGTCTCGTTGATCACGGCCACCGGCGGGGCGCCCCGCACGTCCGCGGCGGTGACACCGCGTCCCCGCAGCAGGCGTATCCCCAGGGCCGCGAAATAGTCGGGATCGATGTCGTACCAGCGGGCGCTGGGCAATTCGTCAGGGGAAGCGGGGGGACGCCCCACGATCTCGAACCGGTCGGTCTCCCGGCCCCCAAAGAGCGGCCCGGACGAGGTCATGCCGACAGCAGCCACCTCGGGGAGAGCCCGCACGGCGGCGGCCGCCTGCTCGAAGAGGTCGTTGATCGCATCCCCGCTCTCGTACCGCCCACTAGGGGCGAGTGCCCACACCGTGACCAGGTCGTGCCGGTCGAAACCGGGATCCCAGGCCAGCAGAGAGACAAAGCCGCGAATCATCAGCCCCGCCCCGGCCAGCAGGGCGAGGGCCAGGGAGAGCTGGATGACCACCAGGGCGCGGCGGAAGCCCACCATCCGCCGGTCCTCTCCCCGGTCGGTCCGCAGCACGTCCATCAGATCGGCCCGGGCCCCCCGCAGGGCCGGAATGAGTCCGAAGAGCAGGGCGGTCATCAGGGTCACCGCCAGGGCGAAGAGGAGCACCCGGCCGTCCAGACCCACTTCGGCCAGGCGGGGGATACCCGGCGGGGTCAGGCCCAGGAAGAGCCGGATGATCCCGGCGCCCAGCAGCAGGCCGAGCCCCCCTCCGGCGAAGGCCAGCAGCAGGCTCTCGGTGAGGAGCTGGCGCACCAGCCGCCCCACCCCGGCCCCCAGGGTGGCCCGGACCGCGAACTCGCGGCGCCGGTCGGTGGCCCGCACCAGCATCAGGTTGGCCACGTTGGCGCAACCGATCAGCAGGACCAGGCCGACCGCTCCCAGGAAGAGCCAGAGGAGCGGCTCTACCGGGCCGGCTACGTAGTCACGCAGCCGCTCCAGCCGCACCCCCCAGCCCTCGTTGGTCTCCGGGTATTGGCGGGCGAGGGCGGCCTGGATCGAGGCCAGCTCGGCGCGGGCCTGGTCGAGACCGACCCCGGGGGCCAGCCGGCCCAGGCAGACGAAGCCCCGCCAGTCGCGCTGCATCACGTTGTCGGAGATGGCGGTGAGTGGTTCCCACACCTCGGCGGAGCCGAAGGCGTGCATCCAGGCGTCCTCCGGGAGCACCCCGACCACCAGGAAGGGTTCCTCATCCAGCACGATCCGGCTCCCGATCACCCCTGGATCGCCTTCGAAACGCTGCCGCCAGAAGGCATGGCTCAGGATCGTCACCCGATTGCCGCCGGCCGTCAGGTCGTCGGGGGTGAAGAGACGCCCCAGGGCCGGCCGCAGTCCGAGTACCTCGAACCAGCCGGGCGTGGCCGCCGCCCCGCGGACCAGGGATGTGCCCTCCCCCTGGCGGAGCATGTAGGGCCAATCGCGGGCCAGCCCGAAAACCTCGATGGTGCGGCTGGCTCCCGACCAGTCCTCCACGTTCGGCGGGGAAGCGATCCAGTACTCCCCGATGCTCGGATGGGACTCGCTCACGATGACCACCCGCTCGGAGTCGGGGAAAGGGAGCGGGCGCAGCGCCACGCCGTTCAGCACCGTGAAGATGGCGGTGTTGGCGCCGATACCCAGGGCGATGGTGAGCATCGCCGCCAGGGTGAAACCGGGGCGCCGGCGCAGGGTGCGGAGCGCGAAGCGGGCATCCTGCGGGAAACTCAGTCGCGGTGTCCGCTCACGGGTAGGCCCGTAGCGGCGGGAGCGCCGGCGCTGCCGCCGCGCTTCGAGCAGCAGGGAGAGGTCGCGGGAGCGACCGTGGCGGATGCGCATCCAGAGATAGGCCCGGACCAGGGAGCAGGAGGCGCCGCGGTACCAGCGCCGGGCCGGCCCGGCTCCCAGACGGGCGAGCCGCTCCCGGTACTCCTCCTCCAGATCGTCGAGCAGACCCGGCCCGTCCACCGGCCCGGCCAGCAGGCGCACCAACACGCCGGGCAGGCCGGTGCGGGGATCGGCCCCCGCCGGGGCGATCACAGTTCCCCCAGCAGGGGTTCGAGTCCCGACCAGAGGCTGCGGACCGCGCTGCGGGCCGCCTGCAGCGCTTCAACCCCCTCGGGTTCCACCTGGTAGATCCGGCGGGCCCGTCCTCCGCGTATCGGGCGGGCCGGCCCCTGGAAGGAGCAGAGCAGTCCCTTCTCCTCCAGGCGGTCGAGGGTGGTGTAGACCGCTCCGCGGGAGACCTCGGAGCCGGTCCGCGCCTCGATCTCGCGGCTGATGGCCACTCCGTAGGCCTCCTGGCGCAGCCGCAGCACGGCCAGCAGTACGAGCTGCTCGAAATCGCCCAGTGCCGAGACGTTCCCCATGGCCTCCTCCGGTGATCAGAGTCCCCCGGTGATCGGGGCTACCCTGTGATCAGGGCCACCTTGGTGATCAGGGCCACCTTTTAAGTCCTACAATGTATACGATAGATCCCGAGCCGGGTTGCAGTCTACCCGCCACCGGCCCCGGGTGAGCCGGTCGGAGGCGTTGCGCCCGATGGGCCGCGCGACGTAGTCTGCAACCGATGAAGGTCATCGGCATCGACATCGGCGGGACCAAGAGCGCGGTCTGCGCGACTCCCCCGTTCCCTCCGGACGGGCCCCTCCCCGAGTACGAACGGATCCCGGTGGCCACCGCCGGTCCGGACGCCACGCTGGCCGCGATCACCGCCGCGGTCGAGCGGCTCGGGCCGGGACCGGAACCGCGCTTCGGCATCTCCTGCGGCGACCCGCTCGATCTCCCCGGCGGGCGGATCCTGGGCCCCCCCAACCTGCCGGGCTGGGAGGAGGTGCCGATCGTGCGGGCGCTGCTCGACCGCTTCGGCGGTTCCGCCCGCCTGATGAACGACGCCAACGCAGGAGCCCTGGCCGAATGGTGGTTCGGGGCCGGCCGGGGAGCGCGGAACCTGGTCTTCTGCACCCACGGCTCCGGCTTCGGGGCGGGCCTGGTCCTGGAGGGGCGGCTCTACGAGGGATGTACCGGCGGAGCCGGGGAGATCGGCCACGTCCGGCTCACCCCCGACGGCCCGGTCGGCTACCGGAAGGCGGGCTCGGTCGAGGGCTGGGTCAGCGGCGGGGGGATCGCCCGTCAGGCCGCCGCGGTGGGACTGGCCGCCGGTTCCACCCGCGAGGTGGCCGAAGCGGCCCGGGGAGGGGATGCGGCCGCGCGGGTGCTCCTCCACCAGAGCGGCCGCCGGTTGGGGGAGGCCCTGGCCGTACTGGTCGATCTGTTCAATCCCGAGGTGATCGTGCTGGGGGGGCTCTTCCCGCGGATCGGGGACCTGCTCGCTCCGGGAATGGAGGAGACGCTCCGGGCGGAGGCCCTCCCCCGCGCGCTGGCCGCCTGCCGGGTCGTGCCCGCGCAACTGGGGGAGCGGATCGGCGACGTGGCCGCCCTCTGCGCCGCCGTCTACCACCCCCCGGTCACGGCGGGGTGAGTCGCCAGGCGGCCACCGAGTTTCCGTAGAAGGTGGCGATCACCCACAGCCCGAGCTCGGGGACGTAGTCGCAGTCGGCCAGGTTGCGGCCGCTCCCGGCCACATCGAGCAACTCGGTGACGTGCCCGTCGGGGGTGATGACCACCCCCTCCTCCTCCCACAGGGTGACCAGCAGGTTCCCCGTGGCATCGGTGCGGATGCCGTCGATCACCCGCCCCCCCAGTCCGACGATGTCGGTGACCTCCCGGGTGACCAGGTCGACCGCCTTGAGCAGGCAGTCCCCCGAGCTGCCGACCACCAGCTTCCCGTTCCAGAGACAGAGTCCGTTCGCCTTCGAGATCTCCAGTCCGCTCTTCCAGGCCTCGAAGACGCCATCCTTGAACCGGAGGATATGCGTCTCCCCCGCGGCGGCGGGAGTGGTGTTGGAGATGTAGACGGTCCCGTCGGCGGCGATGACGATATCGTTCAGGAAGCGGGAGGGAGGGGCCTTCCACCGGTCGGTGACCACCCCGCGGTCGAGGTCGATGGCGACCAGCTGTCCGGTGCATTCCACGACATAGAGCCGGTCGGCATACAGCGCCGTGCCACAGGGTCCGTCCAGTCCGGTGACCCACTCCCGGTCGAGGATCCGGCCGTCGGGAGCGATCCTGGAGACATACCCCTGCCCCGCCCCGGCCCGGGAGAGCCGGTTGTAGCTGGTCACATAGAAGACCTGCCGCTTCCGGTCCCAGCAGACCGATTCCGGGATGTTCAGCTCGGCCGGGGTCTCCCAGACCTTTTCCAGGCGGGTGTGGTCACGGGGAGGGTCGGGGAAGGTGCGGTCGGCCTGCACCATGAAACCCCAGCCCGCCGGGGTCTCCTTGACGACCAGCAGGATCTCGTTCAGGCCCGGATTGAGGTCCGCCCAGACCACCTCGTGGAGACCGGTCCCGGCCCGAGCCGCTCCATCGCTGTAGTAGAGCTTCCGTTTATTGACGAAGAGCGCCCCCTCGCCGAGGAGCCCGAAACGCAGCGGGACGGTCTGGAGCGTATCCACGAAGAGCGTCGTCCGGGCCAGAGCCAGACGGGGGAAGGAGCCGGTCGGGGGATCGACCCGGGCCATATCGATCCGGCCGTTCGACTCCGGGGTCACCTCCCGCCAGGCCAGACGCCAGAGGGCGACGAAGTCGGGATAGGCGAGGACATCGACGGCCAGCTCGGCCGCCGGGATGGCCTCGGAGACCTGCCAGGAGCGGATCATCCCGGGCCCGGTCGAGCCGTCCGTGATCGGCTGGGCACGGATGCCGGCCGGCACAAGGGCGGTCGCCAGCAGGGCCGGCAGGGGGAAGTGGAACAGGCGGAGCCGGCGGCAGGGGCTCCGGTGCTCAGGCGGTCGTCGCATGGACCGACTCCGGTTGGAATGGGGTGCCGGCCCGACCGGGGCCGGGAGTCTTCCAGGGTCATCTACCAATACGGAGGAAGGGGAAAAAGCGTTCCCCGGACCGAGGGGAAGTCGGTGTATATTCTCGGCAGACCTTTCTGACAGGGGACGCAACGATGCGCTGGTTCCTGCCCAAGAACGACGCCTTCCTGGAACTTTTCGATCAGTCGTGCGCCAACATCCTGGTGGGTGTCCGACTCTTCCGGGAGATGCTGAACGATCTGAGCGGCGTGACGGCGATGGTGGAACAGATCAAGGAGATCGAGCACGAGGGGGACCGGATCACCCACCTGACCCTCGACAAGCTCAACACCACCTTCATCACCCCCTTCGACCGCGAGGATATCCACACCCTGATCGTCCGCCTGGATGATGTCCTCGACGCGACCGATGCCGCCGCTTCCCGCATCGAGATCTTTGGTATCGAGGAGGCCACTCCCTACCTGGTCGAACTGGCCGACCTGCTGGTCGAATCGGTCGGATTCGTGCAGCAGGCGGTGCGGGCACTGCACGACCGCCGACGCCACGCCGAAGCCCAGTCGGCCTCGGTGGAGATCAACCGGGTGGAGAACGAGGCCGACGCCGCACAGCGCCGGGGGCTCGTCGAACTCTTCACGCACGAGCGGGATGCCATCCGGATCGTGAAACTCAAAGAGCTCTACATGCTGCTGGAGGAGGCCACCGACCGCTGCGAGGACGTAGCCAACGTCGTCGAGACGATCATCATCAAGAGCTGATGCGCAGCCGCGGGATGATCGAGCCGAACGGACCGGAAGCCATGGAGACTTGCACGTGCTCGCTCTGGTGATCGCCATCATCGTCCTGGCCCTCCTGTTCGACTTTCTCAACGGCATGAACGACGCCGCCAACTCGATCGCCACCGTCGTCTCCACCGGCGTGCTCCCCCCCCGGTTGGCGGTCCTCTGGGCGGCCTTCTTCAACTTCGCCGCGGCCGGCCTCTTCGGGGTCAAAGTGGCCACCACCATCGGCAAGGGGATCGTGGAAGTGGGGGTGATCGACCCCTGGCTGATCCTGGCCGCCCTGGTGGGGGCCATCCTCTGGACCCACGCCTGCACCCGGCTCGGCCTGCCCATCAGTGTGTCCCACTCCCTCATCGGGGGGCTGGCCGGAGCGGGCATCGCCAAAGCTGGTTTCAGCGTTCTGATCGTGCCCGGAGTGACGCGGGTGGCCGCTTTCATCGTGCTTTCTCCGCTCATCGGGGGTGTGCTGGGATTCCTTCTCATGGTGCTCATCTTCTGGCTCTTCCAGGCCACCCAACCGCGGCGGGTGGACCGACTCTTCCGGGTGGGGCAGCTCCTCTCCTCGGCCGCCTACTCGCTCGGCCACGGACTCAACGACGCCCAGAAGACGATGGGGATCATCACCGTCCTGCTCTTCTCGGCCGGCTACCTGCCGGAGTTCCACGTCCCACTCTGGGTCATCATAAGCAGTTACACGGTCATCGCCCTGGGCACGCTGACCGGGGGGTGGCAGGTGGTACACACCATGGGGGTGCGCCTGACCAAGCTCCGGCCGGTCAACGGCTTCTGCGCCGAGACGGCCGGGGCGACCTCGATCCTCATCGCCTCCCACTTCGGCATCCCGGTCTCGACCACCCATACCATCGCCGGGGCCATCGCCGGGGTGGGCTCCACCACCCGCATCTCGGCGGTGCGCTGGGGGGTGGCCAGCCGAATCGTCTGGGCCTGGGTGTTGACCCTTCCCACCACCGCGCTCGTGGGCGCGCTGCTGATGTGGCTGATCAACGGCCTGCGTCACCTGCTGGGGTGAGCGTCCCCGATCGGGGAAACGGAGCGGGTCCTCCTTCCGTACCACTCTTGAAGAGGTGACTCCGACGGACGGGAGGGATCATGAAACAGCGACCGCTCATCCACCCGCGCGTCTTCTCCGACCCGGTCTGGGCCGAGGGTTACGCCCGCCGGGAGGGGCAACGGAGCGCACGGCTGGGGCGCAAGGCCGCCCAGATGCTGCGGCGGGCCGGCTTCGAGGCGGGCCGCCTGCTCGATGTGGGCTGCGGCCCCGGCACCTTCGCCCTGGAGCTGGCCCGGGCCTTCCCCGGCTCCGAGGTGGTGGGGATCGACCTGGCCGAGCCGCTGGTGGTCATGGCCCGGGAGTCCGCCCGGGCGGGCGGGCTGGCCGGCCGGGTCCTCTTCGAGGTGGCCGATGTGCAGCAGATACCTTTTCCGGATGATACCTTCGATGCCCTGACCAACCTGAACATGCTCCACATCGTGGAGGACCCGGTGGCCATGCTGGACGAGATGGAGCGGGTTCTGCGGCCCCAGGGGTACCTGCTGGCCGCGGATATCCGCCGCTCCTTCGTCGGCTGGTTCGAGCCCATCTTCCGCACCGCCTGGACGCTGCCGGAGGCGAAGACGGCGGTCGGGCATTCCGGCCTGCGGCCGGTCCAGTGGTGGCGCAACCTCATGCTCTGGGGCTTCTCCTCACCGCCGATGCGCTGATCCCCCCCTCTCCCGACCCGGCTTCAGACCCTTTAACGCTCCGGGAGCGTCCGTTCCAGCAGGTCGGTCTCCCGCCAGGTGCGGGTGGCCGGATCGACCACCACCGTCTTGAGCTCGAAGGGTCCGAGGGGGACCTCGAAGTTAAGGTCGAGCGAAGGGATGCTCACCCGCGTCGAACCTCCCTCTCCGGTCGGCTCGAAGAAGCGCAGCACGATCCCCTCCCCCGTCTCGGCCCGTTTGAGCGCGGAGAGCAGGACACTCCCGCCGGATAGCTGTATCCCCGGCCGGGCCCGGGCGCCCTTTCCCGGGGGATTCAAGGCCAGAGCGAAGAAGGGCTCGTTGAAGACCAGCGCCTCCCGACCCACGGCGGCCAGGCGTTCGGCGGCCGGACCGGCCTGGATCCGGAAACGGAAGGTATGCTCCCCCTGGTCGAGGCGCGGGGTATGCCGATCTCCCCGCACGATCGGCCGGTCGGGGGCCACCGGATGCCCGGCCTGGGCCGGGGCGCGGAGCAGGGAGAGCCGCAGCTCCCCGTCGGCGAAGTCGAAGCCGTGGGTCCCGTCGTTGAGTACGGTCAACGCTTGTCGCCCCTCCTCCGAGACCACTCCTACCCAGCGCTGAGCGACCAGCTCCTCCCCTTCCCGGGTGAAGGTCTCCGTCCCGCAGGCCACCTCCCCCCGGACGCTTCCCTTCACCCATGGGGTAGGCAGGGCGAGCTTGAGCATCCGGTCGGTCTCGGCCCAATGGATGCGCACCTCCACATCGAAGGCGCGGCCGTGGCGGGGGAAAGCGCAGCGCAGGCGCAGTCGGGAGCGGCCATAGCCCAGGAGCGACTCGACCACCGTACGGATCGGCCCCTGCTCGATGATGCGCACCGGCTCCAGGGTGGGCGCCGCCACCCCGGCCCAGCGGGCGGCCTCCTCGGGGGAGAGGGGTTCGAAAGCGCCGACCACCTCGCGGAAGGCGCGCACCCGCATCCCCCATGGATCGGCATCGTCGGCCAGCAGCAGGGGGCGCAGTGCGCCCGCCCCCAGCGTCGCGACGCCGCCCGTCCGGCCGGCGCGCAGCAGCCCGGTGCCGGCATCCACGACCCATTCCGCCTCATCGGACGTGAAGCGCCACACCCTCCCCCCATCGGGAGCCGGTTCCGGGAGTTGCTCACTCACCAACGGCCGGCCGGGCACCGTCCCCCGCGCCTGCTCGCGCGGGAGGGTGCGGAGCCGGACCGCCCAGCGGTGCAGGGTGGACGCCTCCAGCCGGGCCCGGAAGACGAGCCGCTTGCGCTGGTCGGTCTGGATGTTGCAGCGCTCCTGCTCGAGCTGGAAGGGGACTGCCTGACCATCGGGGCCGGTCAGCTCCGGCTGCAGGAATAAGGAGGGGTCGGGGTTGGGTTCGGGGGGTTGGAACTCCAGCGCAACGACCCGTTCCACCGGCCAGGGGTGGTGGTTGAGGAGCAGCAGGGGGTACTCCCCCTCCTCCCCGGGAGCTTCGCCGGAGGAGAGGGCGAAGAAGGCCCGCGCCCGCAGTCGCTCCAGGATCTCCAGGCCGTGATCGAGCCGCTGCAATGCGTACTGCTCGACCGCCTCGATCGAGGAGCCGGGCAGGATATCGTGGAACTCGCAGAAGAGCAGGTCCCGCTCCGCTTCGGCCAGGGCCGCCGCCGGCCAGGAGAGGCGCCCCTCGAGCCCGGCCTGGACGAGCAATTTCTCGACCCCGTAGAGCATCCCTTCGAGCCGGCGGTGGCGCTGCTTGATGCGGGCCATCGAGGTGTAGCAACCCACCGCCCAGGGATTCAGGTCCCCGGCGTGCTCCGGCAGCTCACCTCCGGAAGCGGCCAGGACCTCGAAGTAGTCCTCCGGCCGGCCGTGCACGATGCGGTGACCGCCTGGCGCCGGCTCGGCCTGGAGCCGCGCGATCCCCTCCAGGTCCTGAGCGCTCGGCCCGCCCCCATGGTCGCCGATCCCCCAGAGGAGCAGGCCGGGCCGGGGATCGGGGTGGCGCTCGAGCCAGCCCCGGATCTTCCCGGCCGCCCGCCCCCGCTCCGAGTTGTAGTGGTCGGCCGCCCGGTGGGCGAGGACAGACGATCCGTCGTAGCCCACCCAGCGGAAGTCGTCGGCCGGCAGGGCAAGGAACTTCGCGTCGGGGCGGCAGAAGAGGTACCCCTGGTAGCCGCTCCGGGCCAGGATCTGCACCAGCCCCCGGCTGTGCCCGAAGGGATCGAGGTTGACCGCCACCCGCGGCTCCACCCCGAACTTCTCCCGGAAGTAGCGCTTCCCGACCACGATCTGGCGGACCAGCGACTCCCCCGAGGGGAGGTTGCAGTCGGGCTGCAGGTACCAGCCCCCCATCACGTGCCAGCGCCCGGCGGCCACCAGCTCGCGCAGGCGGGCGAAGAGGTCGGGTTCGTGCTCCTCGACCCACTCGTAAAGGAGGGCCTCGTTGTGACAGAAGACGAATCCCTCCTGCTCCTCGCAGAAGCGGGCGGCGGTCCGGAAGGTGGCCAGCGCCTCCCCCATCCCCTCCTCCCACTCCCAGAGCCAGACCGGATCGAGGTGGGCGTTGCAGACCAGGAAGAGGGGGGGCGGGTTCATACGTCCTCCGGGGCTACGGGCAGTAAAGCGCTCACCACCAGGTCGCCGCTCGGGTAGCGCAACCGCACTTCGGCCTCTCCCTCCGCGACCAGCTCCGCGTTCGACTGCCAGGCGGGTTCCACTCCAGGGATAAAACGCAGGTCGAGGTGGAGCCGGCCGCCGCGCAGCGGCAGACTCCCGGTGATCCGCTCGGTCCCGGGCAGGGGACGGGGACGCAGGAGCAGGTCCTCGGGGCCCGGACGCACCCCGGCCAGGTGGTGGACCAGTACCTCGAGCACCTCCGCCCAGGTCCAGGGGGGGATGCCCACCTGGGGGAAGGGGGGCGCCATCCGCAGCCCGTGGTTCTCGAACCAGGCGCCGGCCTCCGAGCCCGGGGAAGCGCCGAGCCATTCCAGGATGCGCCGGACCCGGGCCCACTCCCCTCGCTCGTGATAGGCACGGGCCACGAAGAGAGAGGGGAAAGGCCAGGCCCCCGGGGAGTCGGGCTCGCTCGAGACGTGGTAGCGGCCGTAGCCGCCCCCCGTCCAGGCCTGGTTCCAGAGGCACTCCAGACCTTCGAGGGTGCGGCCGGCCAGCTCCGAGCTGGGATCCACCACGCGCAGCGCGATCGGCAGGGCGGCGCTCGTGTCGGGATCGAGCCGGTGCGGGCCGGCCGAGGTGAGCGGCAGGCCGGCGGGCAGCCCAGAGAGGGGGCCGGGTTCGATCGTGTCCTGGCGCCGGCCGTCGAGCCCCCGCCGCTTGAAGAAACCGCCCTCATCGTGGAGCCGCCAGGTGGGATCCTCCAGCACGGCCTGAAGGAGCCGTCCAGCCTCCCTCGCCCAGCGCTCCGCCTCGGCCGTATGGCCCAGCCGAGTGGCCAGCGAGGCGGCCGCCCGCAGTCCGACCACGGTGTAGACCTGGTAGATCAGTTCCAGCCCTGGTTCGATCCCCAGACCGGCATGCCGTTCCCAGAACTCGCGGGCGCTCCAGAGCATCCCGGAAGGAAGGTGGTGATGGTCGGGCCGCAGGAGGTACTCGGCCAGGGCGGTGAGCTTGTCCCAGTGACGCCGGACCGGGCCTTCATCGCCGGTCCAGTCGGTCCATCGGGCCAGCGCGAGGGCCGCCCGCTCAAACTCAACGCGGGCATCCATGACAGCGATTTCTTCGGCAACCGTCGAGCCGGTACAAGTCAACAGCAGGCACAGGAAGCGGGCCACCTCGCGGCTCAGGGCCTTCCGCGCGGGACGACCTGCCACGCCGAGAAGAATAAGGCGAAGGGCGCTCTTCCAGTCCGGCCATCGCTGCAACTCATCGACCAGCGCCTTGTCCGAGCGCCTGATGTCGGCAGGCGTCGGTTGGCGAAGGCCGGCTACGATTCGGT